>CAUZJO010000078.1:0-21740 GCA_963580245.1 Candidatus Sumerlaeia bacterium | reverse complement strand
GATGGCCTGGGGACCGTTTTTTTTAATGCGCCGGTCCCGTCGGGATGAACTTTGACGCACGTGTTGTCGAGCGAGACGGCCTCCAGTTTGATCCGAGCGATCCGCAGGCGTTGGATTTGCTCGAAAACACGAGCCAAAACGCCGCGCTTGGCCCAACGATTCATGCGAGTGTAAATCGTGTGCCAGTTGCCGTAATGGCTCGGCAGGCCGCGCCATTTGCAGCCGTGTTCCGCCACGTAGAGGATCGCGTTGAGCACTTGGAGGTTGGACAGGCTGACATTTCCCCGCTGTTTCGGCAAACACGGGGCAATCTTTTCGTATTGTTCGGGAGTGATCTGCATCATTAAAGGATCATGACGCCATCCGCCCCAAAAGTCAATTGTTTAGAGTTAACAGGCTCTAGTGCCAGGTACTAGCTGCAACTATGTCGCCGCTCTCTGTGGTCATAAAGATCTTGGCAAAGTAGCGCTTGAAAGTATTACGACCACTTTTTCGACTTTGCCGACCAAAGGAATAACAAAGCGCGTGGAGATGCGATAGCGGCCGGGAATAAAAATCCATGCCCTGATGTCAAAAGGGTGTGTCGTGTCTTTGTTGAGCCTCACCTCGATGATTATTATTGGATCAATCGACATAAAGACAAATCTGGTAAAGACAAACCTGGCGTACTTTGCCTTGTCGTCAAAGATGGATCTCTTGCAGAACAGGACTTTAGGGGGATTGTAAAACATCTTCGAAGAGGGCTAGGTTTTCTGATATTTGCACACGACAAACATGGACTCAGTATTGTAATCCACGAAACATACAAAAAACTGAGAATCTTATTTATTAGACTCCAGATAAATATAATCTATCCTTAAAACAGTTGGCAGTTTATATGTTCCGCGTTCTTGTCACCTATTCAGAAGAATACAAGGATGTGGAAAAAGAGGCGAGATAAATGGCTTCTTGGAGATCTTGGGGAAAGGGAGAGGCAAACCGTACCCTCGCTTGACGGACCGTAGTTAAAGTGTCGACATAAGAACACTGTCAGGCGATACTCATATATGATTAAATCATAAGGAGATATCTAGAGTATGGACACCAACCATAAGATTGATGACCAATCCATGAGGTCCTCCACTGAATTTGCAAAGCTGGAGATTCGTGCCGGTCTTCAAAGTTCCTATTCTGACGTCTATACACCAGAAGTAATGACCGCGTTGGCATTCTTGGCTTGGTTCAATGACGATCAAAAGATGGTCATGTCAAAACGAATCGAAAGAAGAGCGCAACGGACCCGGAACAAACAAAGGATCGCGTTCCTCAATCCAGACGATCTTATCGCGCGAACCAGCATCAAGGCGCAAGAGGGGAGGGATGGGAAGTTTGTTGGTTCCGAAATCCCCGTCGATCTCCAGCGACAATGGATTCAGGGAACCGGCCCCGGGGCGAAACCGGATGCTCCGATCGAGAAGAGCATCCGCAACGTCGCCTACGCGCTGCTTTCGGGCGCCGACGGTTGGATGTTTGACGGCGAGGACGCCTTGGGGCAGATCACGACCATGTCGCTCGATAATCAACGTAACCTCAAACTGGCCATCAACAAGGACCCCGTCTTCATGGAAGCGGCCGAACAGGTCGCCAAGGAGATAAACCAATGGTCTGCGGGGTTCCTTGGGCGGGAGATCGTTCGCGATTGGCGCGAACAACTGGGCTTCACGACCAAAATCTTCCGTGCGCGCGGATTGCATCTAGACGACCGGCACATTCGCGACGCCAAGGGTCGCGGGTTTTCGGCATCGATCGTCGACGTGACGCTGTATGTCGTCAACAACTACCGGCAATTGCAGGCGGCGGGTTCATCGATCGTCCTGTATCTGCCCAAGATTCAGACCGCCGAGGAGGCGGCGCTGTGGAACGAGATGCTGTCGGCGCTCGAAGAACACCTCGGCCTCCCCGTCGGCGCGATCAAGGTTTACGTCCTCGTCGAACAGCTCGAAGCGACGTTTCAATTGATGGAAATCCGCGCCGCCCTGGGCCTGCATTTCGCCGGGTATAACACGGGCCGCTGGGATTACATCAACAGCGTTGCCGATGCGATGGCGTGGGACCCCGACTTCATCAACCCGAACATCGAATCGATCACGATGACCTACGCCTATATGCGCAATTACGAGGACCGGGTCCGGCGGGCGGTCAATACGCCGGATTTGAACGGCAACTGCGCGCTGTGGCAAGGCGGGATGGAGCCCAATATCCCCGTCGGCACGAAAGATGGCGTCGCCGAAAGCATGAAGAAGGCGTTCGCGGGAGCGGAGCGCGAGCAGCGCGAAGGGGCAAGCGGCAAGTGGGTCGCCCATTGGAAGATGGTCCACATCGTCCGGCCCGTGTGGGAAACGGTGGGCGACGCCAACCAACTCGGCCGGTCATTCCCCGCGCTGACCTACTCGCAAGCCCACGCCGACGGCCTGACCCTGCTCGATCCGGCCCCGCGGACGGTCCGAGGGGCGCGCAACCTACTGAGCGTCGGCCTGCAATACGGCAACGCGTTCGGACAGGGATCTCAGGCCGCGGCACTCAAGCCGGCCGACTTCTTCGGCGACGACGGCGTTCTGTATCTGATGGAAGACATGGCGACGGGCGAGATTCGACTCAGCATCCTGTGGGAATGGATCCACAAGGGCGCGAAACTGACCGAAAACGACCCCGATACGGGCAAGAAAGCGGGCGAGGACTTTTCGGTCGAGCTGTTCGAGAGGTTATTGGCGGAAGAAGCCGAAAAACTGCTCCACGCGAGCAACAAGGACGTCCACGACAATTCAAAAACAACGACTCTGCCGATCGCCCGCGAGATCGTTGAAGCATACGTCCTGGACGGCGTCAAAGCCCCCTGGTACATCGACCTGCTGAATATCAACTTGAATAATCATGATCTGCCGATGGCCAGGGAGAGGATTCAACGCTACATGGAATCATTCAAGAAAGACGGCACGAGAATCACCGAGAATCTCGATTTCGCGTAGCGAACCCCTCCCACGAAGACTCAGGATACCCGATTGGGACGCTGCAAGACGTCTCGCGCTCTAACCGCTGACCCACATCCCCAACGGAATCATAAACAGATTGAACGCCCAGTGCAGCGCGATGGCGGCCTCGAGTCCGTGACGGCGCGCGGTCATGCCGAGCACGATGCCGATCGCCCCGGTCTGGACTAGCTTGAGCCAGACGGGCTGCATGAATCCCACGTGGGCGACCGCCCACAGCAGGCTCGTCAGGGCGATCGAAATCGCCATCGGCGCCGGTCCCCGCCGCAGTTGCCAGGCGAGCCGATAAAGCAGGTAATGCCGAAAAAAGCACTCCTCGAGGATCGGTGCCAGCGAAATGATCCCAACCAGAAACGGCCACACGAGGTAAGGGTGCATCTGATCCAGCCCAAGCCCCTCAACCATCGCCTCGGACGCCCGGGGCTTGAACCAGTTCATCAGGAGCGCCGTCCAGACCCAAATCGCGCCCAGCGCCGTCAGCAGCCAGCGCCAGGGCCACCGCCGCCAACGCCGGCGCAGCAGCCCGAACGGATTGACGCCGCAACGCATAGCCCACATCCCCCCCACGCGCACCAGCACCGCGACGAGCAACCCCTGAATCAGCCAGATTGCGCCGTGCCCTGTCAACTCGCCCCGCGCGAGGACCAGCCCGACCGCAAGGCCCAGGCCCGCGATGCACCACACCCGGGCCTCGAGCCGCCCCCGTTCAACCTGTTCGGGAGAGGCCCACAGCCATTCCATCAAGGCACAAAACAGGCCGAACATGATGATGATGGCTGTCAAGGATTGAGCGGTCTCAATGACCGTCGAGGTCATGAAACCGAGGCGACCTCCGCCGATTCGGACGGGGTGTATTTCTTGAAGTGCAAATCGCGGCTACGCAGCAGGGCCCCCATGTGCGAGGCGATCATATACAACGAACGCAGGGCCGAGAAGTCATAGCTCAGCCCCTTGTCCTCCGAATCCAGGTAGATGAAACCGAACAGTTCGTCGCCGCTGCGGATCGGGCAGGCGACAAATGAATGGAGGACCCGGCTGGCCTCCGCCGAGTCACACTCGAAACGCCGGTCCTGCGCCACGTCGGGGCAGTAGATCGCCTTTTCCGCCTCGAGCAGCACGCGCAGGATCGGCTGGCCGATCCGCACCGTCTCCGAGTTGTCGGTCGACAGGATCGCCCGCACCTTGAGGTGCTTCTTCTCCTCATCGGTCTCCATGATGACGCCGCGATGGCCGCCCAGGTATTCGGTCGCGTGCCGCAACCCCCGCTCCAGAAGCTGAGTGGCGTCCGGCGAGTCGTTCATGTCCTTGATCGCCCGCAGCAGGAACAGCGCAATGTCGATGTTGAAGAACGAGTTCTTTTGCGTCTGTTTGAGCAACGTCTCGACGGCCTGGTCCAGTTCCTTCATGGTGTAGATCGTCACTGGCCGCGCGGCGTCGTCGCCCGAGACGCCCACGCGCTTTCCGACCAGATACTTGCCGCGTTTGGAGAGGACGCCGTTCAGGTCCAGCGTGTCCGGCGGCTCGTAGATCATGACCGTCGCGCCCACGATGATCTCATCGCCGGGCTGGAGCGTGCTTTCCACGAACTTGTCCCCCCGCACGTAAATGCCGTTGCGGCTCTTGAGGTCCTTGATGATCATCTCGCTCTCCTGCTCGAAGATGATCGCGTGGGAGCGGGAGACCTCGGGGTCCTGCAGGCTCAGCGAGTTGAACACATCCCGCCCCATCGTGATTTGCTGCTCGAACTGAACTTCCATGCAATGTTCGGGATTGATAACTAAAAGCTTTGGACTCATGCCGACACCCTCCGGTCTGGAAACCTACAACTGCCCAGCGAGGCTATCTCACCGCCGACGCTGACGGATAAGTACACTCTACAGTAGAGGAATTAGAGGGCGTTTTGCCACCATTTCTTGCGCCCGGCGGGGGGCGTCGGTCCATTTGACGATTTTCTAACCGGCCTAGCGTGACAGATAACCGTCCCATGTATATACTCAGGACGCAGGCCCTGGGAAGGGCTTCAACCAGCGTAACACACGGAAAACGCTTGACTTACGCGTCATTTCGGACTCAACTGGCGGAGGAGGGGATATGTTTCCTGTTTCAACCCCATCGGCAAAGGTGGGAGAAAGCGGCCCCGTGAAGGGATATAAGGCGGCCTTTGTCGAGTTCATGGTGCGCTCAGGCGTCCTCAACTTTGGGGAATTCGTCACCAAGAGCGGTCGCAAGACCCCTTTCTTTATCAATACCGGCCGGTTCGACACCGGAGCCAGGCTCGCTCGGCTCGGTCAGTTCTATGCCCAGGCCCTCCACGAACGGCTGGGAGACGGCTTTGATTTCCTCTACGGTCCGGCCTACAAGGGCATCCCGCTGGTCACCGCCACCGCGATCGCGCTCAGCTGGCCCATCGGACGCGAGGTCCCCTTCGCCTTCAACCGCAAGGAGGCCAAAAACCACGGCGAGGGCGGCCTGATCGTCGGCCACCAGCCACGAGACGGCGAGCGGGTCGTGATCGTCGAGGATGTGGCCACGTCCGGCGCCTCGGTGCGTGAGTCCGCTGAATTGCTCACCGGCATCGCCGACGTCCGATTGGCGGGGCTGATCGTGTCGGTCGATCGCCAGGAACGCGGCCGCGCAGAGCAAAGTGCCCTGGCCGAGCTGGGCGCGGATTTGAACATCGACGCGTTTCCGATCGTCACGTTGGACGAAATCGTCCAATGCCTGCGCGAGCGACCCATCGACGGCCAGTTGATCCTGAACGATCCACTCCTGGAGCGAATCGAGGCCTACCGCGCTAAGTACGGCGCGTAGGGCGGACAATCTGGCTCCATTGGAGGCTGCATTCTAATCCGCGTCGTCGACACGGTCGTCGAGCAAAAGACCGTCCCACTGGTGCTCTTCGAGCTTGCGGGAGAGCCTTGCGGCGTCTTGCGCGGCTTTCAGGTCGAGGACATCCTTGACCCGCGGCGGCTGGTTCTTGGGCCTGGGCTTTGCTTCGCCCCCTTGAGGCAGGTCGATGGCTAGGGCCGTCGGATCGATACGTGAAACGGGGACCGGCGGCGGCGCCTTCGCCACGTGGTACCACTTGTTCAAGCCCGAGGCGGCCTGATAGATATCATATTTCGATTTGATGGCCTCGTAGAATGGATCGCGGATCTTATTCATGAACAGGTTTTCAATCTGCGGTTTTGCCTGCTCGAACGTCGGCTGATTGCCCTCCTTGCGCTCGATGACGCGAAAGATGTGGTAATCGACCTTCCCTCCGACCCGGTGCTGCAACTTGATCACCTTGCTGGTTTTACCGGGCTCCAGCGAGAACAGGGCGTCTTTGATCTTCTTGGCAAGGTGTCCTTCCTCGGATACCCAAACCATCTCGGTGAGCGCAATCTCGATCCGTCTCTCAAGCTCCTTCTTGATCTGGAGCACCTCCAGTTCATTCTCGGCGTCTTTCAGTCGCTTGCGCAGTTTCTTCAATGTGATCTCGATTTCGGAAACCTCTTTGAAATACCAAGTTCGCTTCTTAATGGGGCGGCCCACCTGAGCGTGGAAGATATGCCAGGCGCGCACGCGAGTGGGCTGGAGGAACGCCTCGGGGCCGCGCCGGAATGTCCGACGCGCTTCACGCTCGCTGTAACGGGCCTCGATCTCGCGCCGCAGGAGTTTGTCCACCAGGATCGCGTCGAGGGTCTCCCTCCGCAGTTCGCGCTCGGGAATGCCGATCAACCGCTTGACTTCCTCGGTATCGTCCCACGATTCCCCACTCCCCTTGGACAGATCGCTGAAGACTCGTTTGACTTCCTCATCGGTGGCCGTCAATCCCAGGTCCTCGGCGCACACGGCCAGGGCCGTCGTCTTGACCCAATCATTCAGAATACGGCTCTCGGTCAGAATGCGGCGGTCTTCCCTCTTCTCGGGATCATCATTCAGGCGCGGTTCGGCGCGCAGGAACAGCCGGACCCGAAAATCCAACTGCGCTCTGGTAAACGTCCGCGACTCCACCACGCCCACCAGCCGCTCGCCCGCGGCGTTCACCCAGGGCACCGGCTCCACGTCAACCAACTCGCGGTCCGGCTTCTGGCGGCGCAATTTGGCATCGCGCGCCAATTGACGCGCCCGATAGTGCTGGCCGACGCTCGATCGGGAATTGCTTTTAGTTTCCTGGTCTTCGCGCGCCTCCGGAGGTTGGCCGAGCAACAGCCACACGGCGGACACGGCGATCAAACGATGAATCCAGGTCATTTCGCGCATCATGTTGCCCGTTCCTTTCGGGCGAGAATGAGACTATGATTTTGCCGGAATTATCAATGGCACTCAACTTTTTTGTGTGCTCATCGCAGCGCAAAAGCGTTCACGCTGACCGGGGGTGATTGATTTGGAGCCTCCTCAGGCCTATTGGACCGCCAACTCACCATCGAACCGAGCACCCGGGCCGATCACTCCCGTGGCTGCGGCGGCCGGGGGTGTATGGGGAGTCGCCATGCTGCTCATCTCACTGAGGTGGGTGCGGCGTTTCGAGTATGCCCCCTATAACGGCGTCGCCGGTCCCCCCGCCGTCCACGATTACCCCCCAAATATCGAGATCTTCAGCTATGTCGTGGGGTTTGCCCTGTGCGCGGGGCTTGGTTGGCTGATGGCGCGGGTCTGCTCACGGTCGGCGTGGGCCGGCTCGCGGCCGGGACGGGCCTTCGCGATCGCGACCGGCGCGCTCGGCCTGGGCCTTGCAACCCTCTATCTGCTGATGCGGTTCAGATTCTCCCCCGCCGCCGGGCATCTCGCCTGGCTTATTCGGTCGATCGCGCGGGAGCCCCAGGCCCTCACTCATGGGTTGGTCGGACTGGCCCTTATCGGGTTCCTGGCCTGGCCGGCCTGGGGGCGAGGAGCGGCCTCCACGGGCCCGCCGGAGCCGCAAGCGAAGCCTCAGCCGGACAAGCCGCCCCGGCCTCTTGCCGCCTTGGCCGTCGCGCTGCAGGTCTGGTTGCTGGTCGAGGCTTTCGCCCCACGCGGCTGGGTCGGCGTCCTCTTCTATCTGCCCGCGCTGCTTATCGTTCCAGCACTTTGGCTCCCGCCTCGAAATGCGAGCGGTGAAGTGGACACGGTCGTCCAAGGAAAGCCGTACAGGCTCGAGTGGTGGGCCTGGCTGCTATTGGCCATAGCACCGCTGGCGGCGTGGCCCATGCGCCTGGGACGGACGCTCGGATGGCCAGTCCCGGGATCCGTTTCCCTATCGTTCGCAACCTTGGGCGTTTTACTTCTCCCGACTCTTCTCGGTGTGCGTCGGCGCCGGCTGGGGCTGTCTCCGCGAGTTGGGCCTATCCGATTCCTACCCTGGAGCGTGCTGGCCTGGCTCGCGCTGGGCTCGGGCGCGAGCGCCGGTTACGACGCGTTTCACCAGGGCGAGTTTATCTACGCCGCCCATGCCATGGCCCACGGGGCGCGGCAGTGGATCGACATCTTCTTTGTCCACGGCTTCGCGATCAACACGCTGATTGGTTGGCTGGTCGGCCCGCCGCGCATCGAGGCCCATTCGCTCGATTTCTCGATCTATTGCCTGCTGGCCGCCGTCGCCGCGGCCCTGGCTTGCTGGTTCTATCTGCGGGCTTGGGGAGAGCGCTGGGGGCTGGCGGCACTGGCACTGGGGGCCCTCTGCGCGGCCTCCGTCGGCCCGCCCAGCGCCCGCTACGCCCCGATGTGGCTCACCCTCCTGATGACGCTCGAGTACGCGCGGACGGCAAAACCGAGCTGGATGGTCCTGGCCGGCGCCGTGGGTTGGGCCGCGCTCTTCTTCTCGCTCGATACCGGGGTCCTGGTCTTGGCGACCGGATTCCTCTGGGCGGCTGTCTGGGGCGGACTGGGATTGACCGGGCCGGTCGGCGGGGAGGGCCCGCGTCACAGACTCGGCCCGCTGGTCGCATATGCGGCCGGTGTCCTGATCGCCGCCGTTCCAACCGTGATCTGGTTCGTGGCCAACGACCAGTTGGGCGTGGTTTGGGACCTGCACCTGGAGTATTTCCGGGTCAAGCGCCACGCCGACAAAATCCCCCTCGATTTCAATACGCTGGCCGTCCTGATCTCGCCGCTCGTGGGCATCCTGGGCGTGTGGGTGAGCCTGGCGAACATCCGCCGCCGCGACCGCTCGCCCTTGGCCGCGATGATCGGCCTGCTGACGCTGTTCAGCATCCTGGCGTTTGGCCGCGCGCTGGACCGGGCCGATTTCGGCCATGTCGCCTACGCGATGGTCCCCACGTGGGCGCTGGCGGCGTCTCTGGTCGTTTGGCAGGCAACCAGAGCGTCGGAATCGGGTCAGGCGGGGATGCGGTCGATCGTTCTGACCGTGCTGATCATCATGTTGCCCTACGCTCACCCGCGACTCGGTGCCCCTGCCGGCAACGAGGCGATGCTGCCCAAATTGGCGGATAGTTTCCGCTGGTACGCAGCCAACGCCCAGGCCCCCTTCTCCCACCCCGTGACCGATCCGGTCGCCCAGGACTTCTTCGACGTGGTCGGTGAACTCAAGGAGCGGGTGACGCTCGAGGACGGTTTCTACGATTTCAGCAATCAGCCGGCGTTCTATGCCTGGGCGGGCCTGCTCAGTCCCTCGCGTTTCTACACGGCCTATTACGCGAGCGGGATGCGCTGGCAGGACGAGGTAATCCAAGCGCTGGACCGCAAACGTCCCCGCTGGGTCCTCTTCCGAGGTCCCAACCCCTACTGGAACCACCCCGATGATATCCCGACCTATGTACGCCAATGGAAAATCGCGGCCTACTTGCTCGAACACTACCGCCCGGCGGAGCGACTGGCGGGGGACAGCCTGCTGCTGGAACGGTTCCCCCGCGATCCAGGGGTCAAGGACAAGCCGCCGTCTGAAGCCCGAGCGACGCACCCCGATCTATGGCTGAAGCCGACCGACCTGCACAAACTGCCACTCGTCTGGGGCCGTTCGGACCGTGGCGCCCCTCCCCTACCCCAGCAAGTACTCTGGCGCGGCGCGGGAACGGTTCCGCCGGAGGGTCCCCTTTCCTTCGATATCGAGAACCCCTCGTCCCTCGCCGGCGCCGTCGAACTCCACCTGACTTGCGACCCTCCGAAGACCTCTCGCGTAAGAGTCGAATGGAATAGACCCGACCCGCCGGATTCGAATCGCGCCCTATGGCTTGACTTGGACCCATCCCATGCGGGCCCCTACCGCATCCGCCTCGATAACCTGCCGGCGTGGGTCTGGGGCGGGCCTCCCCGCCAGATTCGACTCCAGGTCGACCCGAAGCTGAAGGGACGCCATTTTGAGATCGAGGTTCGAGGGACCGAGCGGTCGTCCAGCCTAGTCGACTAACTTGGTGAGCGATTCCCAGACGTAATCGGGCAGCGGGATGCCCTCGCGCGACCGAACGGCGAGCGTCCGCGCCTCCGGATCACCCGGGACCAGGACCTCCTCAAAACCGGGCGCGGGGGGAACGTCGCGCACCCGATCGGTGAATTCCGTGGTGCGCCGGCTGAATTGATCGAGCGGCTGGAACAAGTCGGCCTTCATGACCATCATGGTCATCCCCGTATGGCGCATGTGCGGCACGCCCCGATCGGGTTTGACCCAATCATCGGCGCCGGTAAAAATGCGGCTCAAAACCTCGGTCGCCAGATTGAGCGCGTAGCCCTTGTGCCCGCCGAAGGGCAGCACCGCTCCCCCCTCGAAAAACTTGGCGGCATCGGTGGTCGGTCGGCCCTCGGCGTCGATGACCCAGCCCTCGGGCACCGGTCTGTTCTCCCGCCGCGCATTGATGATCTTGACGAAAGAGCTGGCCGTCGTCGCGTAGTCGAGCAGCACCCCGACCCCCCCGTCGGCCGGAGCACCGATACTGATTGGATTGACGTCCAGAACCCTTCGTTTGCCCCCATGGGGTGCCGCGCGCGCGTCGTGCTCGGCGAAGCCGGCCAGCCAACACACGGCGATCATCCCGTGCTTGGCGGCCAACTCCGTGTATTCCCCGACCCGTCCGGTGTGGTTAAGCTCGACCGCGCCCACCACCGCGATGCCCTGCTCGGCCGCCTTCTCGATGGCGACCTCGATGGCGAAGCGAGCGGACACGTGCCCAAACGTCCAGTTGCCCCTGACCAGTGCGTGGTTGGGAGTCTCGGAGTGAATCTCGGGACGCTCCTTGGGCCGAATGTGACCGGCCTTTATTTCGTCGACATAGCGGGCCACGTGCCAGACCCCATGGGTGTCGACCCCGCGCAGGTTCGCGTCGACCAGGTGTTGGGCGACCAACCGGGCGTTGGCCTCGTCCACGCCGGCCTTGATAAAGATGTTGGTGACAAGCTCGCGAAGCTCGTCGGCGGGCTGGATGACCATTCTCGAAGTCCTTTCGTGAGTTACTTCACCACGGCGCCAATTGATCATTCACAAAACACATAAAATCACGGCGTGATGAGGGGCCTACTATGAGACATGCTCCCGGCGATTGTAAACGGCGGATATCGGATCCTTCCGGTGGTCCCGGCCTGGTCCGCAAGCCACCCAGCCTTATTTGGACTCGTTCCGAACGATGGTGTTAAAAAGGATTGGGAATCACTCCTGATCGAGCTTGGCCGACGCAAACGGGGCGTGCTGCTTGCACTGCCGTGGATTCCCCACTTGACGCCGTGGCCCGATCAGATTCAAGGCGAAGGCGTAATCATGGCTGTCGGTATTCCAATGGTCATGGTCCTCCTATACGTCCACGGTCGCGGCCTTGCGCGCTTCCTTATTGCACCGGCCGTTGGAATGACGGTAATGTTGCCGCCTTATTCCCTGATCACGATCCAAAACCTGAACGAGATCATGTCGCCATGAAGATGAAGATGAGGCCGAGGATATCGTTTCGGACCGTGGCGGATGTGTTGTGGTTTCTCGAGCGGTATAATGGGTGGGGCACCATGCTCCATCATCGGGGGGTGAACTCGCCGTATCTGTGGGGGCGGACCAACAAGCACACCCGGGGGAAATACGTGGCCGACGGGGAGTTCGACTCGAACGCACAGGAGGGGCAGTGGGGGGCGGCGGCGATCCTGCGCGAGATGATCAACCTGGGGCCGCTGCGTGAGCCGGCGCTGGGGATCGGGCCCGAGGATGGGGGTTTCGAGGTTGCAAGGGAGGGGTGGGTCAGGTGGGAGTAGACCATGGCGGTGACCTGGACGGAGCTGTGGCCGAGGAGGTTGGCGACGTAGTCGAGATCGACACCGGCGTTGCCCGGGGCGGCGGTGAGTAAAACCCTAAACCCTTCTTCACCCAAAATACTGCACCACCACGAAAAACACGTACAGCGCCAACAAAGAAACCCCCTGCCAACGCCGAAACGCCCCGCGCGTGGTGAGGCTGTAGATCAGGAACAGGGCCAGCATGAACGTCATCATCGGGCCCTGGATGTGGTAGAAAACCGGCTCGACCTTCAACGGCACGGCGATCGCCGACAGCCCGATGACGAACAGGACGTTGAGCGCGTTGGCACCCAGGATGTTGCCCAGGGTCAGTTCGGGATGACCCTTGCGCACCGCCGAGATCGCCGTCATCAACTCGGGCAACGAGGTCCCGAAGGCGACCAGCGTGGCCGCGATGACCGCCTCGGGGATGCCGATACGGACGGCCGCCAGCGAGACGCTCGGGATCAGCGCCTTGCTCGACAGAATCAGGACCGCCAACCCCCCAATGATTTTCACAAAGTTCTGGGCCAGCGTCACATCGGGGATTTCCTCGACCGCCTCAACGACCGACGCTGACTCGCTCTGGCCCGAAGTGCGCCGCGCTAACACATAGGTGCCGTAAAGGTAAACCGCCAACAGCAAGACCATCACGATTCCCATCGGACGGGTGATCGTCTTGGTGGGCGAGCCCCACGCGAAAGCCATCAGCAGCAACGCCGTGCCCAACATGATCGACGACTGGATCCCCACGTAGCGGCGGTGGATCGGGATGCGGGAGAGGACGATCGCCAGGCCGAGGATCAGCGACACGTTGCAAATGACCGAGCCGACTCCGTTGCCGATGGCCAACCCCGGTTTGCCCTGGAACGCCGCCATGACCGAGACGGCCACCTCGGGGCTGGTCGTGCCCAGGCTGACAATCGTGGCACCGATGATGATCTTGGGCAGCCCCAGGTCGCGCGCCGCGTCAACCGCCCCCTCCACCAGTTTGTCGGCCCCCAAAGAAAGGGTAAAAAGCATCGCGCCGATCACAACCGCCAGCAGCGCGTTCCAGCCTGACGTGTTCGCGAATGTCTCTTGGATAAACTGTTCGATCATAAGAGTGCCTCTAAAGATTCAGTTCCGGCAGGGACGATTGCTTTCAGCCCGCCACGCAAGTGGCGGGAAATCAACCGATAACGAATTGGAGTCCCGTGGGGACGACTGCAAACCGTATTTTTAGAGGTTCCCATAAGCTCAACTGGCCCTACGGAGTGCAACAAATGACAAAGAATAGGGATTTGAGATCGGAATTGAAAGACCCTTCGGGCGGGCCTTTATTCCCGTTCGAAAACACCGTGAGCGCCCCCCGCGGTTCTCTCCTTGAATATCGTTCCCAATCCGCTAAACTCCCGGTCGGTCGAGCTGGTCCACCGCTCAAACATTTGTTTTTTCTCCCTTCGCCGGATGAGTCATTCAACCTGAGGCGCGCGATGAAACAGTTCCTCAAAATCTTGTTGATGCTGAGTCTGGTGATCGGGGTGGGTTGCGCCCGGGCCGATTTCACGCTTGTGGCCTCGGGGCCGGCCCGGGACGTGCAGTTTGTCGTCCGCAACCAGGGTCTCAAATCCCCGCTGCAATTTGCACCCGGCGCGCCGGGTGCCAAGGGGACCTTCTATTTCGAAACCGAGCAGGGCCGGACTTATCTTCGCGGCCGGCCCGACTCGACGGAGAAACAAAAAGGGGGCTTCCACGGCCGCTGGGTCATCGCCGAGGGAATCGATGAGCGTACGGTCGAAGTCCGGTTCAAGCCCGACGGCAAACGCCGCTTCGACATCAGCCTGACGGCGGATTACGACGCCGACATCCTGGGCTGGGGCTTTGCGGTCCGGGCCGACCCGGACGAATACCTCACCGGTCTGATGGAGCGGGTGGTTGACGGTGACCAGGAGCTGTCGTGGGCGTCGGGCTTGCGCGCGGCGCTGAACCTGCGCGGCCAGCAGGTCGAGATGAGCATCAAGCCGAACCCTGTCGGTCTACGGCCCGTTTTACCTCTCTTCGCGGGGCTACGGGTTGCTGGTCGAGGGGTTCTGGCCCGATCGCTATGACCTCTGCAAGTCGCACGCCGGCACGGTTCAGGTCCATTTCAAAGGGCTGGCACTGAAGATGAAACTGTTTACGTCGCGCGACCCCATGGAGATCGTTCGGGCGCACGCCATGGACGTCGGACCCCCGATCCAACCCCCGCTCTGGACCTTCCGCCCCTGGCGCTGGCGTAGCGACCAAGACAACCTCGAGACCTATGACGACAGCACGCGGGTCGAAGCCCCGTATAACGGGACGGTGGTCGAAGACATCCTGATGATGGAGGCGTTGGGCATCCCGTGTGCGGCCTACCTGATGGTCCGGCCCTGGGCCATCGAGCCTTTTGGTTACGGCGACTTCACGTGGGACGTCGAGCGACTTCCCGAACCCAAGGCGATGGTGGGCTGGCTCGCCGAGCGGGGGCGTCAATTTCATGTTGTGGATCGCCCCGTGGGTGGCCGGTGATATGGCCAAATACGCGCAACGGCGAAACTTCGGCGTCCCAGGCCAGGTCGAGGGCAAGCCGGATCGCGTCCTGGTCGACTTCACCCACACCGCTGGTCGAGAGTGGTGGCAGCAGTACGGTCCATTCAACCCACTCTGGGTCGGCGCGGCGGAGTTCCGGCTCGACCGGGCCGATGAGTTCGTCCCCGGCACGCTCGCATCCAAGGTCGCCAGCGGCACGACCGACCGTGAAAATCACAACGCCTATCCGGTCCAATACATGGCGACTGTCTGGGAGGTCGCCAACGGCGCGCGCAAGAAGGATTTTGCGCTGACGGCGCGAGCGGCGTATACCGGCTCGACTCAGTATGGAACGGTCTGGGGTGGTGAAATGCCCTCGACGCCCGAGGGCCTGCGCGCCGCCATCATCGCGCTGCAGGGTTGCGCCGTCCTGGGCTATCCGGTTTGGGGTTCGGACGTGGGCGGACACGGCGAAGGACCCCTGGACCCCGAACTGACCGCCCGCTGGTTGGCCTTCGGTTGCTTCAGCCCGATCATGCAAGTCGGCCCCACGCGCGGGCGCGCTTTCTGGAACATGTCCGGCGACTCCCGCTTCGACCGCGAGTTGATCGCCACCTGGCGCCTGTATGCCACCCTACACGACCGGCTGGCCCAGTACTCCGTCAAGCAGGCCAAGGCCGCCCACAAGAAGGGGACGCCGATCGTCAGTCCCCTCTTCCTGGCCTATCCCGACCAGCCCGAAGCTTGGAGCCAGTGGGATAGCTACCTCTACGGTCCCGACCTGCTCCTCAAGACGCTATGGCGCAAGGGCCTTAAAGAAGCCACCGTTTGGCTGCCCCAGGGCGACACGTGGATCGACGCTTGGGATCCCCAGAAGGTTTACAAAGGCGGCCAACGCGTCAAGGTCGCCACACCGACGCATAAAATCCCGATCTTCATGCGCCGGGGATCGGACCTCAAGCTGGGCGACCTCAACGAGCTCTACAAGGAGAGTTACAAACTCACCCGCAAGCCGCCCGATCTGGCCGCGCTGCAAAAGGCCGCTTTCGGAAAATCCCCCGAGGAATGACAAGGAGCAAGCGCAATGGCTCAGACCGCCGCCGAAAAGTATATCTACTCCGACCTGACATGGCCCGAGGTGAACGAGGCCACGCAAATGGGCAAGGTGATCCTGTTGCCGGTCGGCTCGACCGAACAGCATGGGCCGCACCTGCCGCTGGACGTCGATAACGTCCTGGCCCAGGGCCTGTGCCTGGAGGCCGGCCGGCGCGCGCCCGACAAAATTCTGGTCGCGCCGCTGATCCCCTACGGATTCAACATCCACGCGATGGACTTCCCCGGCACGATGCACGTGGCCTACGATCACTTCGTCGAATACTGCCTCGACGTATGCAAATGCTTCAGCTATCACGGGTTCAAGCGGATCATCATCGTCAACGGGCACGGCTCGAACACGCCGTTGCTCGAGTTCGTCGGCCGCCGCACGATCCTGGAAACCGACGCCCTGGTCGCTTCGTTCATGTGGTGGTCCCTCCTGCGCGTCGATCCCGATTTCGTCGATTCATTCCGCGAGTCGGTCTATCCGGGCGGCGCGGGACACGCGGGGGAAGTCGAAACGTCGATGTACCTCCACCTCTGCCCCGAGAAGGCCCAGATGGAAAAAGCCGTCGACGAGATCGCCTGGTACAACAAGGGCGGCGCGACCGGCTATCAATGGGGCGACGCCTTCGGCGCGGGACCGGTCACGCTCGTCGAATGGACCAGCACGTTTACCGAGCAAGGAGTCTTCGGCCAGGCGACGCTTTCGACGGCCGAGAAGGGCCGCAAGATTTTCGAGGAGGCCGTCAAGCGCCTGCTCGAGTTTACCACCGAATTCAAGGACCGCCCCAACCGCCCCCGTGTCGACCATCACGCCACTCCCCCCACCAGTCCGCTCCCGGAGGCGTGATACCAACCCGCATTCTCAAGGCTGAAAAAGAAACCCCGCATACGTCGATCTCACCCGTTTCTCCCGCGCCCTATTCCTCGACATCAGCGAGGGACGCTGAAGCGATTGGTGGAAACAGGGGCCGTTTCAACCGCAGTTCCGCTCCGCGCAACGTAACGATCTGTTTGCCGTAGGTCGCCGGGATAAAATCGATCATCCACAACGGTTTGCGCCTAATCCGCCCTCGGCCTTGGAGCGAATGTAGCCTTAACGCGTCAAACGACTCGAACGCCGTGAATTCGGCCGTGAAGACACCGGTCTTCTCCGATGCAATCCGGACCGTGGCGGCAGGCTGCTCTCGTTCGCTCGAAATGTAGACCTCCACCGCCGGCCAGACGTTTCCGGGATCATCGGGACTCGTGATCGGCGTCCCCTCCCCACGCACCGCGATTTCATAGACGCCCGGCGGGCTGCCGGGACAGGAGAACACGTTCTCCAAGGGCGAGTCCGTGCGATACCCCTCCAGTTCCATGTTGCGAAAGGTGCGATGATCCGACCAGACCCGTGGTTCAATCTGGTGATTGAGTGAATAAAGCTCCCGATACTTCCAACTCCAGTGGCTCTTTGGCTTCTCAAGGGCCTCAACGATAAGGACAAAGGGCAGGGGCCGGAAACGCGTGTGCTGATTGTGCCAATTCTCATCCTCGATCGCGAAGAAATTCATGTAGTAATGTCCGACCGGAAAATGTTTGGGTAGATCGAATGTATAAAACGCCGTCGGCCGCGATCCTTCGGGCAGACACAGGAGGCCGGAGTATTGGATCCCGTATCCGCCCACGCGAATCGGCACGGGCACCAACCTTCTCAGGTCGGAGTTCGACCAACGCATCGCCGCCGCCTCGTAGCCTTGTGGGTTGTCCCACGTGACGCCGATCTTCAACTGTTCGCCGGGATGCGCATGGAGCACCCTGCGCCCCCCGTCGTAGCGCTGCTTTGGAACGTGGAAGGTCTCGGCCTCCAATTTCGGGCGCCAATCCATCTTAGTGCGATCTCCGGGGACTTCGATGTACTGGTCCAGGTTCGGCCGGTCTTGATCATCGGGCCGACGAGTGTAAAGGATCCCGTTAGGCTCGCCCGGAAGATTGGCCCATTTGACCCATGCCCCACTGGCCGACCTGACCTGTTGTTTCTGGCTGGCCTTGTCGGCGCCGCCGAAAAGCCGCACCGCGTAGTAATAACCCGTCCGCAATTCAAACTGAGTCGAAATCAACCGGTCCTGTTGGCCCAGCATGTAAGCCAGCGAACCCTCGCCGTCGTCCGAAACGACCACCCCCTGCGTGTGAACGTTTTTGGGGATCACCTCGATCGCTTGCAACACGTCGCCGCGTGGTTCCGGGGTTTTGAGGTATTTGGGTCCCAAAGGCATCAGCAGTGCAAAGACCGCCCCGATGATGATGAGCACCGGAATCTGGGTCGCAAGGCGCGCCGATAGGGCGTTCATCGGCCCCCGACCGCCGAATAAACCCAGTCGATCTCTCGCCCCCACTTCCAGAAAACTATTCACCCCCCAAGTAGCCAGCGCCATCCCCGGAATGATTGCATGGCAGAAGTTATACGTGTTCAGGTTGACCAACCGGTAAAAGAGCACAAGAAAGACCACCATCGTCAGTCGAAACAGCCACGGTGCGTTGAGAAACCCGACGATGGCGAAGAAGACCCCGGGCAGCGTCAGCATGAGCACCGTGCGGCTGACGTACGTCTTGATCCAGAGTTCGTTGCTCATCCAATCCTGGGCCTGGTCGGCAAAATGAGCGTACTTGGCGGCGTAGGACTCGAAGACCGCAAACGGATTGACGTTGTAGACCCAAAAAACCGCGCCCGTCCCCGCGGCCAAGACGCACACTCCCCCCAGCCGCAGCCAAAACGGAATTTCACGCTTAAACAAGAGATAAACGAAATACGCCGGCAGCCAGATAAGCGAGGGAATTTTCGTCCAGCCGCTCAGGACAAAGAAAACGAAGAACAAGAACCAGCAAAACCAACGGCGGGGATGGCGATAGGCTACCCAGAACAAGGCCAACGCGCCCATCTGCATCGCGATGGTCGTCGATTCGGTCGAGATCATCCGCGAGATGAAAACGTGATACGGATTGAGCGCCATGCCGAGCATCAACAACAGCGAGATGCGATAGCGCCGGCCAAGAGGGGCGTCCTCCCGCGCCGCCGCCCAGAAACCCGCCAGCGCCGCGAACCCAACCGCGAAAAGGCCAAAAAAACTCGACCACAACCGGGCAAGCGTCCAGAGTTCAACCCCCAGCAGCGTGCATAGCCAGCGCGTGCGGGCCGTCAGCCACGGCATCAACCACAGCTCGAGCCAACTCCCTCTACGATTGAACAGGCCCAAATCGCCGGCGTATGCCTGAACCATGTACATGTTGGAGCGCTGGCGGTCGGCGGGGAAATCGATGGGAGGCATGTCGAGCCGTAGCGTGCGTTGGTAGACGGCCAACCCCATGATGAAGGCAAAGCCCAGCCAGTAGACCCCTTGGGCGGTCATCATCCAAGCTGAGGCCCTTTTGAGCGCGACGCCCCATCGGGCCGACACGCCGAACTCGGCGCGATTATGGGCGGCTGGGATCGTTGGGCCAGGCGGCCCCGTTTGACAGTTTTCGGTTACTCCTTCCGACATGACGGACTTCTTACATCAATCGCCCAGCTCACCGATTTATGTGACCGCTGATCGCCTCGACGATTCGCTCCAGTTGCTCGTGGGTGAGTTCGGGATAAATCGGCAACGCGAGCGCCTCGCGGCTTGCCCGTTCCGCCTCCGGCATGTCACCGGGTCGGTAGCCCAGTTCCGCGAAGCACGGCTGCAGATGGAGCGCCAGGGGATAGTAGACCGCGCACCCGATACCCCGGCCACGCAGGGCTTCGATCAACCCATCACGCTGGTCGGCATGGGCGCGAATCACGTACTGGTGAAACGTGTGGCGGCCCGAGCACTCGGCGGGCGTGATGACCCGCCCCATCTCCGGCCGGTGGCCTTCGCCTTGGAGAATGCCCGCCTGCTCGAACAGTTCTCGATAACGAGCCGCGTTGGCCGCCCGGGCCTGGTTCCAACTATCAAGATGCCCCAGCTTGACGCGCACGACGGCCGCCTGGATGGCATCGAGCCGCGAATTGAAACCGACCCACTCGTGTTGATAAACGCCGGTCTGACCATGCACGCGCAACGCTCGCAGTCGCTCCGCCAGCTCCCCGTCCGCCGTCGTCATCAGGCCCCCATCGCCGTAGCCCCCCAGGTTCTTGGTCGGGAAGAAGCTGAAACACCCCACGTCGCCCAGCGTCCCGGCCTGCCGCCCCCCGTAAGTCGCCCCGATGGCCTGAGCGGCGTCCTCGATGACCTTGAGCCCCCGCTCGCGGGCCAGGGCGTCGATCGCGTCCATCTCGGCGCACCGGCCGAACAGATGCACCGGGATTATCGCCCGCGTGCGCTCGTTGATCCGCGCGGCGATCCGTTCCGTGTCGATGTTGAACGTCACCGGATCGATGTCGCAGAAGACGGGGCGAACGCCCATGCGGAACGGTGAGCCGGCGGTCGCGAAGAACGTGAACGGAGAGGTGATGATCTCATCCCCCCGCTCCAGCCCCAAGCCCATCAACGCCAGCAGGATTGCATCTGAGCCCGAAGCGCATCCGATCGCGTGCGGAGCGCCGATGTCGTCGGCGATCTCGCGTTCGAAGGCCTCCACCTCGGCTCCCAGGACGAATTGCTGGGACTCGACCAGCCGGTCGATCGCCGCGCGCGCCGCGCGCCGGATGGTCTCATGCTGGGCCTTGAGATTGATCAGGGGGATCGGCGATTCGGCCTTCGCCTCGTGTTTGGAATCCATCGCCACCAGCGTCATCTTGTCCCTCTGAACGAACAATTGGCCGGTCGCGGGGCAGCAAAATTGATTGAGTTGGTCCTTGACCGGATTGAGACGAAACCCATCGGGCCCCACCCAGCCGATCCGCCGCGCCGGCGCCCCCATCATCAACGCAAAGGCGGGCACGTCGCGGGTCACCACCGCCCCCGCCGCGATAAAAGCATGGCACCCCACCCGCGTCCCGCAGACGACCGTGCAGTTGGCCCCCAGCGTCGCCCCGCGCTCGACGATCGTCTGCTCGTACTCGCCGCTGCGCGAGATCTCGCTACGCGGGTGCTTGACGTTGGTAAAAACCACCGACGGCCCGCAAAACACGTACTCCTCCAGGACAACCCCCTCGTAGATGCTGACGTTGTTCTGGATCTTGCACCCCCGCCCGATCCGCACGCCCGAGGCCACGAATACGTTCTGCCCCAGCGAACAGTCCTCCCCGATCTCGGCGTTCGCCATCACATGCGCGAAATGCCAGATACGCGTGCCGAAACCGATATGGGTCGGTTTATCGATGACGGCGGAGGGGTGAATCTTCATTTCCATGCTTGTCCGCTAGAGTCGCGAAATAGCGCGAGAATAATATATGTTTCATTCCTCGGAATGAGAACCGTGAAATGCGCGCGAGCTAAGGCTGCGTCTTAGGGATCCGCAAGATGCCCCCTCCTGGAGACCAGCGTCCAAGACGGCATTCCCCGGCTCAGAGAATCGATGACGATCGACGAGCGCGAGCGCGCGCCGGTCATAAACCATCAGCTCGCCCAGCCTCTCCACCCCGTCCCAGGGATTGTCACCCGGATTAAGCGTGTGCCCGTCCAGGACAACGATCCACGTTTCGTAGAGGCAATCTCTCATGACAAAAACGCTTCCAATTGGGGACGTGTAATCTCGCTGCGAATTCCATTTCTGGCCTGGAACTCATCAGTTAAGCCCTGCCCCATCGCCAAGAGGCACCACACGATCAACACGCGGAGAGATCCACAAGTATCAGCCCGATCCAGCACATGATTGATGTCAAGTCGTTCCATGATACGTCCACCATCCTCCACTTCATCCGACATTTCCCATTTTGCTAACCAAACCGTTCGATCCTCAAAATCTTTGAGTGGATCATCCCACCGTGCCTGGCCAAAGGCAAGGGATTTGACCATGGATTCTGGCCGAAGA
>CAUZJO010000077.1:0-22148 GCA_963580245.1 Candidatus Sumerlaeia bacterium | reverse complement strand
GGGGAGGGCTTGGGTTTCATGGCGCCAACTTTCGCAAGGTTTCGGCGGCGACTGACCGCTTTTCTTGCAAAACTATACACCACCCACCAGCGTTTTGATCCCATTGTTGTTGGGCAAGGGGTCTTTTTCAGGATCGACTAGTTAAGGTTGCCGGGCCTTGTAGCCCGTCTTTGTATTGATCGCCGCCACCAGGTCAGCCACGCTGACCTTGATGGGGTCGTAGGTTACCAGTGCATTTTGCTGCGCGGTGTTGGCCTCAGCGTCGAACACGCCGGGGGTATCCTTCAGCACCTTCTCAACGTGCAACTCGCAGGAAAAGCAGGTCATTCCGTCAACCGGAATAGTCGCAACTTCCTGACCGGGTGCTCCGGCAACCACCGACGCTGCTGTCGTCTGTCCTCGGACCAGTATCGGAGTAACCGAATTGACCGCAAACGCCGAAACTACCAGCGTGCCCAAAACCAGGCTCACAAAGGTCAACCGTCGGTGTGGCATGCTGCACCCTGCTGTCGAGCAGGCTTTCTTCTCCCGAAAAAACAACCAGTAGGAAATGGCCAGCAGTGTGGAGCCCGCCACGAGAAACCACCAATGGTATCGCGCGAGCGTTGTACCCAACGTTGCCCTCCCGACGCTGAAAACCAGCAACACCAACGCCGGCAGACAGCAGGAGCTCGTCGTTAATGCAGACAGCAATGAAGCATTTTAGCGTCCATAATTTTCATGGTTATTGACCTCCTTGTAAAACGATGGCGGGAATGTCCCCGCCGAAACGAATGATATCCCCTCGGCTGACCGTTCCATTGGTCGGGTCGTAGATGCAACCAGCCAGGTCCTCCAGAAATGTCTCGGGTGCCAGTGGGCAGGTGCGAAAGATTAGCGAGGCAGTACCGTCAAGCGTATGATTCGGTCCCTGACTGGCAACGCTCCAGCCCCGGTGTGGCACCGCACTACACGCCGGCGGCTCAAACTCGTAGAACCGTGACCCCGTGTTATACGCGATGTAGGTATATCCCCTCTGAACATTTTACCGTGGTCCCGACGCCAAGTTAATCTGTGGGGTGCCAAATGGATCATGCAGTGCAGCGGTTGCCAAATACGCGACGGGGGTGGTCAGCACCATGAAGTCCTCCGGAGCGAGAAACGTCAGATTGACGGGGTAGAAGTTGTGATCAACCGCGTAGGTCTCAATCACCGTCGCAAATGTCCGCAAGTCGCTCTGCGCCCGGCTCACCTTGGACCGCGCCTGAGCGTTGAGGTAGTTCGGGATAGCAATCGCCGCCAGGATCGCAACGATGGCAACCAGGATCAGCAGTTCAATGAGCGTGAACCCGCGTCTTGTCACACACACTTTTCTTTCTCCTTCTCCTATTCCAGAGCTTCAATAATCGGGCACTCCCCGACTGGCCCGCTTCCCTTGCAGGTCGCTGAAATTTTTCCCAACGTTCGCTTAATCCGCTGCAGGTCTCGAATTTTTGCTTCCACCTCGGCAACTTTCTGTTCCGCACGTTCCTTGACCTCAGCACAAGTTGCTCCCGGATCCATCCGCAGTGACAGCAGTTCCTCAATCTCTTTTAGCGAAAAACCCAATTCTTTGGCTTTGCGAATGAAGTGCAGCCGCGCGACCGCGCTCTCCGGATACTCTCGATACCCCGAGGCCCGACGCTGTGGCTCCTCGATCAGGCCCCGTCGCTCGTAAAAGCGGACGGTCTCCACTCCGACACCTACCGCCTTTGCGATTTTGCCGATGGTCATGGTTTCCATATTGCTTTGTCCCTTCATCTGGATAATATCTTACTCTGTAGTATACTACAGAGTAAGATATTTTTATTATAAAAACGACCCTGCCAGGGTCCAGACCAGATTGCTGTCGCCATACACGCTAAACGGGGCTTTCCAAGGCAGCTCTCGGAGGGCCGCCCGTCCGGCAATCGCGTTTGCGTGCAGCACCTCGATCCTCCCTTCGCCGATTTTGCGAGCCGTTCATAGATTCGTGCCCGCGTGAGGCCGACGGCTTGAATCACTCGCGCCCCTAAATTTTCGCTTTCTTTTCGTAGTCTCTTCGCTTATACTTCAGCCATGAGTCGACCCCCGAGGGGGGTTCATTCTCGGTCCGCCGCGGCGGGGGGAGGTGTTTTGGACATGTACTTGACCCGGCGTCAGCGTGAAATGCTCGACTGTATCGAGCGGTTCATCCAGGAGAACGCGTACTCGCCCACGCTCGAGGAGATCGGCGAGCGGATGGGGCTATCCTCGCTCGCGACGGTGCACAAACACCTGCAAAACCTGGAGCAAAAGGGCCAGATCCGGCGCATCTGGAACCATAGCCGGGCGATCGAACTGACCGGCAAGGGGCGCGCCAAGCGGGGAGGCGGCCTGGCACTGCTGGGCGAGGTGGCCGCGGGGCTGCCGATCGAGGCGATCGAGGACCCCGAGACGATCGATATTCCGCGCGGCTTCACCAGGGGCAAGGAGAGCTACGTCCTGCGCGTGAAGGGCCAATCGATGATCGACGACGGCATCCGTGACGGAGACCTGATCATCGTCGAGAGCCGGCCCACGGCCCAGCCCGGCCAGACCGTCGTCGCGCTGATCGACGGGGCCGAAGCGACCGTCAAACGCTTCTATTCCGAGGGAGAATTCATCCTGCTCCAGCCGGCCAACGATACGATGGCCCCCCTACGCTACCCCGCCGAGCGGGTCCAGGTCCAAGGCGTGGTGATCGGACTGATGCGCAAGTACTGAAGCGAGAGGGGGGGGGCCGGGAGCTTGGCTCAGATCTCCTCGCCTTCGCGCGGCAAGAGCGTGTCCTCGATTTGGATCTGGCCTGGGCTGCGGATGGTCGGCAGGTTGACCCCGGGCGGCAGGTCGCGCGGCTGGGGAGGGAATCCGTCGATGGTGGTAAAAACGATCTCGCGAGCCAATCTTTTAAACAGATCGTGCTTGCGGTCCGGTTCAGGCTCGAAGTTATTGGAACGCGTGTCGATGTTGAAGTCCGAGCGAATCAGGATCGGCCCCAGCTCGGCCAACGGAATCTCCTCGTTGTAGGGTTCAAAAAGCTTGACCGAGGCGATAATGGTGACGCGTTCGCGGTCGGTCACTTTGTCGCCCGAACTGCCCGAGGCCGTCGACTTCCAGTCGATGATCTCGGCCACCAGCGTCAGGTCGGCGTTGGTCTTGGGCACCACGTCGAGCCGCCCGTCGGCAAGGAACGCCTGCTGGGTCAGGCGCGTGGCCAGCTCCTCGATCTCCGGCTCGAACGTCTTGTTCTTGAACATCGGGATATAAATGCCCTGCACCCACGCCGGCAGTGTGCGCACCGGGGCGATGCGTTCACAGGCGCTTGCCAGCGCCATGACCACGATCAATGCCGCGCCCATGCATGGGGTCCGGATGTGGGCGGTTCGCCGTCTCATTTCAAGTTCCGCTTATCGAAGTACTCGGTGCCCGACGGGATGACCGCGCTGCGGTCGAACAGCCGCGCGGCTATCGTGACGTCGGTCTCGACCTTTTTCATCTTCAGTGTCATTTCGGCCTCGTTGAGGTCGTCATACCAAATTATTTCGGGCACGAGGCCGGCTTTGTCAATGTAAACCTTCAGGTTACGGAAGGGGCAGGTCTCCTCGAAGGCCGGTCGCGGCTGGAGAATGAACAAGGCCATCTGCTCGGGATCCCATTTTTCGCGCCGGGCGGCGGCCTCGAGCTCGGCCAGGAGCGCTGGGTCGTCCTCGGATGAGCGGACCCTGTAGCGCGCGACCAACTTCTCGACCTCGATGCCGAAACCGATCAGTAACTGGTGAAGTTGTTGCTCGCGTTCCTCATCGGAGTCGAATTGCCAGTAATCCACCTGCTCCAGGTCGGGGAAATAGACGAACAGGGCATCTTCAAGGATCAGGTTGATCATGGGTTCGGGGTCGGTATAGTCGCAGCGGAATTTGGCGGGTTTCTCGAACCACAACTCCCCGGTCGATTCCACGCGGTCCTCGAAAATCACGTCCAGCCGAACCTGATCGAACTGGGCATGGACGGTCTTGACGTCTTTGTGAAACGCCTCGAGCGTCCGCAGCAGACGCAGCGTGGGGGTCGAGATCTCGTCCTCCGGCGCTTGACGTTCGGCCGCGGGTTCGGCGGGATCCTCCTCTGGCGCAGCTTCGGGCCGTGGTGTCGCCGCGCCTTGTTCGGGCTGGGCCGGCGGATCGGCCGGGGCCTGCACCCGCTCAGTCCCTTGATTGGTTTCCTCGCCTTCGGAGCTTGGCTCGGCGTCCTGGGCGACCGCGACGCTCATCCAAAGACCCAGCGCGATCGAGCCCAAACCCACCGTGTATCGATCAAACAACCGTCGCCGCATGATTCCATGGCTCCCTTGCTTGAGTTCGGGCGCGATGGCCCACGAATATCTAAGACGCCCCTTCACGCGCGTTGTTCCACCAGTCATCAGACCGCGCCAACCGGGGTCCATCATCTCATACGTCTCGGGGATCGGCCAGGGTCAACGCGAAACGCATCAAATTTGAGGATTCAGCCTTGACTTCCAAAATCCACTATTATATGATGGTTTTTGGGTCGCAGTCAAGCGACAAATAGGGTGGGCGATCATGAGTTTTCCGGCGCCGATCGCCGCAAGGACCCAATCGATGCGCAAGCTGCTCCTGCACCTCAAGTGCCTGTTCTGGTGCCTGCATCAGATGCAGACGCGCTATGACCTGCATCTGGTCTTCCATTCGCTCGAACGACATCAGATCCACCCGGAAATCGCCGACTCCAACTTGGGCGACAATCTTGCTTTCCTTATGGAACACCTTCAGGATCCCGACCTCAAGGTGCTGGCCGTCGCTCTCCGGGACCTCTCCGAGAGCATCGCCGTCGTGGACATCGCCGGCAAGCATTTCGAAATCGCCCATTATCTGCAGAGCCTGGAACCGTTCGGTCCGATCCAGCCCGGCACGTACGGTATTATCTCACGCATCTCGCCTCAACTGCACGGCCTGTTCGTCACCGACGGGAACCACCTGATCGAAACGCCTTTCCCCCCGGCAGTGGTGCAGACGATTTTTGGCACCTATATCGTTTAGTTGTCCGGATTCGGTTCAAAGCTCGAGGTGTTGAGATTTGCTCTCGACACGGCGCGCTTGGGCACGGTACAATGAACTACACGTTAGATGCGGCTTATTAATCGTCACTGAAGTCTCGCGTTCAGGAAGAACCATGCATCGTCAGGAACCCGTTCTGGTCGGCAAAGGGATCACCGTTCGTCTTGCGAAGTTCAAGGACGACCCGGAGATTATCCGCTATTTCCGCGAGAACGAACAGCACTTGGGCGAATTCGAGAAGCAGAAACCGGCGGATTTCTACAGCGAAGAGTTTTGGCGGCGGCAAATCGAACTGCAGTATGAAGAATATCAGAGCGACCGCTCCTGCAAGATGTTCCTGTTCGACAACAAGGATGACGTGCGGATCTTGGGCGTGGCCAACCTGTTCGGCATCATACGCGGGGCGTTCCACGCTTGTTACCTGGGCTACTCGGTCTCCAAACGGTGGCAAGGCCAAGGCGTCATGATCGAGGCCCTGTTACTGGTGACCGAGTTTGCGTTCAAGGAAATGAACCTGCACCGCATCATGGCCAACTACATGCCCGAGAACGAACGCAGCGGACACCTGCTCGAACGGCTCGGGTTCGTCAAGGAAGGCGAGGCCAAGGATTATCTCTACATCAACGGCCGCTGGCGCGACCATGTCCTGACCTCCCTGACCAACCCCGACTGGGTCCTTCCCGAAGAACTGATCCCAGAAGCCGACGCGGGCGCCGAAACGCAAACCGCCTCCGAAGACGGCGCCGTCGATTTGCCCTCGTTATGAGTCTTTCATCGCTCGATCTTTGGGCAAGACCCACCATGGATCGCGATGTCAATATAGGTGTTCCTCAACCATCGATTCGAGCGTCTGGAGGTTCAACTGCTTCTCCAGCTTTTGCTTCTCGACTTTGATCATGTAACGGTCGCGTGTTCCGCTTCCGGCGCCGGGATGATGATAGGTGGATCCCCAAGCACTAAAACGCGGTCCAGAAGATGTAAAGAGATCGGCGTCGGATCCCGGGGCGGGTTGATCGTGGACCCGTCGAATCCGAATGCGCGCTCTGCCTTCGCCGGGCATGCCGCTTGAAGGGAGAACGTCCTCCGCCGTCAGCTCAAAATCCTGAACAAATTTCGAATCCAGTTCACGCAGCGTGACCGAGCTAATGCTTGATCCGGTATTCAGACTGATTTCCGCCGTGTCGTCGTTGGGATCGTCAATATCGCCCTTTTCGACGCGAATGAGACGAATCCTCGCCCCGCCTGGAATGCCACGATAATCCCCACGGCTTAATGTAAGAAGAGTCTCCTCGCCGCTAATTCTTTCCGTGCGCTTTACGTGGTCTTCAAGTTGAGTTAACCGACGTCTCAGTTCAGCTTGCTCTTTCTCGAGGTTTGGTTTTAGTTCTGACTCCAAGGCTTCCAAGTGACGCTTTAGCTCCGCTTCTTCTTTTTTGATTTCAGTTTCCAATTGGCCCTCAAGGGCGGCGGCTTGCATTTCGAGCGATTCCTCCAGCTTTTCCTCGATTTTCTCCAATTCGGCCTCGAATTGGTTTTCAGCCTTCTCGCTTTCCGCCTCTTTTTTGTTGCCTTCTTCCTTCATTCGATTGAGCTGGTCTTCCATCTGAGCTTTTCTCTGTTCGAACGCCTGCTGGTATTGGATCTTCAATATCTCGTCTTGCTTCTCCAGGGATTCGAGTAGGCGCTTTTTTATCTCCTTGAGTCGTTGCGGCCTGAGTTGTTTCTTAATTGACCTTAACTCCTCGATATGTTCCTGCCTGAGTGCTAGCGGTCGGGAGGAAACAGTGATGACCCGGCCTGATTTGGCGCTTGTCGTCTCGGCGACAAGCAAGACGTGCTCCTGCGCGGGTAGGCTCTCCATCCGGTAACCGTATCGGGCGATCGCTTCCAATAATGTCTTGCGCAAGGTTTCAAATTGAATCGGGCTGTAGCTTTCGCCGGTCGACTCCTTGGGCGGTATTTCCAGCCCCATCATTCCGGGAAACATTCCCATTCCAGGCATCATCCCAGGCGTCCCTCCGTACATTCGGGGCACCATTCCAGGGAAGATTCCCATTCCAGGCACCGGCTGTAATCCTTCGGAACCTGGTCCGGTCGCACCCGAGTGTTTCTCCCAAAGGTCGTCGGTTTCCCCCGATTCGGCGCCCTTGCCGGCCTGTCCCGCACTGGAGCGGTCGATCAGCGGGATATTGACGGGGATCGTGAAGCCGACGCCGACGCCGGGCAGGTATTGCGATTTGCCGCGCGGCTCGAACGGCGTGGCCGCGCTGAGCACCGCGTGCCAACCCTCAAGCCCGCTTTGGTCCAGACTGTCCTCGATCACGCGCGCCATGACCCCCGTTTCGCGCGTGATCCCGGCGGCGTCCATGAGGATGGGGGGCTTTGGTTCGCGTTGGACTGTCGTCCTTAATACCTTAACGATGGTGGGGGCGTTGGTTGCAGCGTTGGTTCCGACGTAGGTTCCCGTTGGACTGTTCTTAATACCTTACCCCCGCCCGGAACCTCAATGATGTGGGGCGGCGTTGGTTCGCGTTGGTCTGTAGGAAATATGTCAATGACTAGGTTTGATGACGACGGGGAATCCGACACGCGAAGGGGATCGCCTTGGATCGGGCCCTCTTGGCCCAGCATGGAATCCGGCACGGGAAGGGGACCGGCTTGCGGTGGGCCTTCGACCTCATCCGTGTCGATGAGTTCAATGCTGCCGGCCTCTATCTTGAAGTTTTCGCCGACGCGGATATTCATCTTCACTTTCTGGTCTTCACCCTCTTCGGACTGGGCGCTCAGGCTCGTTGAAGCGAGCGCAAGGCAAACGCCGACCAAAACATGGATTAATCGAATGCTCGTTCGCATTTTCTTGATCTCCTTTTCTATTGTTCTCACACGGCCGGTTGATGGATGCCGCGGCTTCATGGCGTCCCGGTGCTTTCGACTGAAACCTCCTCTCACCCGTGCTTCCTCCCTGCGCGATCCACAGCACCGGGGTCGGGTCATCGAGGCCGGTCAGTTGCACGAGGCGTTTGACATCTTGGAAGCGGGTTTGCGACTCGATCTGTTGCTGGCGGCTGAGCCAGGCGGCGGTCTGCTGGAACGAGGCCTCGAGGCGGTGGTTTTGCCACTGCACTTCCTGGAGCCGTCGGCGCGTGATGTCCAGTTGGGTCAGCAGGGCATCGGTTTGGTTCCTGAGGGCGCAGAGGGCCTCGGCGTTCGGCTCGGCGCCGCGTCCGGCACCCCAATGAAGGGCACCCTCGCCCAACTGCAACGTGAACCGGGCCTGGCTCAGCGCGAATACCAGCAGCGCGGCGGCCGCCAGCGTCCAGGCCAACGCGGGGACGCGGCTGGACTTGGAACGGCCGGCCGGCAAGGGCGAGCCCGACACGTCCGCGCCCTCGCGGGCGGCCTCATCCAGCAGTTTGGCGATATCCAATGGGCGATGTGGGGTCGGCTCGGTGGCCCACTGGCGCACTTCGCCCACGAGTCGCTGATAGTGGGCGGCCCGTTCGGGATCGGCTCTCAGCTCCCCCTCTAGTTCCCTGCTTTCCTCCTCGCTCAATTCCCCCAGGCTGTGAGCGATCCAGCGCCGCTCGCGGTCGTCGGGTGGGGTGCTCATCGTTGACTCCTTTCGGGTTGGTGCAAGTGCTCCAGGTCGACCCTGAGGCACTCGAGCAGCTTGTAGACGCGAGACTTGACCGTCGTCTCGGGCATCTCCTTGAGCCGCCCGATCTCCGGGTAGCTCAGTGCGAGATCGAATCTCAGAAGCAGCAGCTCGCGCTCCTCGACCTCCAGGCCCGCCAGCACCTCCCGGATCGCCGCCCGGGTCTCGCCGGCCGCCAGGCACTCGCGCGGGTCGGGGGATTCGTCGGCGAATTCCTGCCCTGGGCGGGCCGATTGGCCGTCTCCCCGCTCCCGGGCGCGGGCCTGTTTCGCCCTCCAGGTGCTCAGGACGTTGGCCGCGATCCGAAACAGCCAGGTCGCGAACGGGTAGCGGGGATCGTAACGCCCGCCATGGCGGTAGAGACGCAGGAGAAGACCTCCTGGCGCAGGTCCTCGGCGGCTTCGAGGCTCCCGCAGGCCTTGGCCAGGAAGCCGAAAACGCGGCGGTCCCAGCGGCCGGCCAGTTGCTCGAAGGCGCGCCGGTCACCGCGCCGGACGAACCGCTTCATCAACGCCTGATCTTCGTCCAACTTTCCCACGCAGGACCGTCCCGTCGTCGCGCCGCGCCGATGCGCTTCTTGAAAGGATATACTTCGGGATCCGGCGAATCGACGAACGAATGGGACGGCGGCGGGGAGACGGCGGGCGGGAAGCGCCACGGCGCGGAGGCTGCATCGGAAACTCGGCTCTCGGCTCTCGTCCTCGTAATCCGCCTTACCATCGCGGCCCCACTCGATAGCGGCCCGAGAAGAAGACCGAGGACGAGAGCCGGGAGCCGATCATCATCTAGAAGGGGGTTTCTTCATCGAATCGCCGTTTACTCCCAAGGCTGAATCACACAGCGGAGGCCCATGATGGTAAGATTGCTTGACACGCGACCCGGCGTTGGGTGATAGTCGGGGCAGGAAAACTCTCGGCCGAAGCCTGCCCATTGGTCATCGCCCCCTCAGTGCCTGTCACACAAAAGCCCCCCCGCCCGGATCGAAAACTGCGGCTGGAGACCCGGCATCTGATCAAGTCCTACGGCGGCCGGCGGGTCGTCAATGAAGTCAACGTCACGATGTCGCAGGGTGAGATCGTGGGCCTGCTGGGGCCCAATGGGGCCGGCAAAACGACCACGTTCAACATGATCGTCGGGATCGTGAAGCCCGACGCCGGGTCGATCCTGCTGGGGGGCAAGGACCTGGCCCGCCTGCCGCTCTACAAGCGCGCCCGCGCCGGACTGGGTTACCTGACCCAGGATACCTCGATCTTCCGCAAGCTGACGGTCGAGCAGAATATCATGGCCATCCTGGAGACGACCCGCCTGACGCGCAACCAGCAGCGCGCCCGGCTCGAGAAGCTGCTCGACGAGCTGACCATCGGCCACCTGGCCAAGAATCACGCCTACACGCTTTCGGGCGGCGAGCGCCGGCGCGTCGAGATCGCCCGCGCCCTGGCCATCGAACCCAGCATCATGATGCTCGACGAACCCTTCTCGGGCGTCGATCCCAAGTCGGTCGAGGAACTGCAGGACATCATCCGGCAGATGCGAGAGCGCGGTCTGGGCGTCTTGATGACCGACCACAGCGTGCGCGAAACGCTCTCGGTGACCGACCGCTCCTACATCATCCACGAAGGGACGATCCTCTTCCACGGCCCGGCCGAGGAGCTGGTCGACAACGCCGAGGTGCGCCGGCTCTATCTCGGCGAAAAATTCTATATGGAACGCCCTTCCGGCACCCCCTCGGGTGGCACAGCGCTCACAGCGGCACCTGAATCGGCCGATGTGAATAGAGCGGACAGCCCACGGGGGTCGCAAGAGGACCCGACATGATGTTTTACGGCTTGGCCATCCCGGACCAACCCCAGCCCACTGAGAGGAGCCTTCTCATGCCGCTTCAATTAACCGGTCGCCACATGACCATCGACGCTTCACAGAAGGACTATATCAACAGGAAAGTCAACCGGCTGAGGAGAATGTGCCCGAAGATCGATGAGATGAGATTTACCGCCACCAAAGATAAATTGCAGTTCAAGGCCGAAGCCACGTTTCGGGCCGGGGCGATCGCGGTCAGGGCCGCCAGCACGGCCAGCCAGCCCCTCGAGGCGATCGACCTGCTCGTCGACAAGCTCGAAGCCTGTATCACCAAAGCCAAGGACAAACTGGAAAAGCGCAAGGTGCGCCCCCGCAATGGGAAGCGGTCGATTGATCAGGCGCTCATCGAAGAACAGATGGCCTCCGCAATGAACGAGTCCCAGACCCAACCCGAGGCCGAAGGGGTCTGAGGACCCCCACAGCCAAGCCCTTGGGGTTGGGAGGGGAGCCATGAACAACACGCCTGGCCATTGTCCCAGCACCGGATGGACCCGCGTGCGTCTGGGTCTGACGGCGGTCGGGGTACTGGTGGGGGTGGGCTGGCTGATCGCCCCGGGGCTAACCACCGCTGCTAAACCCCACAAACGCGCTCGATCCGACATCAAGACCCTCCTGGACGAAGAGGGTACCTATCGCCGCGTGCTGTGGGTGACCCGCTGGGACTATCGCGCCGCCAAGGACGTGGAGCGCATCTGTTACAACGCCGCCTCGGCCCGCTTCACCGACGTCCTATTTCAGGTCCGTGGCGCGGGAACGGTCTTCTATCAAAGCGCCAAGGAGCCTTGGGCATGGGAACTGACCGGAAAGGACGCCTCGAGCACGGGGCGCGACCCGGGGTGGGACCCGCTGGCCACCGCCGTGCGCGAGGCCGGCCGCTACGGGCTGCGGGTGCATGCTTACATGAACGTGCTGCCCGGATGGGCGAAGAACAAGATCGCGCCCCCCTCAACCGGCCAACTCTATTCGGTCCATCGCTCGTGGTTCATGGTCGACTACAAAGGGAGACGGATGCGGCCGGGGAATTGGTATGCGTTTCTCGATCCCGGGTTACCTCAAGTGCAACGGCACCTGGCCGAGCTGTTCGCCGAAGTCGCCCGCAAGTACAAGGTCGCCGGCGTCCATCTGGACTACATCCGCTATCCGATGGAGAAAGGGGATTTCTCCTATCACCCCGAAGTGCTACAGGCGTTTGAATCGGTGGTCGGCGGGAAAGTGCGGCAGCATTCGGGCCAGTGGGCCCAGCACCGCCGCGATCAGGTCACCGACCTGGTGCGGACCATCGCCAAGGCGGTGCGCGGCGAGCGCCCGGGCATCGAGGTCTCGGCCGCCGTCATCGCGGACCGCGACAAAGGACGCAACCAGAGCTATCAGGAGGCGTTGCGCTGGGTCCGCGAGGGGGTCGTCGACGCCATCGCGCCGATGGCCTACACCGGCGAGACCAAGAAATTCGAGGAATACTGCGAGAACTACCGAGAGGACGGCATCCGGGAGAAGGTCTGGATGGGTGTGTGGGCCGATCCGAAAAAGAACCAGCGGGTGACCGACCAGATCCGACGGGCCGCCGGCAAAGGTTTCGGCGCCGTCGCCATCTTCGCCTATTCCAACCTGTTCCATAATCACAAACCCACCTCGCGGGCCAAGGCCGTCTACCGCGAGTTTGTCGGGAAGTCGGGCTGAGGCGGACCATGCGGATCGAGCGGCGCGAGAGCTTCTGGGAATACCGCGAGATTCTCAAAGAGCTGATGGCGGGACAGCAGCCCGGCCTGGCGGGGGAGGGTGGGCCGGAATATCAACCGGACAAAGGCCCGCTGCCGCTCAATGAACGGCTCATCCAGACGATCTGGGCGCAGGGGCTGATCCAGCCGACCGGGATGCGCGTGGCCGACGGGCGGCCCCTGCGGGTGCTGGACGCGGGGCGCTGGAACGGTTCGGCGGGCCCCGATTTCATGGGTGCCAAGTTGATGATCGGGGGCGAGAGCGTCAAGGGCGACGTTGAGATTCACCTCAAGGCTTCAGACTGGGAGGGCCATGGGCACCATCGCGACCTCGATTACAACGGCGTCGTCCTGCACGTGGTCCTCGCAAGCGGTGACGGGAAAGACCGCGACGTCTTGCACAATGGGAACGAAATCCCGCGCCTGGCGATCGAGTCCTATATTTTCCCCGATTTGGAGACCCTGAGCCGGTCTCTAAGCTTCGACGACCTGCAATACACTCAACCGACTGGCCTGGGCCGCTGCCACCAGCTCATGACCGAGTTGGATCCGGAAGTGGTGGCCGACTTCCTGGACCGGGCCGGCGACGAGCGGCTGGTGGCCAAAATGCAGCGGCTCGAAGAGCAGGCCCGTCAGGCCGACCTCGAACAGGTGTTCTATCAGGCCGTGATGATGGTGCTGGGCAGCGGGCCGAGCAAGACGCTCTATTACCTGCTGGCCAAACGCACGCCCCCGCGCGAGATGATGGACTTCGTCCGCGACCTGCCCCGGCCCGAGTGGATCACGGGGCTGGAGGCACTGTTGCTGCACGTCGCGGGGCTCATGCCGGACGAGGCAAACCTGACCGACGCCCCCGAGGACGCGCGCCGGCGCGCGGGGCGGCTGCGCGAGCCGTGGCGGGGATTCGAGCAGTATTGGAACGACCCGGTTGATCCCGCCCACGCGGCGTTGGTATCAGGGACACCGGCCCACGAATTTCCCCACGCGGCACCTCTCGGCGCTGGCCGTGCTGCTGGCGCGCGCGATGGAGCGGGGCAAGCAGCCGCTGGCCGACCTCACCGATCATATCCGCCAGGGAATGGCGTCGCTGGAGGGGGCGGCGCCGGCGCGGCGCAAACACCCGTTGCTGGTCGAGCTGATCGGCTGGTTTCGCGTGGGCGGCGAGGGCCATTTTTGGGGCAATCACTACTCGTTCACGGCCAAGCCGGCGGCGCGCGTCATGGACCTGATCGGCGAGGGAACCGCGCTGTCGCTCGTCCTGAACGCGTTGCTGCCGGCCACGCTGTTGGTCGCGCGCCGCGAAGGGGACGACGCGCTGGCCGAGGCCGCCCACCGCCTATTCGGCCTCGTGCCCCCGCTCCAACCCAATCACATCACCGAGTTCATGACCCGCCGCCTGTTCGGCGAGGACGAAAAGTCGATCAAACTGATCAACACCGAACGCCGCCGCCAGGCACTATTCCAGATCTTCTACCATTGCTGCCAGGGCGAAGAACGGCATTGCGACACGTGTTACTACTTGGAGTGCCAGGCGCGCGGTGAGGTCAAGAAGACCTAATAGCGGTTGCCGGTTATTCCGTTAGATGCAGCCAGAGACGACTTCACTTCCGACGACTACGACTTCGAAGTCACCGATCACATGCCCGTCACCACCACCTTCAAAACCGTCGACCACGGCTCAGTCCCCTCGATCACCACCGAACTCGTGCGTGTCCTCGCCGGCTACGTCGGCCACGTCCCCGGCCCCTGGCTCTTCCCGGCCGTCGCGCCCCCCGGCGATCGCTTCTACGACCGCCCCCATGCCACCCGCCTGTGGAAAACCCAGGCCCACGGCAAGGTCTGCACCGTCCACGGCCTGCGCCACTCGATGGCCGCCGCCCTGCGCAACGCCGGCGTCGACCTCGATTACGTGACCAAACTCCTCGGCCACAGCTCGGTCCAGGTCACCGCCATGGTCTACTCCCACCTGACCCACCCCGCCCTCGCCCGCGAAATGGAACGCGCCCTCTCCCCACCGGGGCGAAAGTAAGCGCCAGTACGCAGATCGGGGGCCGACTCAACGCCCGACCCCCAACAATCGCCTCTCCACCGGCACCCGCCCTATCCGGGCTGTTTCTGCTCAGACCCTTCGACGGGATTTCCTTCCATTTCCATTTTAGATCGAAGGATCTCCTGTATATTCATGGTTGGAAGGTTGAGCTTATTGCCGCCAAACGATCCGGAAATCATTGATAACTGCCCCCGCAAGATGCCGTACAGAATAGACAATCCGTTGAGGTGAAGTAGCCTCATCATCGTCTCTTTGTCTAGGTCTTCTGTAAATGTGAAATACCCAGTTATAGACGCGTGGCACTGGTAGTATTCAAGGACTGCTGTGGGAAACAATCCAAAGTCCAAGACTATGCGAAACCGATTCTTGCCGTCCTTGTGGCTCTTCACATCATATTTAAATGTGAACTTAAATTCTTCGTCGCCTTCATCTTGATCTGACCCTACATCTGAATGTTTCTCAATGGACAGTTTGTTTAGGTGGAATCCAGTAAGCTGGAGTGTAGACAGCATTGGGAGATTTGCCTCCGCTAAGCTGCACTTGAAATGTCTAAATTGTCTATAACGCGGGGAGACGCTAACGACTTCCTATAAGGATCATCACGTTTCGCTCCACAGCCCAACATCTCGCCAATGCTAGGCAATAACTCATCCGGGATGGAGCTGACCTCATGTGCGGATACCTCACGTTCTCTTCCGTCGCAATACGACTTGACCAAATACACTATGTCATCTTCGGCCGCCCGCACTGCATGGTAGAGATCAACCTGCTCAAAACACAGATGCATGACTCTTTCTTGAGAAACGGCAATGTACAGCCATGTGGCTGAATCATCATCTTCGTCGACGTTCAGCACCAATTACATTTGTCCCGCAGGTGCCTTGCACGTGAATATGCGAGGCATATCAAAGTACTCGTAAACCTCCATTACCTTCAAGTTTTCAAAGTATCTTTCGTTCTCAAGATTCATGTCTGTGATTCCTTCACCTTAAATCAATGACCTGAAACAAAGACGGGATTTCTGCTCGATTGACTTCTTCAGATATCCACCAAGTACAATGTGAGTTCCCTTTTGTGCTGTGCCGGATTTTGCCATGATCCGCTTGTGGTTTTCCTCTCGCAATTTTTTTCTCTTAAATATCTTTGTCTTCAGGCTAACGATGTCCTCAAGGTTTCGAAAGAGAGACACCCCGCGCTTATTCATATACCACTGCAGCCGGCTAACCTCGAACCCCCCATCCTCCGGCCCGATCCCCAGCGCCGGCTCGCGCAGCGGTCCCAGGTTGATCATCTCCCTCCAGATCGCCACGGCATTCCACTGATGTGTCTCGGCCGCCGCGCCGCCTCGGCGTAGCGTAGAAATCGTCCGGGATAGCTGATTGAGGGCGGGGTGGGTTCTTCGGGATAAGGTGGATGACGGGTGTGGGGCCAGACGACCCGCCCTGCTGAATCCGGGGGGCGCGCCTATTTGACGATTCGCTCAACCGTATAATCCAACTCCCGCCGCATCAGCAGCCCCTTGATGAACGGTGGGAGGAGGAATTTGCTTTGCACGAAACGCTTGGTCTCGCCCCTCGCCGCGGCGACCACGAAGGCCGCCGCCTCCAAGGCCACGGCCGCCATCCACGCCCCCTCGATCCACGCGGTGAGCACCAGCGCAATCAGGGCGGCCAGGTCCGTCAGGATGTAAGTATAGAAATCCCCCAGCCGCCGGAGGTGGTGAAAGAGCGTGCCCTTCGCCACGCTGTACCGGAGGCTCAGCCCTAGCCCGGTGAAACGAGGCGCGCGCAACAGGTCCAGAATTTTCTTGCGCGTCGGGATCAATGGTGTGTGATGGCGGATCATGGGCACGGGGATCTCGTCGATGCGCAGGCCGGCCGCTTTCAGCCGCCCGTGCAACTCGGATTCCTCGGTCGAGATAAGACGCGCGTCGAATCCTCCCACCGCCTCCAGCGCGCGCCGGCGGATCATCAGTGCCCCGCCGAAACGCGGCGCCTCCCGCGGCTGCTTCACGCCGTAGACGTTCTCGCGCGCGCCCGCCGGCTGTCCGCCGTCATGGAAATAATCGTCGCGGATGCCAACCACCCCGGCCGCCACGTCGTGGAGGGCCAGGTGCTCCAGACCTCGCTCGATCCAGTCCGGCTGCGCTTCCATATCGGCGTCGAGGAAGAGCAACACCTCATGAGACGCGCGCTCGGCCCCGACCTGTCGCCCCAGGGCGGCGCACAGGCCGCGGCCCTTGACCTGATAAACGGCGTCGGCCAGTTCCCGCGCCCGCGCCACCGTCGCGTCCGCCGAATCCGAATCGACCACAATGATCTCGCGCCCGCCGGGCGGGATCGCCTGAGCCGCCACCGACCGCAAGCAGCGCTCGATGTTCAGTTCCTCGTTACGCGCGATCACGATCACCGACAGCCCACCGGCCGGGGCATCCGCCGCTTGTTTCTCCGCGCCACTTTCTGCTTGTGTGGTCATGGACCCTGTGTTATGCCGAACTCGCCACGGCGGAGCGCGCCGGCCATCGCAAACCCGACGAGAGATTTGGAATATGGAGCGTCATGAACTGCGGCCCATTCCCGACGACAACTACCGGAACATCCTCGATCACGTGCCGATCGCGTGCGTCGATATCGCGATCTACAATCATAACAATCAGTTGCTCATGATCAAGCGCGGGTTCGCGTCCGCCGTCGGTCAGTTCTGGCTGCCCGTCGGGCGCGCGCCCGACGGGTGGCTCCGGCAAGGTTTGTACCCTTACGTGGAGCGGGCGGTCCGCGAGTCCTCCGCGCTGATCATCGGCGAGGGCCGATCCCTGTCGCGAGCGGCATGAACGGTTCGATTCGGTCAGGGAATTCGATTCTAACCTTCCGAGTGAAAATGGAATCAAATTGAGCATGAAGGCCACTTGCGCACGGTCATGATCACCATCTTCGCCACCCCCAAGTCCTTTGAAGGCCACGCCGGGTTGATCCAGGCCATCCGACGTTCCGCGAAATCAAAGCCGACGACTGAACGATCCACGCCCCAAACGCCACGGTGTAAACCCTGATGGATCGACAGTGATGGTCAACATCTTGCACATCAATCGCAGTGACGGAGCCGGGGGCGCCGCCATCGCGATGCAGCGGCTCCATCGCGGGTTGCTCGATGCCGGTCATGATTCCAACCTGCTGGTCGGAAAATCGATCCACCCCGACCCGCGCACCCACCTCATCGGCGACCAGACCAAGGCCCGCATGTCGCTTTCCGATCGCGTCAAGCAGCGCCTCGATCAATGCCTGCACAAGCGCATCGACAGCGACCCCGCCGCTCATCGCCACCTCTGGAAGATCCCGGGACTGCCCATCTTCCGGCAGGCCCAGGTGCTCAATTTCCATAACCTCCACAGCACCTATTTCAACATCCGCGTCCTCCCAACGCTCGCCGTCAGACCGATCGTCTGGACCCTGCACGACATGTGGGCGTTGACCGGCCACTGCGCTTACTCCTACGAGTGCGACCGCTGGGAAACCGGTTGCTTCGATTGCCCTCTGCTCAAGGGGCCCGGCCGCCGCATGGTCGAGCCCCCCCCGACGCCAAGCGACATGTCCAAGCCGGAGTGGGAGCTGAAGGATGCCCTTTACCGCGAGCACGGTCACCTGATCCACGCCATCGCCCCTACCCGCTGGCTCTGTGATCTCGCCGGCCGCGGCATCCTGCGCCACGCCAGGGGTGTCCATTGCATCCCCCACGGCATCGACCTCGAGGAGTTTGCCCCGGTCGACCGCAGCCTCGCCCGTCAAGTCCTGGGCATCACGCGCGACCGTAGGATACTGCTCGCCGCGATGTTCAAGCGAGGCCGCCGAACCGTGGAAGCCCTTCTGCGTATCCTCGATCGGCGCAGCGGCCCCACCACCTCGGAAAGACTGATGAAGATGGGCCGCTCGAAGAAGATTATCTTCGCTTCCAGCCTCCACCGCGGGCGCAAGGGTGCCAAGTACCTTATTCAGGCCCTCGATCGTCTTGAGAATCGATCGTCGATCTGCCTGCTCGTTTGCGGCGGCAATGCCGTCGGTGATATCCCCCAACATATCGAAACGATCAATATCGGCCTCACAACGCATTCGGCCCTGCAACGCCTGGCCTATTGCGCCGCCGACCTATTTGTCCTGCCGACGCTTGCCGACAATGCTTCGCTTGCCGTCCTCGAATCGATGGCCTGTGGCGTCCCCGTCGTCGCCTTCGATGCCGGCGGCGTCCGCGAATTGGTCCACCACGGCGAGACCGGTTACCTGGCCCGCTGCAAGGACCCCGACGATCTCGCGCGGGGCATCGCCACCCTACTGGCCGACGACGGCGCGCGCGCGCGCATGGGCCGCGCCGGCCGTGAATTGGTTGAGCGCGAATACCCGCTGCACCTGCAGACCGAGCGTTATCTCAAGGTATATGAACAGGCCATCGAACAGGCGCGGCCGGCCGGCGCCAAGCCTTAATCCCCAAACCGTCTTGCCTTATACCGAACCAATTCCCCATGATCACCTTCGGCGTCATCGTCTTCAACGGGGAACCCTTCACCCGTTACTGTTTGCGCCAACTTTATCCCCACGCCCATCAGATCATCGTCGTCGAAGGCGCCTGCCCCGGGGCCTCCAGCTTGGCCACCCCCGACGGTCACTCCACGGACGGCACGCTTCAGACGCTGCAAGCCTTCAAGGCCCATGAGGATCCCGATAGCAAGCTCATCCTGGTCACCCGTGACGGATGCTGGAGCGAAAAGGATGAGATGAGTCAGGCCTATGCCGAGCGCGCCACCGGCGATTACCTCTGGCAGGTCGACGTAGACGAGTTCTATTCCGACGCCGACCTGGACAAGGTGCGCCGCCTCCTGCGCGAGCGGCCCGAAATCACCGCGCTCTCCTTCCGGCAGCTTACGTTCTGGGGCAGCCCCGGCGTTCTGTGCGATGGCTTTTACCTGCGCGCCCTCGATGCCTCTCAGTTCCACCGCCTGTTTAAATGGGGTGAAGGATACCGCTACGTCACGCATCGGCCGCCGACGGTCCATACGGCCGATGGCCACGATACCCGTGATTTGGTCTGGCTTGATGCGCGCGCCACCGAAAAACGCGGCATCTTTCTCTATCACGCCTCCCTGCTGCTGCCCAAGCAGGTGCGCGACAAATGCATCTATTACGCCGCCAGCGCCTGGTCCGCCCGGGCCGGCGCCAACCGCTGGGCCGAACAGTGCTACCTCGGCCTGCGGCGCCCGTTCCGCGTCCACAACGTCGAACGTCACATGAGTTGGCTCGAGCCCTACGATGGCCCGCTGCCCGAACAGCTCGCCGCCATGTGGCGCGACCTGGAGACACATCCAGGATCCACCGAATTGCGCCCGATGCAAGACGTTGACCGGCTACTTGCTCAAACTTCCTATCGCAGGCGCGTTCGTGCCTTGCGCGCCGTGGCCAACTGCCTCGCCGCCGCTCATCGCAATCGCTTTCTGCGCCCCCCGATTCATGCCCTGCGTTTCCTGTACAGCCTGCGCAAGTCGCGCCGCTTGCATCGGCTGCTCGGGATCAAGTGAGCGCATTACATGGCTGTCCGATTCTTCGTCGTTCGGCCCGTTGGCGATAGGTCGGTTCTCTCATCCTTTCGTCTTTTCTATTTTCAAAGATCGGCGCGGTGGATTCGATTACCCATCCATCACCCGTTGAATTCGTCTGCTGTTGATGTATAGTGGATCGGGAGTTAAAGAAGACCGGTTGCGTTCGCGTGAGACCGACGCATCATGCTCACCCGTCAGGATGGAAACGATGATTTCGCGTTTCAAGCGACGCATTCGCCGGCTGGTTGCCCAGCTTCGCCCCAGCCCCTATCCCATCAGGCCGCAAGTCGCTCGCGCCGTCCTCAGTCTTGGCGGGACCAACGGTTACGGCCAGTGGACCGTCTGCCCCGATGCACTCGACGAGCATTCCGTCGTCTACTCCTTCGGCGTCGGCGAGGACATTACATTCGACCTGGCCATCGTTGAACACTTCAACCTCCACCTGTTCGCCTTCGATCCCACCCCCCGCTCCATCACCTTCATCGAGTGCCAACCCTTGCCGCCGCGCATGCGATTCCACCCTTGGGGCATCGCCGACCGCGATGGCACGGCACGTTTCAATCCCCCGGAGAATCCCGAACACGTTTCCCACACTCTACTTGATCGCCCCTCCACCAGTGAACATGCGATCGAAGTTCCCGTCAAGCGCCTTGCCGGCATCATGGGCGAATTGGGCCACGACCGCGTCGACATCCTCAAGATGGATATCGAGGGCGCCGAATACGACGTCATCGAAAACATCGTGACCTCCGGCATTTGGATCGGCCAAATCCTTGTCGAGTTTCATCACCGCTTCCCCAGGCGTCGCCCGCGCGCCACACGCCGCGCCATTGACCGCCTCAACCAAGCCGGCTACAAAATCTTCAACGTCAGTGCCAATCGGGAAGAATTCTCTTTTATCAAGACCTGATGCCTCTCTTGCCGCGCGCTCGTACAGCAGGTAACGCTTTGACCATGCCGACCGCAATCCCCGATCACCCCGCTCCCCGTTTTTCCGTCATCACTGTCTGCCTCAACGCCGGCGCCACGATCGAGCAGACGATCCGCAGTGTCCTTGACCAGAACGTTCCCCACCTCGAATACATCATCATCGACGGCGGTTCCACCGACTCCACGCTCGAGGTCATCGACCGCCACCGCGCCCGCCTCGCTCGCGTCGTCAGCGAGCCCGACGACGGCCTCTACGACGCCATGAACAAGGGCATCCGCCTCGCCACGGGCGATTTGGTCGGCCTAGTCAATGCCGACGATTTTCTCGAGCCGGGGGCGCTTGCCACGGTCGCCTCGGCCCGCGCCGCCCACCCCGAGGCCGACCTCTATCACGGCCACATGCGCATGATCGACCCCTCCTCCGGCATTCGATACGTCGTCCGTAAGAAACCCGACGTCCGGGCCTCCCGCTGGCGCGAAATCCCCATCCTGCATCCCGCAACCTTCGTCACTCGCGCCCTGTACGACCGAATCGGTCTCTACGACACTCCATTCCGAATTGCCGCCGATTATGAGTTCGCCCTGCGCGCCATCGCCTGCGGCGCTCGTTTTCATCACGTCGATGCGATCATCAGCAACATGCGCCAGGGGGGCGTTTCCACGCGCAACTACCTGCGTTCGTTCCGCGAGGCCCGACGCGCCCGCCTCGCCCATGGATGCCCGCGCCCGTTCGCCGATGCGTTCTTCTTGCGTAGCGTCGCGCTGTTTTTAACCGTTCACCGCCTCGGGCGGGCCCGCCCATTCCAGGCCCTTTACGCGCGGTGGAAGACGTCGCGCAATCGTGTCGAGCGCGACTGAATCCCGCCGCTTCGGAATCGAATCGCGCTCGAATGGCCTTGGGATGGGGTTCTCTTCACGGGCCTCCCACCACCCACCCGGCAAAGACACAAAACAAACAGTTCTCGTTTCCCCGCGGCGTTCCCGGCCACGTGCGCCCGAGACGCCCGGTTCGATCCACGAAGACTCCGACGCCCACCTGGCCGCCGATGGTCGCGTGATGGAGATTCTCGGTGAGCACGTGCGCCAAGGCTGGCTCGAAGGAATACATCGCCCACTACGGCGACGACATGCCGGAGATCAAGGACTGGAAATGGCCTTATTAGTCGATCCTGAAAAAGCCCTGCTCAAGCAGCCCAGCCGATCAGAGCTGAACTCGGGTGAACCAGAGGCATCCGTTTTCGACTCGTGATTTGCGCCAGACGCAGCAAAAGAT
>CAUZJO010000076.1:0-22420 GCA_963580245.1 Candidatus Sumerlaeia bacterium | reverse complement strand
GGCCGGTGAAGTCGGCCCTTCGCGCGGCTCGCTCTATCCCCCCGGCCCCGAGGGCGGCCACCAAAGCGAGATGCAGTACGCCAAGATACAAATCAAAAAGATCCTGACCAACAACGGCATGGGCATCCAGGCGGGCATCTGCCACCCGCATTTCACCGGCTTTCACCATGATCAACCGCTGACGCGAATCACCTGGCCTTCGCAAACACAAGCCGTCTTAAACGGTGGTGCCGGATACTACGTATGGCGGACCTACTCGACAATCATGGACGGTTTCCATCCTGGCGATGTCGATTACGCGTTCGGCAACCCGGACAAGATCATGAGCTTCGCGTTCGAGAACGAGGAGGCGAACCAGTTCATGGTTGGCGGATGGTATGTGGACAAGGTCGTGGACGGCATCTCGGAGATCGAGAATGATCTGACCCTCCCCGGGTTGGTGGCTGAGAAGGCATGGGTGATCGATATTTTCAACGGCACCGAACAAGAACTGATTCTGACGGCCGAAGGCGGGGGCACGCGCATACCAGGGTTGCTCGTCAAGGATTACCCGACGTTTATCCGAGTAGCAAAATGAAGCGACCTCCCGTCCGATTCACATAAGGGAACCTATAAAATCAGATTTGCAGTCGTCCCTGCGGGACTCGAATTCATTATCGGATTGATTTCCCGCCACTTGCGTGGCAGGCTGAAAGCAATCGTCCCTGTCGGGACTGAGTTCTTAGAGGCGGCCATAATGGAGAAGAGACGAAGAAGATGATATACTATCTCATGGCTTTGAGGAGACGGACGAAGAGTATGGTGACCATAACGCTGTCGATCCTCATGGCAGCACTCGCGTGGAGTGTCGGAGCAGAGACCCCCGCCGCCAATTCGGCGTCCCCCAGCATCGAGGACTACGCCACGATCGAGGGTTATGCCGACGGCGCGCCGATCTATTCGTTCAGCAATCTCTCATACGTCTACGGCGTGTCGCCCGATTTGCTGCCCGGTGCCGAGATGCAGGAGGGCAACCGGAATCCTAAAATCAAAATCAAGCCCAAAAAATCCTGGGAAATCAAGCACAACCTGTGCGGCGCGACCCACGAGATGACGGTCAGGAGCCCGTGGGCCGACAGCCAACCGTTCCTGCCGATTCATTTGATCGACGGCGATCCCGATACCGTATGGTGCAGTTGGGGTTCCCGCGTGCCCGATGAACGGGAGGAGTGGATCAGGATCGATCTGCCGATGGAGACGACGGTCGGGTCGGTGGCGTTGGTTTGCAGTCCGAATTTCTATCCGCGATTGCAATACGGGCGGGCGCTCCCCAAGCAGATCGAAATCCGGTTGAGCCGGGATGCCTGGCACTGGGAGACAGTTTACCGGAACGCCGATTTTGCGGGCGATGCCTCCGGGACAACGCAGATCAAGTTCGAGCCCCGGCCGGTCAAGCAGGTTTGGCTGCTCGCGAACCAATTCCCGGTCAAGGAACTTTTCCCGCAGCATATCTTTTCGATCGGTGAAGTGCAGATTCGTGATCCCAAAGGAAACAACCTTGCACTGATATCAAGAGGGGCCGGGGTCACCGTCTCTTCGACGTCCTACGGCATACACAATGATTACGTCACGCAAGCGGCGTTATGGGGCCCGTTGCAATATGACTTGGGCAACAAGTGGGTTCGGGTGGGTCCCCATAACGGAAGCTTCACCTGGGGCATGGTCGAACGCGAAAAAGGAAAACTTCAGATCGATCCCTGGGCGGATGAGTCCATCAGCGAATGCGCGCGAAATGGCGTCAACGTCATCATGAATCTAGACTACACGATGGGCAACTGGCGCTACGCGAATCCGCCCCGTAAACTGGATTGGCGCCAGGCTCGATTCCGCGAGATTAACAACAATTACGAAGACTCTCCGCCCCGGGCCTACGCCGGCGAAGAGAGTTGGAACGCGTTTCTGCGCTACGTCGATTACATGGCGCGACAATTCAAGGATCGGGTCACCTACTGGGAGATCGCCAATGAATGGAACGTGGTGCTCACTCCCGAAAAATACATGGACTACTTTGAGGACGTTTATGACGTGATAAAGAAGGCTATCCCCGACGCGCGAATCATGCTCGGCAATACGGCTGCGGCAGTGATGTTCGACGATATTCTCTACTGTCTAGGGCAGCCCTGGAAGACAGGGGTCATGAGCGGAAAACTCAACGTAGAACATGAGACCATGTTTCTGTTCGACGGCGTTGAGCAGCACGACGTCACGATCCGCCTGGAGTCTATTTATTATCCGCGCGCGTCCAACCTGGACGACGACGGCGAATCCGATGTGGATCCGGACGAGCTGATTAAGGGGCGATTTGGCATCATCGGCGGCGATGACAACCTGTCCGCACATCAACTGGGCGAGCGTATCGAAGGCCAATTCGGGATCGTCCTGCGATACACGGATGCCGACAATTACGTCGCCGCTTTTTTCAATGATCCCGCCCAGTGCATTTTCTTTTCACGGATCACGGACGGTCAATCCAGCGCGAACATCGCGCAGGTGAACACGGAGAACCTGGGCAATCACATTCGATTCCAGACAACGCTCGAAGACGGTCAAGTGACGTTTACCGTTTCGGACGGAGGCGAAGAGTTTTCGACGCGACACCGATTCGATGAGGGCGATGTCGGCGGGCCTTTTGGTTACATCTTTCAATTCACCAATCCGAAACATAATGGCACGCGGGAACTGCTGGACCACCTCGAAGTGATCGGCGATCAAGGAGAGGTTCTCTTGCGGGAAGAATTCGAAGGAGAGGACGGCGCGATCCCGGCAAGCCTAAAGTATATTCATGGCGACCGAAATCCGGTTGCGCCGGGCTGGGCCAAGAAGATCGACGCCGTCGGATGGCATTCCGAGGGGCAGGATTGGGATTATGTCCATACGATCAAAAAGTTGAAGGAGAAATGCCGGGCCCTCGGTTTCGAGGGATCCTTCTTTTGCCCGGAAACAGGCGGCCGGTGGCTTTACCCGCCGGGCCCGCCCCAGTATCCGTCCGAGATGGTTTATGCCAAACAACAAATCAGGCGGCTTATCTGTAATAACGGAATGGGCATTCAGGCCGGGCCGGTTCATCCGCACATGACGGGTTTTCCATGTTGGATCACCCACGTCCGGCTGACTTGGCCGACTCAGACGATCATCCCGGCCAATCCGGCGTCGATTTATTATGTTTGGCGCACCATCGCCACGGTGACGGATGACTTCTACGCACGTGAGTTTCCGGTTTCTTTCACCAGTGACAAGGACTTCTTGTTCTTCACGTTCGAGAGCGGCGACCGGGAAGAGCTGATGCTCACGGCGTTTCTCCCCGGCGTCGGCGGCGACGGCGTTATCGAAGAAAAGACCGACATCGTCCTTCCGGGATTACGCGCCGCGCAGGCATGGGCCGTCGAAAGTTTTAACGGTACGCAACAGGAACTGGATGTCACGCACGATTCCGGTGCTACAATACTAAAAGGGATCTGGATCAAGGATTATCCAACTTTTATTCGGTTGAAATTAGGCAACTCATAACCGGACAACCGTGATATCCAAAACATCGACGGTTCAGCTATCATTTTATGTGATTGCTTCGGGAACCATCGGAAATCGTCATCAGTTCTTCGACGTTATAGATAAACGCTTTACCGTCACCCGGATTGCCGGTGCGCGCGGCGTTTCCGATAACCTGCAGAACTTCATCAAGCATCGCGTCATCGACGACGCACTCGATCTTGACCAGATTGACCATGCCATAATGGACCGGTTCACCCGTCTCCGCTCCGGTGCGGCCAACCTTGCGACCGAAACCCTGACGTGAGCGATCGTGACGCCGGGCAGTCCGGGGTGTTCGTGGAGCAGTTCGAGCACATTCTCAAGCCGATGGGATTTGATGATCGCCTTGACTTCTTTCATGGCGCTGGTCCTGTCTCAAAGGTGAAACGTCGAAAATAATTGAGACTCCGCCGGTGGACAAGTTGCCGTGCGAACTTGCCTGGGGGTGTTCGGGAAGCTGTTCGGGTGGGATTCATCCAGCCACCTGCCACCACCGGATCGGTTCAAGCCGTTGCCCATGGCCTCAGATTTCCACCTCCTCGCGTTTCGGCGCGAACCAGGGATAGACCGTCGGCAGCACCAACAGCGTCAGGAGCGTCGAGGTGACCAGGCCGCCGATGACAACGGTTGCTAACGGGCGCTGGACCTCCGCCCCGGCGCTGGTCGCCAATGCCATGGGGATGAATCCGAAAGAAGCCACCAACGCCGTCATCAACACCGGTCGCAAACGAATGCGAGCCCCTTCCCGCGCGGCCTCGCCAAGCGTCGCTCCCTCCTGGCGTCGTTGCACGACGTAACTGACCAACACCACGCCATTGAGCACCGCGATGCCGAACAATGCGATGAAGCCCACACCCGCCGAAATCGAGAACGGGTACCCTCGCAGGAAAAGCGCCAGCACGCCGCCCGTGATGGCCAGCGGCACGTTGAGGTAGATAAGCGTCGCCAGTCGCATCGATCCAAACATCGTGTAAAGCAGCACAAAGATCAGCAGCAAGGCCAGCGGCACCAGGATCGCCAACCGCCGCGAGGCGGACTCGAGATTCTCAAACTGGCCGCCCCATTCGATTGTCCAGCCGGTCGGCAGTTCAAGTTCAGCATCGAGCTTCTCCTGGGCTTCGGCTACAAATCCGCCTAGATCGCGTCCGCGCACGTTCGCCTCGACCGTAATACGCCGGCTGATGTTTTCTCGGCTGATTTGAGCCGGCCCCTCCTCGACCTGGATCTTCGCCAGTTGAGACAACGGAATCATTCGCCCTCCTTGCTCCGGACTGACAATTTTCAAATCGCGCAAGCCGGCCGGATTAAGGCGAACGGATGGATCGAACCGAACCTGCAAAGTGTAACGTTGCTGACCCTCGATGACCGTACCGACGTGGCTGCCGCCAATGGCCTCGATAACCTGCAAGACCTGCTCGGCGTTGATACCATGACGGGCGATTGCTTCGCGGTCGATTCGCACACGCAACGTTGGCAGTCCGATGACCTGCTCGGCCTTGACGTCGGCTGATCCGGGCACTTGATTGATAAGCTGAACGACACGGTCCGCCACCTGTTTCATGCGATCCAGATCGTCGCCATAAACCTTGATCGCCACGTCGCTGCGCACGCCGGAAATGAGTTCCGCCACCCGAAGTTCTATGGGTTGTGAAAAGCTGAACATCGCCCCCGGAACCGCGTCAGCCAACGTCTCCTCGATGGCCTCGATTAATTGTTCTTTACTGGAAAAACGCCATGTGTCACTTGGCTTGAGCATGATATAGGTGTCGCTAATTTCAACGCCCATGGGGTCCGTCGCGATCTCGGCTCGTCCGGTGCGGCTGACAATCGTATCGATCTCTTGACCGAATTCTTCGACAAGCGCCCGCTCCGTTCGCGTGCTGATCTCGTTTGATTTTTCCAGCGAGATCGATGGCAGACGCCAGATCTGCATGGCAATGGATCCCTCGTCCAGGCGAGGAATAAACTCGGTGCCGAGAAGGGGCGTAAACCCCAGGCTGGCCACGAAAATAACGAGCGCCGTCAAAAAGGTTATCCTTGGCCAGCGAGTGACGCGATCCAATACGGGGTTATAAAGACCCTTGGCGAGTCGGAAGAGCCACGGTTCCTTCTCACTGACTTTCTTAAGGAAAAACGAGGCCATGACCGGCATCAGCGTCAGCGCGCAGATCAATGAACCGACCAGCGCGAACACGACCGTCAATGCCATTGGGCGAAACATCTTGCCCTCAATATCGCGCAACGCCAGAATCGGCAGATAAACAATGATGATAATACCGACGGCGAAAGTGACGGGCCGGGCGATTTCATGGCACGCGGCTCGCACTTTCTCCAGATGCGTGCGCCCTTCATCCTTGCGATGGTGATGAAGGTAGCGTACGACGTTCTCGATCAAAACCACCGAGCCATCCACGATCAAACCGAAATCGATGGCGCCCAGGCTCATCAGATTGCCGCTGATTCCGGCCAGCCGCATTCCGGTAAATGCCACCAACATCGAAAGCGGGATTGCCGCGGCCACGATCAGGCCACCGCGAATGCTGCCCAATAGAAGCAGGAGCACGATGATAACCAGTAGGCCGCCTTCGGTCAGGTTCGTGGCCACCGTGCGAATGGCGCGGCCGATGAGCTTCGTCCGATCATAATACGTGTCGATCGTCACGCCTTCGGGAAGCGACTTCTTGATTTGCTCGATCTTCTCCTTGACGCTTTGCACCACGACGCGTGAGTTTTCTCCCATCAGCATCATGACGATGCCGACGACCGCCTCCCCCCGACCGTCTCGCGTGACGGCTCCCTGGCGGATCATCGGAGCGAACTCGACCCGGGCGATGTCCTTGACGTAGATCGACGTGCCGCCGTGCTCGTCGTGCTTGACGATGATGTTCCCCAGGTCGTGCAAGTTCTCGATCAGGCCTTCGCCCCGAATCAGGTATTGCTCGCCCTGGTGGGCAATATAGCCGCCGCCTACGTTGCGGTTATTCCCCTCGAGCGCCGTCAGCACGTCACCCACCGACAGCTTATAGGCCATCAGTCGCTTCGGATCGAGTGTCACCTGATAAGTCTTAAGTTCGCCGCCGAAGCTGTTGACCTCAACGACGCCGGGTACGCCGCGAAGCTGATAATTGACGTGCCAGTCCAGGATCGACCTCAGGTCCATCGGCGAGTAGCCTTCCCCTTTTACTTCGAATTGATAGATTTCGCCCAGCCCGCTGGAGATAGGCCCCATTTCGGGTTCTCCATAACCCTCTGGAATCGCCTCGCGCGCCTCAACCAGCCGCTCGCCGACGAGTTGGCGCGCCCAATAGATGTCGGTTCCTTCCTCGAAGACGACCGTAACGACTGACAGGCCGAATTTAGAAACCGAGCGAATCTCTTCGATGTCGGGCAGGCCGCTCATTGCGGTCTCGACGGGGAACGTGATGAAGCGTTCGACCTCCTCGGGAGCGAGGCCGGGAGAGTTGGTAAGGATCTGCACCTGGATGTTGGTCACATCGGGCACGGCATCGATCGGCAGTTTACGCAGCGAGTCGATACCCAGCACGGCAACCAGCAGCCACAGCACGACGATCAGGAAACTGTTGTTGAGCGAGAAGTCAATGATGCGATTCACGGTCTAACTCCTTTGCCGCTCAGTGGCTGTGACCGCCGCCGAGCGCTTCACGCTGGGCTTCGGTCTTCAGAATCAGCGTATCGCCAGTGGCGATACGGTCGCCGGGCGACAGGTCACCGTATATCTGGGCAAATGTTTCGCTTTGCTTCAGCACCTGGACCGACACGACCTCGAAAACGCCAGGTTCGCGCACCTTGAACACAACGTGGCCTTCAGCCGTCCGTTGCAGCGCGTTTGTCGGCACAAGCAGACCTTCTCCCTCGCCCGCGGTGAAAACGGTCACCTGGCCAAACAAGCCCGAGCGCAATCGATTCTCAGAATTAGGCAGAACGACCCGCGCCACGATGGTCCGGCTCTCGGGATCCAGTTCGCTGCCCAGGTAATCCACAACGCCTTCAAGCGTCTGGTCGGGATAGGCATCCAAACGAACCAAGGCCTTCAGGCCGGGATTCAACAGCTTTAGGTCGCGCTCGTTGGCACGACCCATGAACCAGACAGTCTTTGTGTCGACGATTTTGTAAAGAGTCGTTTCACGGTTGACTTGCTCACCGGGACTCAGGTGACGTTCGACAACCAGCCCTTCGATGGGCGCGGCCAACCCGACTTGTGAGATATGTTCGTCGACCTCTTCGACCCGTCGAGCCAACTCCTCCGTCTGCGAAGTAGTCAGACCCAGCATGTGCAGCGTTCCTTTCGCATTCAGCATTCGCATGCGCGTCAGTTGCAATGCGTTGCGATGACGCAGCAGATCCAGATCCAATTCGTAGTCGATCGCCTCGCGCAGGGATTGGTAGTCCGATCGTGACGTTTCAAAGTTGCTCATTGCCTCAAGATAATCGGCTTCGCTGCTGATTTTCTTCTCGCGCAGCTGTTGTTCGCGCTCCCAAGTGCGACGCGCCACCTGTAACCGCGTGTAGATCCCGAGTAGCTTCGCTTTATTTTCGCCGATTTGTAGATCGTGGGCCTGCTCCAGCGCGACGTCGGACGTGGGATCGCCGTCGAGGATTTTGAGAAGCTGTCGAGTGTTACGGGCAATCTGCTCCAGCCGCTTCAGTTCGGCGCGCGTCACGTCGTGCCGGCTGATCGTCTCCAAGTAAGCCATGCGCGCCTGGCCGATCTCGGCCGAATCCAGAAGCGTGAGTTGATCCCCGACCACGACACGGTCACCTAGGGTCTTAAAGACTTCCAGCACGATGGAGCCAGCGCGAGGCGTCATATGGACGACGCGGTCACTATTCCAGTGCACTTCGCCCGGCAAAGTCAGCGTTTGACTGAGGGAACCGCGCTGAACTTCTGTTTCGTTTATGTTGATTGCGGCCAACTGATGTTCATCCAAACGGATGACGCCCTCCTCATGTTCATCGTGGCCTTCATGGTCATCGTGGGTTTCATCGTCATCATGGCCTTCATGATCATCGTGGGCTTCATCGTCATCGTGGCCTTCGTGGTCATCATCTTCATGCCCATCCGTATGCGTTTCGTTCTCGTTGTCCACACGTTCCTTGGTATCCTGAGCGAATGTCTCTGGCATGAGCCACGGACTAAACGGAACGTAAATCAGCAGTGATGCGACCAGCATCATCATGGTCATTTCAAACGGGACGGCTATTGACCTACTCATCATGCTTGGGCTCCTTTGTTTGATGGATCGGAGGATCGATGTTGAGACCTTCCCCAATGATCTCTTCAACATCGACAACCCCAACGTGATAGGCGGCCAGCGCCTCCAGGTACTGGCCCCGGGCGTTAAACAAAGTCCTCTGCGCATCGAGGACTTCAAGGTAGCCGAATTTCCCTTGGCGATAACCTTCTTCGACACCGTTGAAGACGCTTTCGGCGCCTGGAATCACATCGTTTTTCAAGGTCAGGACTTCCGCGTGCGCGGTTGAAAGGCGCTTATACGCCTCCGTCAGGCCGCCGCGAACGTTTATCTCGGCCGCGCGCTGCTCTTCGTTGGCTTTGGCCAGCCCATACTCGGCTTCGAGAATCGCCCCCTGGTTTCGATCAACCAGCGGAATAGGAATCGAAAATCCAAAGACAAAAGCGTTGTCATCGGTTTCTTCAAACCGCCGAATCCCACCGTTAATCGTTACGTCGGGAATGCGGTTCGCTTTTTCCAGATCAAGCGCCGCCTGACGCAGGGCCATCTCGGCGACCCAACGAGCAAGCTCGGGGTTCTGGGAAATCCGTTGCTCCACCTGCTCGAACGAAGGAATAGCCCTAATTTCATCCAGATTGCCTTCGGCGCGACTAAAATCAGCAACTTCGCCACCCCAAGCCGCGGCAAGCATTTTGCTCGAAGCCTCCAAACCGCGAATCGCGCGGTCTCGTTCAATGCGGGCGCTCGACAGCGCCACCTCCGCTCGTGTCTCCTCAATCGGAGAAACTTTGCCCGCCTTTACCCGTTCCGATATCGTACCGGCCACTTGCTCCGCCAAGCGCGCCAGTTCATCGTGAAGCACGAGACGCTCCTGGGCCGCGAGCACCTCCACGAACGCTCTGGTGGTCTTCGTAAGCACATCGAGACGTTTCGCCTCGTAATCCCACGTCTCCAGATCGCGCTCAACCGCCGCCAGCCGCGCGCGTTTCACTCGCTTGCCGCCAAGTTCGATGAGTTGGCTGAGTGCCACTGTACTTTCTAAAGCGTCATCGCTCTCAAACGCATCATCCCCACCGAAGTTCTCGAATTCCACCTCAAGCTCTGGGTTTGGGAGCAGCCTTGCTTGAAGCATCCGGGCTTCGGCCTGGCGAACCTCCCACGAAAAAACCGCAAGCTCGGGGTTTCTCAAGAGCGCAAGCGCAAGGGCCCTGCCGAGCGTAAGCTTCCCCGCGGGCTCCACGGTCACGTTATAAGTCGGTGGAAACTCTGGCGCCGGTTGCTCAGGGGTCTGATAGGTTTCGAATTCTCGACCAAGCGGACGAGGCTCCGCCCACGAACGGTCCATCTGAGGCATACAGCCCATCATCACCCCGCCGAGGGTTAAGAGAAGGGCGACATACTTTGTAAAACGCATACGATTTCCTCCGAATAATCAATTCGAACCACACCGCCGTTACGCAACGATGGCGTCCGTGGAAAAAACACGGTTTATCGCTGGGAAAAAAAGATTCGTGGACTCATCAGATGAGAAGAACGACGCTGCGAAGATAGGTGCTTCCAGGTAGGTGGATAGGTTCTTCTCCAGCATAAAAGCAGAACCGACCGTCAATGCTCTGACGGTCGGTTAGAGAAAACGTCTCAACTGCCGCCGGTGTCTTCACTCGCGACAACTGAAGCCGTGGTAGTCTTAATGGTTGAAAGTCCGAGAGCCGAGGAAAAGGGATGTCGACACACGCGGGACAGTGTTCACTGGCGACGTCTGAGTGCTCGGTGTCCTCATTCTCTTCGGGGCTGGACGTACAGGAGCCGTTCCTGGCCGCCTCCAGCGAAACCTGCCCATTCTTCTGGATACAAAGGACCAGGCCCTCGGCATGACTTATCCCCGACAAGATATACCCTGCCACGCAGAAATACGCCAACCAACGCTTGATCTTTCGGTTCTTCTTGAGGTAAAAGGCGCGCAAAGTACAAACTCACAAATCCGCGGAAGAAGATCAAATTCCGGCTGGAAGCATACGTCGCACCGACCCCTTGTGTCAATAGAAACTAACGCCTTGGCGCCGTTGTTCAAAACCCATGAATTGCCTTGGCGCGAAGACTTGTTGCGGATCGTTGTTGAACGGATCGACCTTGCACAACAGCGCGCCGGTCGGCCCCAAAATGTTCCACCAGCGGTATCAGACGTGGGCTTTCGCCTTGCCGAGTGCCACTGACTTCAAAGTCCACCGGCAACTCGCAGCGCGCGTCGATGACAAGATGGAGCTTGGTGCCAAGCCAGCGCTGGACCTGTTGTAACGGCTCGCCGCGCGCATCGCAACGGATCGAAACCGCAAACCTCCCACAACTCGCCGTCGCTCGGCAGTTCGCGCCGTAACGACGCGCCCGAGGCGTGACCGAACACGACGGCGGCCACCGGCTGTTTGCCTACCGGCGCCGAATGTGGCAAACTGGAGTTCGCAGCTTAAGGGGTTGCGGCTCATCGGCGGGATTCGATCGGCCCGGACCTCGATAGGCGCCATCGTCGAATCAGGAGGAAGGCAATGAGTCTCACGTCGGTTGAAATCCATCAGGTTCCCAATTTTATAGGTGGCAAAATGACGCCCAGCGCCTCGCCGCGGAGGCTACCGGTGATCGCGCCGGCCACCGGCGAGGTGATCGGCGAGGTTCCGCTCTCCACGGCCGATGAGCTGGACCAGGCCGTTGAGCAAGCCGCCGCGGCCCAGCGGGCGTGGGGCGGCACGCCGGTCAAGGACCGCGTCCAGGTTCTGTTTCGGCTCAAGGCGATCCTCGAGGAAAACATCGACCACCTGGCCCAGGTGATCACGCGCGAGAACGGCAAAACGCTCGCGGAATCGCGCGGCAGCATCGCGCGCGGGATCGAATGCATCGAATTTGCGACCAGCTTGCCCCAGATCGCCAACGGCGAGGTGCTCGAGGTCGGTCGCGGCGTCGAGTGCAAGATGCTTCGCTACCCGCTCGGCGTGGTCGCCTCGATCACGCCGTTCAACTTCCCGCTGATGGTCCCGCTGTGGATGACGCCGCTGGCCCTGGGGCTGGGCAACGCCGTCGTGCTGAAACCCTCCGAGCAAACTCCGCTCGCCTCGATCGAGCTGGCAAAGGCCCTGGAGCAGGCCGGCCTGCCCAAGGGCGTCTTCTCGGTCGTCCACGGCGACCGCGAGGTCGTCGAGGCCATCTGCGACCATCCGGAAATCCAGGCCATCGGGTTCGTGGGCTCGACGCGCGTGGCCAAGCTGGTATACGAACGCGCGACGGCCAACGGCAAGCGCGTGCGCGCGATGGGCGGGGCCAAGAACCACCTGGTCGTCGTCCCCGACGCCGATCCCGAGATGACCGCCAAGAACATCGTGGCCTCGGCGACCGGCTGCGCGGGCCAGCGCTGCATGGCGGCCAGCGTGGTGCTGGCCGTCGGTGAAGTGGACCACATTCTGGACAAGGTCAAGGCCCAGTTCGCCTCGATGAAGGCCGGGCGCGAGGTCGGCGCGATCATCAGCAAACAGGCCGCCGAACGGATCACCGGTTACATCGACCGCGCCGAGGCGGGAGGGGCCAAGCTGGCCGTGGACGGACGCGAGGCGGTCGCCGACGACGTCCCGGAGGGCGGCTTCTACGTCGGCCCCACGATGATCGACCACGCCACGCCCCAGCACGAGGCCTCGTGCGACGAGATCTTCGGCCCCACGCTGACCGTGATCCGTTGCAAGACGCTGGACGAGGCGATCGAGATCGAGAACGGCAATCCTTATGGCAACGCCGCGGCGATCTACACCAGTTCGGGCCGCGCCGCGCAATACTTCAGCGACCGGGCCAGCTCGGGGATGATCGGCATCAACATCGGCGTCCCCGTCCCGCGCGAACCGTTCTCGTTCGGGGGCTGGAACCAGAGCGGTTTCGGCGGCTCCGACATCACCGGCGCGGGGGCCATCGACTTCTGGTCAAAGACCAAGAAGATCACGACCAAATGGTCCGATGAACACCGGGGCAATTGGATGAGTTGAGCGTTTGGCGAGACGTCCGGCCAACCGCTGTATGGTTCGTGAGTGGCTTACCGTCCTGCCCTATTTGATCGAAACCAGTTTGATATCGAAAACCAGCGTGGCGTCGGGGGGGATGTCTGGTGGGGTGCCGCGTTTTCCGTAGGCAAGGTTGCCGGGGATGATCAACTTGCGTTTGCCGCCGACTTTCATCATCCCGACCCCTTCGGTCCAACCGGCGATGACCCCGTTGAGCGGGAACGAGGTGGTTTCACCGCGATCGTACGAGCTGTCGAATTTCGTTCCATTGAGCAGGCGCCCTTCGTAATGGACCTCGACCGTATCGGTCGGCTTGGGCGTGGGCCCCTCGCCTTCCTCAAGAACCACGTACATCAAGCCCGACTCGGTCATCTCCACCTTCTTACCCGTCTCTTTCTCGAACCGATCGATAAGCTCCTGCTGCTTACCCCTTACCGCTTCGATCTCTTCTTGGAGCCGGGCCGCTTCCTCATCGGCCCAGTCCTGGACCTTCTTTACCCAGTAGGCCGCCTGCGCGTGGTCGACGAATTTCACGGACTGGATGATGATGAGCGAAGAAGGGAAAGCTTTTGAATTGCTTGTGATGCGGTGACTCTCGACGGGCGCGGTGCGGATTTTTTCGACCGTCTCCATTCCCTCGACCACTTTGCCGAAAACCGCGTATCCCGCCCCGTCTCGCGGCTGGTCGAGACTATCATTATCTTTCACGTTTATAAAAAACTGACTGGTGCCCGAATCTGGCTGGCGGCCGACCCGCGCCATGGCGATCGTTCCTTGCTTGTTCTTGACGCCGTTTTTCCATTCGTTCTTGATGCCCGCGTGCAGGCCGTCTTCCTTCTTTTTCAGATCGGGCGTGAACCCGCCACCCTGGATCATGAAATCGGCGATGACGCGGTGGAAGAGCGTGTCGACATAGAATCCCTCCTCGGCGTAGCGGATGAAATTCATCGTCGAGATCGGCGCCTTCTCACCGTCCAGTTCCAGCAAGATGTCCCCCAACGATGTCGTCATCTCGAGCCGTGGATGGAGCAGGCTGTCGTCGGCGGCCTTCTCTTCGGTTGCCTCTTCCTGATCGGTCGCCTCTTCCTCACAGAGGCCGGGGATGGCGGTCGCATAGAGGACCAACCCGAGAATCCCGGCTCGTTTGAGCATTGCAAACATTGGTTTTTCCTTTCATGGTCACGGGGCGAAGGCCTGTGCGCCATCGACGGCGAATTCCGATGGATGGAGCATTCACCTGGTTCACCCGGAGCCCATGAGGCTAACGGATCAGCGGGATGGAAGCAAGCAATAAGGGGTGGCGGAGGATCGCCTGCCCCTTGTGGATACGCGAGAGGCGACCAAGCGGGCGTGATTCAGGTGTGGGAGTCAGCGCCGTTTGGGTGTGGGATTTCCGGTCTCGTTGCCCGTCGTCTCTCATTTCTCGTGCTCGTGATCGTAATCGGTTTTTTTCTCAGGCCACAATCGAGGTGGAACACAGTGACGAACCGATTACGAGCACGAGCACGAACGGAGACTTTGCATCGAAGCGTCGTTTGCTCTTCAATCTGAATCACACCCGGCCAAGTCGCGTCCCAACCAAACTATTGCCCCCCGGCGCAGGGTCGAGTAGGATTTAAGGGTCGCGCTCCCCGACGGACCTCTCGCCAAAGAGACACCGACCCATGCTTCGATCGCTCGCCGACCTGAACAAACCACTGACCGTGAAGGAATTCCTGGAGACGTGGAAAGACGAATGGGCGTTGGAGTTGTTGACGGGCGAAGGAGGTTTGGAAAGCGTCATCGAGACGCCCGAACTGAACCGGCCGGGGCTCGCGCTGGCCGGATATTACGATGTCTTCTCGGCCGAGCGGGTGCAACTGATCGGTCTGACCGAGACGCGTTTCCTGGCCAGCCTGCAGCCGCAGTCCAGGGCCCGCGCGATCGCGCACACCTTGTCCTTTCCCGTCCCCTGCGTGCTGGTAACCACCGGGTTGGAGGTCTGCGAGGAACTCTTGACGAACTGCCGGGAGCGCTCGATCCCCCTGTTGCGCACCGGCTACGCCACCTCCTCGTTCCAGGCCGAGCTGGCCCACTACCTGGAGCGGCGGCTGGCTCCGTGCTGGACGGTCCACGGGGTGATGGTCGACGTGTTCGGGATGGGCGTGATGATCCAAGGCACCAGCGGGGTGGGCAAGAGCGAGTGCGGGCTCGAATTGATCAAGCGCGGCCATCGCCTGATCGCCGACGACGTGGTGATCATCCGCAGGGTCGGGCGCAATCAGCTCACGGCCGAAACGCCCCCCAACATCGGCTATCACATGGAGATTCGCGGGATTGGGATCATCGACGTGGAGTTGCTCTTCGGCGTCCAGGCCATCCGCCTGGAGGCGCCCGTCTCGCTGCGGATCACGCTGGAACACTGGAACCCCAAGAAGGAGTACGAGCGGCTGGGTCTGTCGGAGCGGGACTCGAAAATGTTCGATTGCCACGTGACCGAATATGTCCTGCCCGTCCAGCCGGGCCGCAACATCGCCATGCTGATCGAGGTGGTCGCCCTGACCCAGAGGCTCAAGGACCAGGGCATCAACGTCGCCCGCGAGTTCGACGAACACATCATCCAGACCATCCGCGGCAAGAACACCTTGGAGCACTCCCGCCCCTCCATCTTGGACCGCCTCCACCGGGCCCGGGGCCAATGAATCGTGGTTCGCGGTCTTGCTCGACATTTTTTAAAAGGAGAATGGGAGTCACATGCGTTTCACAAGTCGTTGCCTCATCTGGCTGACCGCCATATCCGTTACAATACCGGGGAATGCTTGGTCGCGGACGGGAATTGACCCCGATCGCGATATCAGGCAATTCTCCAATCATTTCAGGCCCGAGGACGGCATGGGGCCTTGGCGGGTGTCGCCGGGGGACGTGCATTGGGTCTCGCTGGAGGAGCACCCGGGTCTGCTGACGATCCGTCACACCGGGGCCGGAGAGGACCTAAAACTATCGCTGGATCGGCCGATTCGATTGAGCGAGTTTCCACCCGCGTGGGAGTTCGAGGTCGACGTGTTGCATTCATTCTGGACCAAGGCTTCTTTGCGTAAAGTGAACGCGGCCATCGGACTCAACGTGGTTGTGACGTTTTCGGACCCGGCCACCTGGCCCGAAGACACCAGCCAACCTCCGCCCGACGCGCGCTCGTTCCAGTTGTTTATCGTTCACCTGGGATCACGGTTCAGTTCGAACGACCTCAAGCCTTCGGGCACCGAGCGGATGCTGGTCTGGGGACAAGGAGATCTCGACCCCGCCGGCGTCCTCACCGGCGACTGGGAGATTCCAACGCGCGCCGTCGGCGACAGCCAACAAATCGGCGGTCCGGCCAACACCGACGGTTTCCTACGGCTGCGCATCATCAGCCCGTCGTGGTTATCGTTCGGCACGCGGTTTTCTCCCGACCACGCCGTGTTGCAGAGAAATGTGGACCTGTCGCAATGGGGAGCGATCACGGGGATCTGGGAAATCGGGCCGATCGTCGCCGGCTCGGACTGGATCCAGCGGACGTTCCCCGGCAGCGAGCCGACGCCGGCGGGCACCGAGTTCTACGTCGATTACGCCGATTTTCGCTATGCCCCGCCGTTTCCCTCCATCGAGTGCATGTCGCGGGACTTTAACATCCCGGGCTACATGGGGCTTTTCCAGACCGAGGTCCATGGCCTGTCGGCCGAGACATGGTCGCATCCGGGCTACCTGACGATGACGCTGCGGGGGGTCAACAACTACACCGGGGGAAGTGTTTCAGAGGGGTCTCACTTTGGGTTTGACCGGTACCCGCCGCCGTGGGAGATCGAAACCGCGTTCATCGCGCCCGACGACTCCGTGCCGTGGGACTTCCACATGAACTGGACGGTTTTCGACAAGGCGGGAGGCCGACGGGGGGGATGGCGACCGGGCGTGTGCAATAACCCAGGCGAAGGCATCCAAGCCGGCAACACCGGCAACAGCATGACCTCGGCGTTCGGCGTGAAGAAGGTCAACCTCAACCCGAATTTCGGGCCAAACTTTACCGAGCCCGTGCCGCAAGAGATCTTGGCGGCCAAGCCACTTTACATGTTGATCCGGATGATCGACAACCGCCGGTTCCAGATGGGCGTGCGCGCCAAGCCGACCGACCCATGGCATCTCACGCCGGTGTATGATGCGGGTTTCGAAATCGGCGTATTCGGCGAAAACGCCTTCAGTTTTTTCTCCGGCTCCGGTGCCTCGACGTTCCAACAATTGCTCATCGATTATTGGCATTTCCGGTATGGTTTATCGGGTGATCTATAAGTCGTTTGGGATTTGCGAGCGACCACCCCGAGCGCGGAACCGCTCGGATGCGACGATGTCGTCCGTTTTCAAATCTTCGGTGAGTCAAAGGAGTAAAACAATGGTATGCAGCCTCCCTCGGTTCGGTCGCTTGTTTGGCCTTATCGCGGCCATGGCGGCGGCGCTCGGTGGGGAAGCGGCGGGCGGGCGAGGAAACCGAAGACCCAACCGTTCACTCGATCAGGCTTCACGATGCGCAAGGAGGACCGGCCGAAGGGGGCACTTGCGTTCTGAAGACCTGGCGCGTCTCGGGCGAGGATTGGTTTGCGGATGTTGATTTCACGCGCATCGGCCCGAGCGACGACCAAGGAATGTTGCTTGTTTCGCTCAAGCCGGGTTCGCTCAATCCCGAGGGGAAGCTATCGACCGGTTCGTACAAGTATAGACTGTTCCTCTTCAGCGATGAGATGGCCGGAAAATACGTCTGGGCACCGAACACAACGCCGCCCCGCGTGCTGGAGCTGCACCCAACGGTCGAAGTCTTTCTGAAACTGGAAGGGGAGACCGTGCGCGGCAAACCGAAGATCGCGCCGCAAGAATACAGCTTCGCGGCGATGCACAAGAAGGCCTCCGGCGGTGCTTACACAACCTACGCCCCTTGGAGAAGGGACGATGGAGCGTTCGCCTGCTCGAAGGTGAATCCTACGTGGTGGGGTGGCCGACGCGCAAGAAGGTGATGTACGGCTTTTTGTCTGAACCGTTCGTGGCCCGCGATGGCTTGACGTGTCGTTTCGCCCCGGGGATGCTGGCTGTGTTCGAGTACGACATGCGGGATATTCCAGACGGCATCCTCTCGCTTCCCGCGAGCGTTTTTCTGCTGAAATCCTATACCGACGGCGAGCGGGAGACGAATCTCAGTTGGGGCGGCAATCGCGAGATCAAGAAACCGGGAGTTGTTCGTATTAAAGGGATCGCGGGCGGAAAATACCAGATCAGCGCGCAGCTGCAGCAGTCCCCGGCAGGTATGCACCAGCCTTTTCTGCGCGATTACCGGGACATCGTGATCAAGCCGGGCGTCGTCAACAGGTTCAAACAAGAATTCCCCACGATCGATACGACGGTGGAACCCGGAGACGTATCGGTTGAGGGTCAGATCATCGATTCAAAGGGAAAGCCGCTCAAACGAAAATTGGTCATCTTGATTCCCCAGGAGGGGGAACTAAGTTTTGATCTGTATTATTCCGCCCAAGAAACCGACGAGCGTGGGATGTTCAAGTTCGTCGACGTCGATCCCAAACACCAGTATGCCCTGATGCACAAGAAACGGGATGGAACCTACATTTCGAGATATGTAACGAAAGATGCTTTCGTGCATACGGACGCCGTTCACGTGGTTATGGCTGACGGACGGAAGAAGGTCTCGGACCAACCAAAGGCGATGATCGAGGACCTCGCCCTGCGTTGGTCGGACGGGTCCGAGGGGTGCCTCTCCGAACTTCAGGGCAAGACGGTCGTCATCGACGTGTGGGCGACCTGGTGCGTGCCTTGCCGCCGACAACTCCCCGAGGTCAACGCACTGGCCAACCGCACGAGCGGCCTTGATGGTTTAGTGTTCCTCGCCGTGAACATCGACGCGGTCCATGAGAGCTGGGAAGGATACCTGGAAGATCACCCCGAACTCGACGCCCTGCGCCACGGCCGACTCGACCCGAAGAAGAACTCATTCAGCTTCAAACAACCCCTCCCCTATCAGGTGATCATCGACAAAGACGGCGCCATCCGCGCGGCCGGGAATGGGCTGGACCTCAAGGCCGAACTCTCCAAACTGGGACTGTCGGTTCCCGCCGCCTAGAGGTCGCGATGGGCACCATCGCAGTAGGGTTTGTTTCCCGATTGCTTGCAGCCGCACCAGGCCACCCGTTTGGCCTGGTCGATCTCGACGGCGATCGGCGTGATGTCGGTGCCCTTGTGCGAACCGTCGCAGAAAGGCTGATTGGCCGAACGGCCGCAGGCGCACCAGAATCGCTTGCCGGGCTTTTCCTCGAGCACGTAAGGGGATTTTTGAGGGATCGTCGGTTCGGTCATGTTCTTGCGCTCCTTTTGATTCCGATTCGTTGGCGTGGCTCAGCCTAGCCACTCATCAGCCAACTTGCAACGGATAGCAAGCCACCGGCGTCGGTGCGGGTGCATCTTACGGATCCGCGAGATGCATCCCTGCCGGCCGGGGGCACAAACCGAATCTGTCCACATGCTCGACCCCGCAGGGGTCGAGCATGTGATTAGCCGTGGGTGTCAACCCACGGTTCACGGTCCCAAAATCGCGACAACCCTGAAAGGGTTGAACAATTACGTGATGCGGCCCATCAACGCTTAAAGCGCCACTTGATCAGCGTCCATAGCGAGATGAAGCCATCGGCCCAGTAAATCTTCTTGCCCTCGAGCCGCCCTCGCGGGATGTAACGGATCGGAATCTCCCTGATCGCGTGGCCGGCCTTGATCAGCTTGACCGCCAGCTCGACCGTGAACGCGAAGTCGTTGTTCTCGAGCGTGATCCCCTCCAACGCCCCGCGCCGGAAGACCTGGTAGCACGTCTCCACGTCGGTCAGCTTGACGCGATAGAGTAGATTGACAGACGCCGTGATGACCCGATTGCCCCAGTATTGGAGAAAGGTCATCATCGGCCGGCCGGCCAGGAAGCGCGAACCGAACACGATGTCGCATTCACCGGCTTCGAGCGGGGCCATGAGGGCGGGGTAGTCGGCCGGGTCCAATTCGAGGTCGGCGTCCTGAAAGATGACGAACTCGCCACGGGCGACCTTGAGGCCCTCCTTGATCGCCCGGCCGCGTCCCCGGCGCCGGGGTTCATGGATGACGGTCGTGTCGGGACGCGACTCTTCCTGGGCGAGCAATTCGGCCGTCCCGTCGACGCTGGCCCCGTCAACGATGATGATCTCCTTCTCGATCGTGACGGCGCGCACTTTATCGAGGATCAAGCTGATGGTGCGACGTTCGTTGTAGACGGGGACAATGACCGAGAGCTTCACCGCGTGACCAGACCCCTAATACCCGCCCAGTCCCCCACCGGCGGGCACCCCGGCGGACTGGGTGAGGACCGCGACGGCCTCGATCTCGACCCGGCCGCCCATGGGCAAGGCGGCGACCTGGACGGTCGATCGGGCGGGCTGCTCGAAGGGGAAAAACTCGGCGTAGACTTTGTTGATCTCGCCGAAATCACGCAGGTCGACGACGAAGATGGTGGTCTTGACGATCCGGCCCAGGCCCGAGCCGGCCATCTCGAGGATCGCCTGGATGTTCTCCATGATCCGCCGCGTCTGGCCGGCCGCGTCGGCCGCGGCCAGCTCGCCCGAGGCGGGATCGATACCCAACTGGCCCGCGACAAAGACCAGGTCGCCGGCCTTGACGGCCTGCGAGTAAGGGCCGATCGGCACCGGGGCCGCGTCGGTCTGGACGATCACTTTACCCGTCTCTTGCATCTTCGCTCTCGGCCGCGGTGTAGGGGTGCTTCTCGCTTACATCGTTTTCTTATCACGGGACCCACGACGCCCGCAAGGACGAATCCGGTGCCCAGTGCCACCATCAGACTCCGAGGATCGGGATTCGCCCCCGCCAGTCGCAAGGCCGCCCACACCGCTCCGGGCCCCGCCACCCCAAACAGGATGCTCCACGCGATCAACGCCACGCCGGCGCTCGCCGGCCAAGGATATCGCGCCAACGCCGCCCCCCCCCGCCAACGCCCCCAGCGCCAGCCACAACCCCATCCCGACCCGCAGCGGACGCCGGGCATCACGCAAGCGCCCGATGCGCTCGGCGTCCCACAGTGCCAACGGCCAACCGCCCTCCTGTTTGCGCCGGGCGATGAACGAGACGATTGCCAGGGGATCCGCCCAATGGGTCAATGGGCCGCACCTCAAGCACCCACGGCAGCCAGGCCCGGTCCTCGGGCAATAGCTCGCGCCAGCCCGGCTCGGGATTGCGCCGCACGAGCTGGCGCACCAGGTCCGCGGGTGCCACCCAACGCGCGTCGCCCACGCCCGGCTCGCCCATCATCCGCCGCCGCCGCTCTTCACGCTCGCCGAGGTCCAGCTCGGATTCGGGCAGCATGACCAGGGTTTGGTCGGCGGCCGTGACGCGCAACCGCCGCTCGCCCTACTCCCAGCCCGCCAGTCCAACGCCGAGCATCACGACCCACAGAATCGTAACCCAAAACCGCCCCAGGCTCAGGGGTATCAGCCAAGTGGAATGTCGATCGTCCGCGATCACTTGTCCGCACCTGTTCCCACCAGTTCATGCCTTCCTTCGGGGGTGTCCGGGTTCCGTGGGTTCCCGCAACGTCGAACCCCATCTCTCATGGCGGGACACCGCCCTTCGAGGAGGCCACCTCTATTGAACGTGCTCCCCCGGCCTTTGCAATGAAATAGCTTGCTCGCGAGCAAGAAATGCGATGCGGCGACGCTGTTACATGATAGACCATATTGTATCGTATTGCTTTAGTTCGCAACCGCCTCGGCATCTCCACCTCGTCCCCAATCCCGTCACTTGCGGCGCGCCTATTTCTGAATCACACCCCGATGCTCATTCGGCGGTCCACCCTGTTGACGCAAAGCCAAGTTGTGCAACCTTTTGTTCATGCTTTCTCCATTTTCACGGTGACGTCGCCGGCGCTATCTTCTGGCGCGGGCCGCTTCGGAGAAAGCAACCATTCGGGGGGGAGGGAAGTTCGATGTTGTATTTTCGTCACGTGAATCGTCTTGCACTGGTTGGCATGGTCATACTGACGTGGCTGGCTCCGTCGCCGGCGTTTTCGCAGACGCCGCTGGGCACCGCGTTCAGTTACAACGGGCGGCTGCAGCAACTGGGCCAGCCGGCCGATGGGGATTCGACTTTCAGGTCGGGCTGTTTAGCCACCCGACGGGTGATTTTTCGGGTGATCGCACGATACGGAGGATTGATTTTGTTCAAATCCGTCTCTGACATGCCCATGTAGTGCAGACCACCCCCTTGCCACGGGCCTTGCGCGTTGTCAAAATTGAGCGCGATCCAGGAGGGTCCGCGCTCATGTTTCTCAGGCGACATCACGGAAAAAAAATGGCGAGACGTATCATTACTGGACCCTGGTGGAGCCGGTTCGCACGTCGCGGGGACCGCGTCAGCGCACAGTGGCGACGCTGGGCAAGTTGCCGGGTCTGGACAATGAAGCGCGCCTGGGTTGGGAACACATCGCCGGCATTCTGAACGGCAAAGCGCGCCAACGGGATTTCCTCGAACCGGCCCAGTCCGATCCGCCCCAGTGGGCGACGGTCGACCTGGGTG
>CAUZJO010000075.1:0-22855 GCA_963580245.1 Candidatus Sumerlaeia bacterium | reverse complement strand
GAGGCCCCTTCCAGTTCCGATTCCTCGGTCTCGGCGTGCTTTTCCTCGGCGAGCAGCTTGACGTACTTGGCGAGATCCACGAGTTCCTCGGCCGAATACTCGTCCCCCTGCGGTTTCATCAATGTCTCCGGGACGCCGTCGCGGATGACGTTTACAATCTCCGCCAAGGTTTCTCCATGATGCCACACGCCGTCCACCAGATTGGCCCTGACATCGCCAAGCGAAACGGCCTTGCCGTCCCTGTCATGACACAGGGCGCACTTCGCATCAAACGCCCCGGAGGCAAATTCCCATCGCTCCCCCTCAAGCGCAAACGAGTCTTCGGCCTCCGCTACACCTGAAACGGGCGGCTCGGACTCGGCGCCCGACACTTCCCCGGACTCAGCGTGGCAGAGGCTTTCATCGATTGGGATAATGAAAGAGACGAGAGCGAACGCAAGGATGATTGGACGGATATTTCCCATTGATCGGGCTGACTCCGCTTGGCTTGTTTGGATCATTTGGCCCCTCCACCTCGCACCGATTGAGTATAACGCTCCTGACTTTTTGGAGACAAGTATAGATTGCATATTTGAGGCATCGCGGGCGCCGTGGGCGCATCTCGCGGATCTGCGAGGTGGCATGATCTCATTCCGTGGTAAACTTGCTCCATGTCATTGATGTTATTGATCTTACAGGGCATGAAGGAACTTTGACCCCCGGGGGAGACGGGTAAACTGGCGGCACCGCCGTTTAGAGTCCTTCAAACTTCGTAACCCCATTAAATTCAATCAATGACGCTCGAAATGGTACGCTTCCCGGGAGGGTATCTCTCGGATCCGCGAGATACCCCCGCTTGATTTAAGAAATAGACCTTAACAATTGCAAAAGTGCACTCAGCATATGATACTAAAAGTTAGATGACACTCGTCGAGCCTGTGGGGCAGCATAGATCATGCCGACCATGCCAAGGGTAAAAACCCGACGGACAATCTCCGAACAGTCGGGAGGCGGCACGGTGGGATTGGTCGGCTGCCCAACGATGCTGAGCCGGCGGCGAGCGCATCAGCAGGGTGGAGCAAGAGCGGGAACATCGAGAGCGGCGGCCGGTGATTTAGTTCAACGGACCATCATTTGGACCAACGCTCCAGACGTTTGACGCCGGTGTTCTTTAATCATTGGAGGTGCGGCAAATCATGAAGATGACGAGTAAAGGGTTTACCCTGATTGAATTGTTGATTGTCGTGGCGATCATTGCCATCTTGGCGGCGATTGCCGTCCCGAATTTCCTGGAAGCCCAAGTGCGAGCCAAGGTCACGCGAACGGTCTCCGACATGAGGACCGTCGGCATTGGCATCCGCGTCTATGCCGTCGACAATAACGCCCCTCCTTATTTCGACTGGCCTCCCTGGTTTGTGCTGGCAGTCCCCGGACAAGATTCTCGTCCCAGGGGGGGGGAGGTATGGAAGGTCCATTATGGGTTGACCACGCCGATTGCGTACCTTACGTCGGTGCCGGTAGATGAATTCAATTCACAAGGCTGGCATTATTGGAACCATGAGTATCAACCGATGAGTGTGATTACGACCACACGCGGACCGCACATGAAGGAACCCGGGAATCCATTCGCCTGGTGGCTTGAGAGCATCGGTCCCGACCTTCTATTTTGGAACCAGGAACCCGGATGGCAGGTTCGGGAAGAGCGTTATGAATACTACTACAATCCAACCAATGGCACCGTCAGCAGCGGACAGATTTGGTATCATGGCGACGGCACGGGGGACCTGCCCACCATTACGACCGAGATTTAACCCGGTCGCCCAGGGAGATTGTGTTTGAGGCCGGTCGGGCCATGGCCCCACTCCCGGCGTGTCACGGGCGATCATGAACAAGTTTAGGAACGTTGCGATCAGTATTCCCCTTCGAATTGCGGATGCACCCATAAAAACTCATGGCGCTTGTTCGGCACGCGGATGAGACCGCCGAAGCCGGGGTCTTTGGCTTTGAGACTCGGAAGCGGCAGGCGCGAGTGTTCGCGCCATAACGTCAGGCGGAACTTGGCTCTGATCTATTTGCGTGGATCGAAATGGCTTCGATCAACGGGCATGAAGCTAAACAGGCACGGCCCTTCTTTCGCCTCGTCGGTAAATGCTTGCATTAAACCCGTGAAGCCGTCATCCACTTGGGAAAGAATTCGGCGCATGCCAATTCGGTTTGCGACAAGGCCTCGCGGACATCCTGCCGGCGTTTGGGAACGGAGCGTCCCATCTCTATCGGGCTGGCACTGTTGGGGGCCGCCGTGCGTGGCGACGACCATGATTTTCTCGGAATGTCGCCGAAGTCATCGAACAGGCTATTGCATAATTCATCCTTTGTATCGAAGGCGCGGTTATGCGTGGCGATCATCCTTCTGTGAAGCCATAGCCTCTCAACCGCGTTCAGTTCGGGTGAGGAGGGGGGGAGTAAAAACACCTCCAGCTTCTTCCTCTTTGCGCCGAACCGCTCGTTCGCTTCGGGCTTTTTCATGATCGACTACCTGCAAAATCTACAACCATTGAATCGCGAAGGAACCACCCTCATCCTTCGACGTTGGGTTCAGCGCGGGTACAGGGGCGGGAAAACGGACCGTAAATTCAATAGAGGGAATAGAAAAATGGTCGGGGCGACTGGATTTGAACCAGCGACCACTCCCACCCCAAGGGAGTACGCTACCAGGCTGCGCCACGCCCCGACCAATGATCGCTATTACATATACTACGCATCGTTTTGGTTTGGCAAGACTGAAATAGCGTGGTGTCAACGCAAAGCAGCAATGTCGCCTCTGGAGTCGGGGCTGGGGTTGCGGCTTGGGTTTGCGGGGGCGGTTGGGAATCCGTGCCGGCTTTTGCAGGGGCTCGATTTCTTTCATTGATTTGAAATCAATCGAGTCATCATCGTCGTGGCTGTGGAACTGTGGGCAACGCCTCGCGTTGCCCAAGGCCGGTGGGCAAATTTCAGCCCGCGCGGTGGGCGGATCAGAAATTTGTCCACGGGTCGTCATTTCTGCGGCCTTGCGGGCACCGCCGACCTAGTGGAACTTCAGGTAGAGATCGTGCCGACCCCGACCGGGCGATCCGTCAGCGCCCCGAGGCGCTTGACCGGCTCGATCTGATCGCCGCGGTTGTCGATGCGCATGGTCCAGTCGTTCATCACCCGCCGCCGCCTGGCGACGGGCAGGGCCCTTGCACGATCGAACCGCGCCGAGCCGGCCCCATGCACCGCAACCCCACCCCGTGCGAGCCCCGAGGGGGGGGGGCAATATCTACCTGCACTTGCCCCCGACAGGGCTCAAAGCTTCTCTTGACAGTGTCGGCCCCGATCGGCTTTCATGGTGCAGATTCTGTCGTCCGCCGACAGGATTGACGCATTTATCAGGTGGAAGAGCCGCTCGGCTCGGTCGATTTCGCGATCTCCTCCGGCGATGGACTGGGCCAGGCGACAAAACTCGGGGCAGACCCCCGATTCAAATCTTCCGATGCGGTTGCAACAATAACCTGACCCAGGAGGCATGTAAGATGTCGATTACGTTGGCTCGCAAGCATGAGGTGATCGAGGAGTATAAGACCCACGACAACGATACCGGCTCGCCCGAAGTGCAGGTGGCCGTGCTGACCGAGCGGATCAACAATCTGACCGAGCACTTCAAGACCCACAAAAAGGACCACCACTCGCGTCGTGGGTTACTCAAGCTGGTCAGCAAACGCAAGCGCCTGTTGACGTACTTGACGGATATGAACATCGAGCGCTACCGGACGTTGATCAAACAGCTTGGCTTGCGTCGTTGAACGTTAGAGCAAGGATTTTTTCCGGGATCCCTCTAGCTGATGGGAGACCCGGGGCGGCAAGCGCGGCCCAATTCCACGCTGCCACATGATAACACACACCAAGTGACCCCGCGGTTCGCGTCAGCAGGCGGCTGAGGGGGGCGGGCGGGGAGATGAAAGAGAACGCGGGATTTTAAATGGAGGGGTCGAACCGGCCGCTTCACCCTTGCGTTTAAAACCCCGAAGACTCTTTCTCTTCCTCTCAACCATCACAACGGTCCGGCGATTAGGGGCGGGATCGCCCCGCGGGTGGACCGTCCCGTGCGTTCCGTTCAGTCGACCCGTTTCGGCCAAACCGAGGGTGCTTGGAAAAGGATTTAACCCATGAGTGCTGAACGCACCGAGGTCCCGTTCGGGGCCGAAACCTTGGTCCTCGAGACCGGGCGGCTGGCCAAACAGGCCGATTCCGCCATCCTCGCCCAAGTGGGTGGCACCGTGATGCTGGTCGCGGTGACTGTTTCCGCCGATCCGCTGGAAGGCCGCGACTTCTTCCCGCTGATGGTCGATTACCGGGAGAAATTCTACGCCGGCGGCCGCATCCCCGGGGGCTTTTTTAAACGCGAGGGCCGCCCGGGCGACATGGAGACCCTGCGCGCCCGCATCACCGATCGCTCGATCCGGCCCCTGTTCCCCGATGGCATGCGTCACGAGGTGATGGTCTACATCACGATCCTCTCGACCGACAACGAGCACCCGGCCGAGATCGCGGCACTCAACGCCACCAGCCTGGCACTGCTCGCGTCGAGCATCCCCTTTCCGACGGCCACTGCCGCCGTCCGCGTGGGCCGCATCGGCGGCGAATTCGTCCTCAACCCGACGTATCAGCAGATTGAGGAGAGCGACATGGACCTGATCGTGGCGGGCACGCGCTCGGCGGTCAACATGGTCGAGGCCGGGGCGGCCATCGTCTCCGAAGATGACATCGTCGCGGCGCTCAGGTTCGCCCACACGGGCATCGTCGAAATCATCGGCGGCCTGGAGGAGTTCGCCGGGCGCGTGGGCAAGAAAAAGTTCAAGTTCGAGCCGCAAGGCCTTCCCGCCGAGGCCGACGCCAAGCTGTGCGAAAGCGTCGAGGCGGCCGTCAAGGAGCTGGTCCACGCCGGTCTGGACAAGGAGGCCTTTTCTGATGGAGAACACAAGATCATCAGTCAGGCCACCGCGCTTTTTAAGAAGGACCAGCCCGAATTGGTCATTCCCGCGCGCCTACGATGCGAGGGATTGCTGAGCAAAGCCGTCCGCAAACTCATCATCGAGGAAAACAAGCGCGTCGACGGCCGGGCCCGGGACCAGGTTCGGCCCGTCTCCTGCGACGCCCCGATCCTGCCGACCACTCATGGCTCGGCGCTGTTCACCCGCGGCCAGACCCAGGCACTGGGCGTGATCACGCTGGGGACGGTCGGCGACTCACAAATGATCGACACGATGCACGGCACTTCGGACAAGTATTTCCTGATGCACTACAATTTCCCACCCTACAGCGTCGGCGAGGCCCGGCCGATGCGCGCGCCCGGTCGGCGAGAGATCGGCCACGGTGCCCTGGCCGAACGGGCTCTGGAGCCGGTCCTGCCCACGAAGGATGAGTTCCCGTACACGATCCGCCTGGTCTCCGAAATTCTGGAATCCAATGGCTCCAGTTCGATGGCCTCGGTCTGCGTGGGCGCGTTGGCACTGATGGACGCCGGGGTCCCCATCAAACATCCGGTGGCCGGAATCGCGATGGGGCTGGTGGCCAATGAAGCGGGAGACAGCGCAATCTTGACCGACATCCAAGGGGTCGAGGACCACCTGGGCGACATGGATTTCAAGGTCGCTGGCACGCGCGAGGGGATCACGGCCCTGCAGATGGACATCAAGATCGAGGGGATCACCTTCGAGATCATGGAGCAGGCCCTGGCGCAGGCCAAACAGGCGCGCCTGCAAATTCTGGACACGATGGCCCAGACGCTGCCGGCCCCGCGCGCGGAGCTGGCCTTGGCCGCCCCGCGCGTTCAGGTCGTCAAGATCCCCAGCGACAAGATCGGCGCCCTGATCGGCCCTGGCGGCAAGAACGTCCGTGGGATCGAGGAACGGACCGGCGCCAAGCTCGACATCGAGGAGGACGGGACGGTCTACGTCTCCTCGCGCGACGCCGCAGGCGCCAAGTCCGCGCTGGGGGCGATCGAAGAGCTGACCGCGGAGGTCGAAGTCAATCGCATTTACGAAGGCAAGGTGGTCCGCATCACGGATTTCGGGGCCTTCTTGGAGATCCTGCCCGGCCGCGACGGGTTGGTCCATATCAGCGAACTGGATTTGGACCGCGTGCCGTCGGTCGAGGATGTCTGTCAGATCGGGGACGTGCTGAAGGTCAAGGTGATCAACATCGACCCGGCGGGCAAGGTGCGTCTATCGCGCAAGTCGGTCCTGATGGAAGAGCGCGGCATCACCGAGGACCCCCGGCCGCCGCGCCGCGACGATCGTGGCGGCCGACCCTCCGGCGGCGGCGGTGACCGTGGTGGCGGCCGAGGTGATCGGCCGGAACGTGGCGGGCGCCCGGATCGTAAAGATGAGGGCTCGTCTGGGGAAGGCGGGGGTCGCGGAGGCGGCGAATACGGGTTCCGCGAGCGGCCGCGCGAACGGAGCTGAGCCGCTCCGCCGGTCACTCTGAGCCCCGAAACCGCAAAAACGGCGTTTGCGGCCGGAAATATTGTTTGACTTTACATCGCCGGAATTCTGATGATGGTCATCGGCCACTCACGACATGGGTTGCCGCTTGTGCCTTTGCGAATCTGATTCTTTAAGATGTATCTGTAACAGATAGCCGAGTTCGGATAATCGAAGAGAAGCCGTGAAGCGATTTCCTCTCGTTGCCGAGACGCGATGTGGCCTGGCCGGGTTTTCGATGGTCGAAGTCCTGGTCGCCCTCGCCGTCTTCATCATCGTCCTCTCCCCGATCTACGCGCGCTTTCATGATGCGAGCCGATTGGGTCGGATGCGTTTCAATGCCATCCAGGCCCGCTGGCTGGCCCATCAGGAATTCGAGCAACTGCGCGCCTGTTCCCATGACGAACTCAAGAACTGGCAACCATCCGCGGAACCCAGCTCTCTGTCTTCTCACGTGAAATTCTCTTACTGGCACTCGGTGCGGCAGCACCAGGACGGTTTGCTCCAGCTTCGAGTGGAAGTGGCGTGGAACCTCGCCAGGGGGGGAGAGATTGATCCCGCCCACAGTATCGCCATCGAAGGGTTAAAAGGGCCGTGATCGGAGACTTCCCCACGCCCCGCCTCGCTCGCGCGCGCCGCGCGATGACGCTGGTCGAGTTGCTGGTCGGGATGGTCGTGATGCTGACCATCCTCGGATTGGCCTTTGGAATCAGTACGGAAACGAGTCGAGCGACGCGCAAGATCACCCGGCGCCAGCATGCTATGGACTACTGCCAGCGGGCACTCACGCAAATCACCGAACACCTGGGTTCCGCGGTGGCGCCCCAACAGTTAACCGGCTTGGCCAATCGCGACGCGATCAAGCCCCGTTTCGAATCCGACACGATCTCCGTACCTACCTACAATCACCGGCTGAGCGAGTTCCTCCGTATGACGACCTTCAGCGTGGAGGAGAATAAGGAGGCCGAGGTTAGCTACCTTCAACTGTCGGTCGACCCGGTCGTGGAAACGGTCGGAAGTCAGAGCGTGGCCCAAAAGGTCGTCGAATCGGTCACCGGCATCACGCCCGACGAGTTCTCGGTCGTCGTGGCGTTCGGTTACGCCGAGGCCGCCTCCCCGGGCCACCCCCCCCGCTATCAGGATAGCTGGCCCGCCGACCAGTGGCCCGACTTGATCCAGGTCAAGCTCATGGCCACGTTGAAACAAGACTCCGCGCAGCCCATCGAACTCCAGACCGCCGTCATCCCAGGCGTGCTCCTCGGTCGCGCGCCCGAGCCAGCACCCGAACCCGAACTGGTGCCCGCCCCCGAACAGGCACCGGCGGCGAACCCCGCGCCGAATCCCCCCGCCGCCCAGACGCCGGCCGATCAACCGTCCGCTCCGGCTGCGCCCCAAGACCAAACCCCAGGGGAGGGCGCATGATGATTCGCACCAGGTTTGCCCCGACCAGAGAGGGCCGCGGCGGATACGCGCTGATGGCCGTGCTTGGGGTGCTGGTCTTATTGGTTGTCTACCTGGTGACCGTCCAGGGGGTGGTGATGATGACCACCCAGGTGGGCAAAGTTCAGGCGGACCGACAGTCCGTGGCCGAGGCGGTTCCGTCACTAATCCTTATGTCAAAAGGGGTGGGCGAAGCTGGCGCGGAGCTGGAGGCGCCCGCCGGGCAGAACCGTAGCGTCCCCTATATGGTTAAGGCCCATGTCAACCGCCACGCGTTGCCGGCCGGCGACGCGCTGTGGGTCGAGGCGCCGGGCCTGGAGCCGATGGGCGGTGACGAACTGGTCGCCATCCGCTGGCTGGATAAGGAAGGCCATGCGCCCCATCGCTACATTGTGAATCCCCGGCGCGCGGGAATGGTCCGCCTCGCGCCGCCAAAACAAGCGTCCGCCCCAGAAACACAATCCGCGGATTCCACGACGGATCCAGAACCCAACGCCAATACCCCATAAGCCATGACCACTCAACAAGATCAACTCGCCCCTCGATTCATGAGACTGTTCTATGCCGCCGGTTTGATCTCCGAGAAGGAGGTGGACGACTTCGCGGCCCACCATGAGACGAACAAGCCGATTCTGGACGTGCTCCACCAGGAGGTGTCGCTGGAAAGTTTTCGCGACCTGCTGACGGCCGAGCTCACGTTCAAGCGCCGTCGCTCGCGTCAGGAGGAGAATCGGCGAAGGTTGCGCCAAGGTCTGGCCGGCTCCGGCATCGTGAACGACGCCGAATTGCAGCAACTGCTCGCGAACCATCGGCCTCCCGTGGAGCGGCTGGTCGGTTCGCTGAGTGCCGATAAGGTCATCGACGACGAAACGGCCGAGCGGATTACCCGTGACAACCCCGCGGAGCAAGCCGGCGGTTACGAATCGCTGGTCAGCCGCGGTTCGATCGCCGCCGCCGAGATCAGTCACTGGCTGAGTCGAATCGACAGCTCCGGCTTGCGTCCAACCGCCTTGTCCTTGGCGCTGGTCTCGTTTCAGCAGAACCAGATGATCGAGCAGAAGGATTTTGAGCGACTGTCGGCCATGCTTGACGAAGGCAAGCTCGACGAGGTCAAGGCGGTCTTGGCCGAGGAGTTGGGGCTGACGTCCGCGCGGCTGCAGGCTGATATCGAGAAGGGATTGGAGCTGGGCCAGGTCCATTTGGAATCGGTTGAGATCGACCCCAAGCTGTTTGACCTATTCCCGGAAAGCTTGCTGCGGCGCAACATGATCGTCCCTTATGATCAGGACGAGCATGCGATTTGGATTGCCACCTCCGACCCCCTCAACTTGCCGTTGGCGGGCTTGATCCATTGGATTTCGGGCCGCCGGCCGTACCAGATCTTCGCGCCGGGCCGGATGCTCATCGATAAGCTCAACGCCTATTACCAACCTCAGGCCGAGCAGGCCGGCGAAGGCGACAGGGCCGCCACGCGGGCCGCCGCGTCGCCGCCACCCCAGGCCACGCCCGCCAGACCGGGGGGTGCCGCGGCCGCTCCGACCAAGGGCCGGTTGGAGACCGATATCGTTGTCGACAACACCTCGGCCGTCCAACTCGTTAGCTCGATCATCGAGAACGCCATTGACTTGCGAACGACCGATGTCCACCTCGAGCCGACCCGCGAGGGGATGAACGTCCGCTTCCGCATCGACGGGGAATTGCACCGCATCATGCGAATCCCCGCCGGCTTGGCCCAGCCTGTCACTTCACGGATCAAGGTACTGTCGGACATGGACGTGACCGAACGGCGCCGGCCCCAGGATGGGCATTTCGAATTGGCGCTCGAAAACCAAGACTACGATTTCCGCATCTCGACGCTCCCATCGATCATGGGGGAGAAGATCGTTATCAGGATCCTGGACGTCAGCCGCGTGGAGACGGGCATGGAACAACTCGGCATGCTGCCGAGCCAGCTCAAGCTCTACCTGTCGATGCTCACGCACCCTTACGGGATGGTCCTGGTCACCGGCCCCACTGGCAGCGGCAAAACCTCGACGCTCTACGCCGGCCTGGAACACCTGAACGAGGAGAACCGCAACCTGGTGACGATCGAGGATCCCGTCGAGTACCAACTCGAGGGGATTAATCAGGTGCAGGTTGACCCGCAGATCAATGTCACGTTCAGCAATGGCCTGCGTTCGATCCTGCGCCAAGACCCCGACGTGATCATGGTGGGTGAAATCCGCGATGCGGACACCGCGCAGATCGCGATCCGCGCCGCCTTGACCGGGCATCTGGTGCTCTCGACACTCCACACCAACTCCGCCCTGGGGGCCGTCGACGCGTTGGTCCACCTGGGGGCCAAGGCCTACACCATTTCAAGTGCGCTTCTCGGGCTCATCAGCCAGCGACTCATCCGCCAGTTGTGTAAGGCCTGTCGCAAGGGCTACATACTCAAACCGGACGACGCGCGCCAGCTCGGCCTACCGGAAGATACGCGCAAGAAGGTGTATCGCCCCGTGGGTTGCGACCAATGTCTTGGTTCGGGTTATCTCGGCCGGACGGGCGTTTTCGAGCTTATCCAGGTCGAAGAAACCTTGCGGCCGTTGATCGCGACCCACCGGCCGTTGGCTGACATGGAAAGCGTGGCGCGCGAGCGCAAGATGATGGGCATGCAGGAGGCGGGGGCGCAAAAGGTACTGGATGGGGAAACCTCGATCGAGGAGCTGGCCCGAAAAATACTGTTGGAACTGTAAGGGAGCTAGAGGATGGGAAAGCGTGAGCAACAGACCGGACAGTCGGAAAAGGGCGAGCAGAAGGCTTCCTCGATCCAACAAGCGCTGTCCGGCAAAGTGGGCGGAGAAGAGCGACTCGAACGGCCCCGGCCGACGGTGACCCCGACTGAGATCGGGACGGCGCCGGCCGATGAGCTGGCCCCCCAGGGCGTGTTGCCCAGTTTGTTTCAGCCCAGCTTGCTCGATCTCGCGATGTTCTGCCGTCAATTCGCAATGCTGATCGAAGTGGGCTTCCCCGTCCTCAAGGCACTCCAATTGTTGGCCAAACGCACCGCGCATCCCAAGCTGCGCAGGGCCGTCGAGGATGCCGCCCAAGGGATCGAAGAGGGCGACACGATCCATCAATCGATGAACCGGAACGCCGACGTCTTCTCGCCATTGGTGATCAACATCATCCGCATCGGCGAGATGGGCGGTATCCTGGAGGGATCGCTGGTTCGCCTGGCCGAGATCATGGAGGCCAAAGCCCGCATTAAGCGCAAAATCGTCTCCGCGTCGATGTACCCCGCGGTCGCCTTGATCGTCGCGGTCGGCGTCATCATGGTGGTGATGGTCAAGGCCATCCCCGCGTTCGCCGAGGTCTATAAGGACCTCGACAAGTCCCTTCCCGTCGAGACGCAGTTCGTCATCGATCTTTCCCATTTCCTGCAGGCGACATGGTGGTTCCTGGTGATCCTCCTCGTCTCGGTGATCGTGGGCCTCAAGCTATGGGCGCGCACGCCCAGCGGGGCGCGCGTGTTTTCGTGGCTGGCCTTGAAGCTGTGGGTCTTCCGGGATATCACGCAAAAAATCGCCGTGGCCCGCACCACGCGCACGCTTGGTGAACTGGTGCTGGCCGGCATCCCGTTGACCGAATCCCTCAGCATCGCGGCCGACACCAATGAAAACGTGTTGGTAGCCGACGCATTGCACGACGTGCAAAACCACGTCGCCGAAGGCGAGCGCATGGCCGAATCGCTCGCGGAGGCCGGCGTTTTCCCGGCCATGGTCGTCGATATGATCAGCATCGGCGAGGAGACCGGCACGCTCGATCGCATGCTGTCCAAGGTCGCCGACATCTACGACGCCGAGGTCGATTCGGTGCTCAACGGCCTGGCCAGTATCATCGAGCCGTTGCTGATCGTTTTCATGGGCGGGGTGGTCATCTTCATCGCGCTGGCGGTGATGCAACCTTACTTCAGCCTCGTTCAAGCCGTCTAGGGTCCGCCACGCCGTTATACCATCACGGTTTTGGTGCGCCGAATTCTCGGCTCTCGGCTCTCGTTCTCGTAATCGGCCTCCTCCTCGTGATCCCGCCCGATTGCGGCCGGACAATAAGTTCGATTACGAGGACGAGGGACGGGAGCCGAGAGCCGATGATCAATCAAAACGGGGCTGCTGCATCGGAGCGGCGTGTACTCTCAAACCCACGACGACCTCTTTCTGTTTAAGCGTTCCCCCCGAGTCTGCTATTGTGTACTTGGCATCCGGCGGATGGCCGGATCCGCTTTACGATGAGTGACGAACAACCGCCCCCACGGTTCCCCCGGGACAAAGATGAGCTGATCCGCGACCTGGAGGTCGCCGGGCGGTTGCGCGATATCCGCAATGCCGTCGATCTCAAGCAGCAACTGGCGCCCAAGTGGTGGGAGACGGGGGTGGGTGTTTTGCAGTTCGGCGCGGCGCTGGGGCTGCTCGCCTCGCTGGTCCAATACGCGAACCTGCGTGAAGACCCGCTGGGCCGCTTGATCGTCTTTTGGGCCGTCCTGACGATCCTGGCGTTGGTGCTCGGTTTCGAATTCCTGATTCTTAAACTCTACCATTTGCGCCGCGCCCATGCGATCGCCATGCGGCTGATCGACGCGCTCGAGGAAAGAGTGCAGACGCTCGAAAAAGGAGCCGCCCCCGATGAAACGGGGGAGGAGGAGAAAGACTGAGAATTGGACTCCGTGCCTCAAATGCTCGCGTTGTTGATTGTGGGCGGGACGCTGGGCGGCCTGGCCACGTGGCTGGGCATGCGCGGGCGCGTCGCGGAGATCAAATCACGCTCCGAACAACAAGAACGCGACGCCGAAGTTCTGCGCGAGCGCTGCACGGACTTGACCGGTCGGCTTCACGCGGCCCAGACCTCGCTCGAACACGAACGCAAGACCGCCGAGGCCGACCGGGAGCTGCTCGGTGAGGCCCAGGCCAAGCTGACCGACACGTTCAAGGCCCTGGCCTCCGAAGCGCTCAGCCGCAACAACGAATCGTTTCTCCAACTCGCCCAGCAAAACATGGCGCGCCATCACGAGACGGCAAAAGGGGACCTCGATAAGCGCCGGCAGGCCATCGGCGAGATCGTCGCGCCGCTCCGTGACCAACTGGCCCGCTACGAAAAGCAAATCCAAAATATGGAACGGTCGCGTCAGGAGGCGCACGGCGCGTTGCTCAGTCAGGTCCGCCTTCTCGACCAGACGCAAAAGGACCTGGAGAAGGAGACATCGAATCTTGTCCGCGCACTGCGCACGCCGCAGGTGCGCGGGCGATGGGGCGAGATCACGCTGCGCCGGGTGGCCGAGCTGGCCGGCATGGTTGCCCACTGCGACTTCTCGGAGCAGACCTCGGTGGAGACGGACGAGGGGCGGCGGCGGCCCGACATGATCGTCCACCTGCCCGGCGGCGGCCATGTCGTCGTCGACGCAAAGACGCCGCTTCAGGCCTACCTGGAGGCAGTCGAAGCCACCAGCGACCAAGAGCGCCGGGCCGCCCTCGAGCGACACGCCGCCCAACTCCAGACCCATATGGAGGCCCTCCAGCGCAAGGACTACCTCTCGCAGTTCCAGCCGGCGCCCGATTTCGTGGTCCTGTTCGTTCCCGGCGAGAGCTTCCTGAGCGCGGCCCTCGAGCGCAAGCCGCACCTGATGGAACTGGGGTTCCAGAAGCGCGTCATCCTCGCCTCGCCGACCAACCTGATCTCGCTGCTGCTGAGCGTGGCGCAGGGCTGGCGCCAAGAACAACTCGCCGAGAACGCCAAGGACATCAGCGATCTGGGGCGCGACCTCTACGATCGGCTGCGCACGATGAGCGAGCATCTGGCCAAACTGGGCTCGAGCCTGGAAGGCAGCGTCGTGAATTACAACAAGGCGATGCGGTCGATGGAGAGCCGAGTGCTTGTCCAGGCTCGCCGGTTTACCGAACTGGGCATCCACCCCAAAGAGGAGATCAAACCGATTGAGCTGATCGAATCCACGCCCCAAGCCCCGGCGACGGATGAAGCAGACGAAGCTCCCGAGACGGAGGTGGTCGAGAGTTCAGCCTTCGACGCGGACGGGCCGAGTTAACTCACGGCTTGAGGAAGGGAGATGAGGCGTCTCATTCCATCCTCCGCCGACTCTCGTTCAGTCCTGATACACGGAAACCACTTCCACCCCGGTGAGTTCTTCCAACCGCGCCTCGGCCTGGCGGGCCTGGGCCGGGGTGATGGTTTTGAGTTGGCGTTTTTCGTGGGGGCAGTGCTCGGAGGCGTGGTCGCCGCGGCTCTGGAGATACCAGCCCAGGGGGTAGGGGCGCCGGGGAGTGTTGAGCTGGACTTCGGCCGGCTTGATTCGGCGAATCAGCGGCACCCAGCGTTCCACCTCGCTGACATTGGCCGGCATGAACATCACCTGCAAGGTCAACCGGCCGGTATATTCCTCTTTCAAGGCCAGGATGCCGGCGACAATTCCGCCCAGCGTGATGCCCGGCGCGGGTCGATTGATGCGTTGGAGTGCCGCGTCGTCAGGTGCGTCGAGCTTGCAGGAAACGACGTCAATGCCGGCGACCGCCCCGCGCGCCTCGGGCAGGTGAAGGAGCGTGGCGTTGGTGAGGATGTGGATCGGCCGGTCGGTCCGCTCGCGGATCGCCTCGACGATCTCGCCAAGGTTGGTGGCCAGCGTCGGTTCGCCACTGCCCGAGATCGTCACCACGTCCACGCCCGTCCAGTCTACCGCTTCCAGATCCTCGCGGACCTTGCCCGAGACCACGAACTCGCGCCGCTCGGCCGTGATCCGCTGAATGTTGCCCAACTGGCAATAGATGCAGTTGAACGAGCAGGTGGATGTCTCAACGATCGGGTCGATCCCCAACGACATCCCGAACCGCCACGAGCGCACCGGTCCATAGACGGTGGAGGGGTGAGTTGTTTCTTTGGTCTCGACGGGCATGGCGAGGCTTTGTCAATCAGTCCTTGAGACGAGACGTGATGCTCCTTCCGGTCGGTCGTGTCGTCAAACGTCGAGGGACGCCGACGCCGCGCCCGCCGCTTCATGACCGGAGCCGTCCGGATACCACTCTATTTTAGCCAAGGCTTATCTCAGATGACCAGTCCGCACTTGAACGATCGGCCTGAAGGGGTCGAACAGGCCGCCTCACCTTACGATTCAACCCTTTCAGGGTTGTCGGTATTATGGGACCGCGAACTGTGGGTTGACACCCACGGCTAATCACATTCGACCCCTCCGGGGTCGAGCATAAGGACAGAGTTGATTCGTGCCCACGGGGGGCAAAGGTGCATCTCGCGGAAGAGTGAGATACACCCGCCGAATGACAGTGATGGCGGGTTTCTAGCCTTGAGGAGAGACCGCGCCGCGCCGGCGGCGCAGGTAGAGCGCGCCCAAGCTACCGACCCCCACCATCAGGAGCGTAGAGGGCTCCGGAACGACTGGGTTTGCTTCGGCGATGCGCCAGACAAAATTGTAACGCTTGGTGGCGAGGCGGTGGTGGTCGTTGACGAACGCCGAGTAGACGCTCCCTTCGCCGGGGTTGCCGAGGTAGCTTTCGCCGACCTTGAAGTCCTCGTGGACCGGCTCGAACAGGTGTTGCGTATCGCCCCAGCCGTCGGCCCATGCTTGATTGTTGATCTTGGTGAAGTGGGTGGAGATCGCGTAATCGGTGTATTGGCCGCCGAAGACCAGAGCCGCGGCCTCGCGGGCCGAATAGACGGGGGGGGCCTCGTGCCAGTCGGGACCGTCGCTGACCCTGAAGTAACCTACATAAATCGGCGTCGCCACGACCGATGCGGTCAGCAGCAGATAGGCCACGATGAACAAGAAAGTCGCATTGAAGCGCGGAAACATCATTCGAACTCCCGATCCCGACGAATTGCCCCATGGGTAAAAGCAATAGCCAAGCCAGTGGGACGGGAGGCTTTCCGGTGACCCGAGTTACGCGGGAAGCCGATTCAACAAACGAGATAAGCCATTTAAAATCAATTGCCCATGGTTCCAGTGCCCTCCCGCCAAAGCCTGCCGGGCCGACCACGCCCATCAAGGAGGGGGGCGGAATACGGGTGCAAAACTGATTCACGGGCCCAACCTCGGCGCCCGAACGCCGCAACGGTTTGCACATCATCACGTCCGCCAAACCCCAGTCCTGGGAATCCGACTGGCCAGGACCTTTGATTTCTGCGAAAACGAAACATGGGAACGGGACAGATTGATACTCGCTAGTCGATCCGCGCGCGCGCGTGATGTCGCACGTCCCATTCGCGCCTATGTCTTTGAGGTAAGTCCATGCGCCAGCAACGCTCACTGAACGGGCACGTGATCCAAGCGCTCTTGCTCTATCTCATCATCACCGCGGTGGTTGAGGGCGAGAACCTGTGGCGGGGTTGGGTGCCGTTCGACGAGCGCGCCATCCATTTGCCTAACTGTCTGTTCTCGTGGCGCTGTTTAAGGGAGGGGGTGTTGCCGTTGTGGAACCCGTATCCCTTTTCCGGACTGCCGCACCTGGCCAGTCACCACGCGGCGGCGCTCTATCCGCCCGTGTATCTGTTTTTCGCGCTCTTCGAGCCGTTTAGGGCCTTCGCATCCATGCAGGCCTTCCACACCTTCTGGATGGGCTTGGGGACATGGGCGTTGCTGCGCCGGGGGTGGCGGCTGAGGCAGGGCGCGGCGCTGGCGGGCGGGGTCTTTTTCATGCTCAGCGGCTCCGTCGTGGCCCACGAGCCGCACCAACCGATGATCTGGGCCATGGCGTGGACGCCTTGGCTGCTGCTGCTCTCGCGCCTGACCCTCGAACGCCGCCCGTGGGCCGGGCCGATGTTGGCGGTGGGATTGGCCTTTCAGATCGGCGCCGGGTATATGCAGGTCTGCGTGATGACGTGGCTGGTGCTTGGGATCGAGGCACTGGCGCTGGCCTGGACGCGGCGGCGGGCGGGGGTCGGCGCGCGGCGTTTGGCGGGGCTGGGCGGCGCACTCGTCGTGGGATTGGGCCTGATGGCCGTCCAGTTCCTGGCGACCCGCGAGATCCTCCCCATGACGTTTCGCGGTTCGATTGACTTCGAGGCGTTTACATCGCATGGCTATACGCTGCCGCGTCTCTTGACTCTGCCCTTTCCCCTTCTCTACGGGGCCGGGTTCCCGAGCGATTGGGTCCGCGAGGCATACTTCGGTCGCTGGGACCAGCCCGAGATGATCGGCTCGATGGCCGCCCCGGTGTGGCTCGGGCTGCTCCTGCTGGTCCTGGGGCCGATCCTGGCCAGGGGCCGGTTTCGCCGGCTGCGGCCCAAGCTGCGGCTGGAGGTTATCTTCTGGTCATGCGTTTCGGTTCTGTCGCTCTCGCTTGTCTTCGGGTCGGCCTCGCCGTTGGCTCGCCTGCTCTATCATGCGCCCGTCCTCAACCTGTTCCGGATCCAGACACGGTGGCTGCTCTTCTTCGATTTAGGTCTGGCGTTGCTGGCCGCCGTCGGTTTCCACCGGCTGATCATCGCGTTGGAATCCAAACGGCCCACTCGGCTGGCGACGGTCGTCACGTTGGGCGTGGCCGCCGTCTTGGCCGCGGTCCCTCTGGGTTGGCTGTGGCTCCTGCTGACGCGGCCATTCGGAGACAGCCAAATCAATTGGGACGTCTTCATGATCTACCAGATGCAGCCGGGGAACTCGGCCATCTGGATGCCGCTGGTTTTCGGGCTGGCCGCGCTGGGGGTCCTCGCTTTGGCCGGCTGGCGGCACGGATGGTGGCCCGTGTGGGTCCTTTGCTGGATCGGATTATGCACCGCCGAGCAGGCGGTCTTGTGCCGGCACGTCACGGCGCGCGAGGCGAGGCCTCCCGAGTGGGTCAATCCCCCCGCAAATGAGGCGGTGGACCGAATGCTGGCTTGGCATGGCGGGCGGGCCGATGAATTCAGGATCCTCTCGGTCACGGCCGACGACATTCGACAGAGCGAGGAGACCCTGCCGCTCTACCTGGCGCAGATGTGCGGCATCTATTCGGTTGGCGGCAACTGGCCGCTGATCCCGCCCGATTACGGCCATCTGCTGCGCATCAGCAACACCGGCGACACCGAAGACGCCCCTGGACTCTTCGCCCGGCCCGGCCTGCTCTCGATGCTCAATGTCCGGTACTTGTTGTTTGGGGGCCCCATGGGCGCCGACCCCGGCCAAACCGACGGTTCCGACCGACCCGCCCCGTCCATCTTGACCGAGGCACTCGATGCGGAACGCAATCCTCATCTGTCCGAGCGCCATCGGACCCGCCGCGGCGCGACGATCGTGGAGAACACCAAGGCGCTGCCGCGGGCCTGGTTGGTGAATCGCCTCACACCGGTGGGTTCACCCAGGGAGGTCATCGATCTGTTATGGGAGGACCAGAGGCCCTTCGACCCCAAGCAGGAAGCGTTGGTCGAGGTTCCGCCGCCAGCCGAGTTGCCCCAGAGCGAAGGGTTCAGTCGCGGATCCGTTACGGTCGACCGCCGCGCATATGACAAGCTGTGGCTGACGGTGACGGCGCCCGATGGACCGGGGTTCGTTGTGCTGAGCGAGATGTGGTATCCGCACTGGTGGGCGCGAGTCGACGGCGTCCTCACGCCGATCTATCGCACCAATGGCGTCCTGCGCGGATTCTACGTTCCCCAGGGCGTCAGCGGGGTCTATCTGCGATACCTGCCCGCGGGCTTCAAACAAGGGGCAGTCATCAGCCTGCTGTTCGCGCTCGCCTGGGGGGTTTGGGTGGTCGACGTGGGGCGGCGCGTCATTCAACGTCGGCGACAGGGCATGGCATGAACGCGAGTGCCAACGCGACGACTCCCGGCTCGCTGAGCTACGCGCAAGTTGCCCTGAACCGGCCGTTCACCGATTCGTTTACCTACTACATCCCCGAATCGATGGGCGAGGAGTTGCAGGTCGGATCGCTTGTGCGCGTCCCGCTTCGCGAGGGGGAGGCCGACGGGGTGGTCATTGACATGGTCGACGCGCCCAGCTTCAAGGGCCGCATCAAGCCGATCACGCGTCACCTCACGCCTGAATACGTGATCGACGCGGAACTGATCGACCTGGCCCGCTGGCTGGCTGAGTATTACTTCAGCTCGCTGGGCGAGGCATTGGCGACCGTCTCGATGGTCGGCCTGAACGAGGTTTCGCCCAAGACCGAAATCACGTTGGGTCTGGCCGATTTGCAGTTCTGGCTGACCCATCCGCACAAGGTCGGCCCCGACGGCCAGGCGGCGACCGTCGGCCATCGCCGGGTGATCGAAACGCTGCTGGCCGCCGGCAACCCATCGCTGCCGGTCGCGGACTTGAAAGAGGCGGCGTCGGTGGGCGACGGCGTGCTCAAGACGATGATCGACCGTGGCTGGCTTCAACGCGGCGAGCGCGTCATCGACCGCCCGGACGATTACTTCCCCGACGGCGAGCCGCAATCGTCCCATCACATCGAACTGACAAGGGACCAACAACACGCTTACGACCAGATCAATCAACCCCTGCACGCGGGCCGCTATGAGACGTTCTTGCTCCACGGGATCACGGGCAGCGGAAAGACCGAGATCTACCTGCGCGTGATCGAGGAGGCGTTGCGCATCGGCCGCTCGGCGATCGTCCTGGTGCCCGAAATCTCGCTCACGCCCCAGGTCGTCTCCGCTTTCCGCGGCCGGCTCGGCCAAACCGTCGGCGTCTATCACAGCCGCCTGACGCTCGGTCAGAAGTACGATCTATGGCGCAAGGTCAAGGACCGGCTGGTGCGGATCGTGATTGGGGCGCGATCGGCCCTGTTCGCCCCCTTGCCCGAGCTCGGCGTGCTGATCGTCGATGAAGAACACGAGACGACCTACAAGCAGAACGAGACTCCGCGCTATCATGCGCGAGACGTGGCCGTGATGCGTGCCTTGCGGTTGGGCGGGGTCGCGGTTTTGGGTTCGGCCACCCCCTCGGTCGAGTCGCTGCACAACGCGCGCGAAGGCAAGTACCATCTGCTGCGTCTCCCCGAGCGCATCGGCCCGCACGCCCCGCCGGTCATGACCGTGATCGACATGAAACGGCACGTGCGCGACGGCCTCTCGGCGGGCGCCGACGAGGCGATGCTCTCTCCCCATCTGCGCGAGGCCATCGAGCGGCGGATCGAGCGCGGCGAGCAGACCGTCTTGCTCCTCAATCGCCGCGGATTCGCCAATCAGATCATCTGCCTGGCCTGTGGTCATCGCTTCATGTGCCGCCAGTGCGACGTGCCGATGACTTATCACAAGACGATCGACCGGCTGATCTGCCATTGGTGCGGTTCCAAACAGGTCGTCCCCCAGATCTGCCCCGAATGCCAGGCCACGGGGGAAATCAAGAAGCTGGGCCTGGGCACCCAGCGGATTGAAGAGACGCTGGGCGAGTGCTTCCCGACGGCGCGCGTCCTGCGATTCGATACCGACTCGATGCGGCGGCGTGGGGCGTTCCTCGATGCATGGGAAAAGATCAAGGAAGGCCGCGTCGAGATCATCCTCGGCACGCAGATGATCGCCAAGGGCCTGCACCTGGAGCGCGTGACGCTGGTCGGCGTGATCTCGGCGGATTTCGCGTTGTTCCTGCCAGACTTCCGATCGGCCGAGCGGACCTACGCGCTGCTGACCCAGGTGGCGGGCCGGGCCGGGCGCGGGCAGGTCCCCGGCGAAGTTATCCTGCAATCGTTCATGCCGCAGCATTACGCGATCGACAGTGCCGCCCGCCTGGCCGAGAAACAATTCTACGAGCGCGAGCTGCACAACCGGCGCATGTTGCAGTTCCCGCCCTTCGCGCGGCTGGGGGCGATCATTCTGAGCGGCGAGAAGGAGGACATGGTACGCGAGCAGGCGGGTCGGCTGGCGGGGATGCTCAAGACGCTGGCCTACCGGCCCAATTTTAAACAGATCCGCATCCTAGGCCCCACCCCCGCGCCGCTGGTCCGCCTGGAGAACCAGTATCGCTGGCGCATCCTCGCCCGCGGCAAGCCCCCGCAACTCCTCCACACGCTCCTGCGCCAAGGCCTGGCCGAATTCACCCACCACCACCGCCGCTCCCAGGTCTCGCTGACGATTGATATTGATCCGATGGACCTGTTGTAGGTGGCCGAGGAACGATGGCCGACGGCCGGGGAAGCGCGGCACGAGGGAGGTCGCGGCGCCCGCGCTATCGATAAGACCACCACGGCGAGACCGCCCCGCTACCCAGGTCCAGCGCCCACAGTTCCATGCCGCGGCCACTGGCGTCATCGGCGGTGAAATAGATTCGGTTGCCGGCCCTGGTGAATGGGCCAATCCCGTAAAAGACCGGATTGGAGTTCAATCGCCCCGGCGCGAGATCGGCGACCATCCTTGTTCCGGCTTCCGTGGATATCATGGCAACAACGCTCACCAACAGTATCTTGGATTTTTACAATTGTTCGCCTCACTAAACTCGCTCGGCACTCGCTCCTCACCCCATATTTTCTTACCAGCTCTTTTCGGATTCTTCTCGAAATTATCATTCCGCTCCTTGAAATATCGGTCGATCGCAGCCTTCGCCTCATCCACACTCTGGTAGTCGCTGTTGTGAATGATCGCCTTCGCCATTCCACTGAAAACCGATTCGATAACATTCAAGAACTGGGCGGATGCAGGTAGTGGGGCAAGTCCTACTTCCGGTGTGTTATTCTGTTTTCGATACTCTGGTTGGTTCACTTCGTTGACCTTCGCCTGAAGCTTCTTCGAGATATGCCATGACGCCGCGTCCCACGATAGATATATCTTGTCACAGTCCATGTATTGATCCAGTAGAACCATGAGCATTGTGATCATTTCATCGGTGTTCTTTTTCTTTGAGTAAAAGTGCGTAACCTGGTTCTTGGACAGTTCGAGCACTCCCGTTAAAATCAGACATCCTTTCGATTTCTGAAACTGAGGGACTGATGGATACCCATCGGGTGGAACCAACCTCCTCCCACCCTTCTTTCTGACCACAAATGGTCCGAATTCGTCAACCGGAAAAAACCTTTCGTTCTCTCCGAGCTTTGAAAGAATGGAATGAATGCGGTCCAGTTTCTATCTATATTCTGGATCGTTGCTGGTCAAGACCACTTTCGCTTTGCGCCATTTGTAGCCCGAAGATTTGACAATGTCTCTAATCACATCATAGCTTACATGAATACCTTTGGCGTGCAAGACCGATTTCAAATCAGCCATTTTCCATGATGTCCGATTAATGTCATAATCTGAAGGCGGAGCATGGAGAGTAGAAATTATTGTGGATTGAAGCCGCACATCATGATTTTTTCGTTTTTTACGTGGATAAATTCTATGCAATCCATCAATACCCTCTTCGATAAAGACCCATGCCCACTTTGCAAGCGCGGTTCTGTGCATCTTGATTTTCTCTGCCACCTGTCGGGTTGAGAGACCATCTGCGAATAACAAAATCACTCTCGCCCTTTTCGCTAAACATGTGGAAACCTTGCTTGAATATTGCCAGGACTCTAATAACTGTTTATCATCGAGTGACAGGAATATAGGTTCTGAGTAATAAAAATCAGCTACTTGTTCCTTTTTTACCGGCGAATCCTTTGGCAAAGCGTATCGTTTACTATACACCCATATTTCCCATTTGAGAAATAGAAAGTTATGGTATAATTCTCCGAATGGCCGATGAATAAAGGCTGAAGTCGATGTTCCAGCAGCAAAAGCGGAGAGATCTGATGGGTGAGAGCAAAAAAGAGGCCTTGAGGGTCCAGTTCGACCCCAGTGTGAAGATGGAATTCCACGGCGCAAAGCTGACCAGTGATGGTGGACTGATTGTTTACCGAGAGCTGGATGAGGTGTTGGGATTGACAACTCTGGCCGAGGAAGTTCTTCAGGATCCACGCACGGGTCAGAACACCCAGTACACACTGACGGCGTTGCTTCGCCAGGCGGTTTATGGACGGCTAGCCGGATACGAAGATACCAACGAT
>CAUZJO010000074.1:0-22887 GCA_963580245.1 Candidatus Sumerlaeia bacterium | reverse complement strand
TGGAGTGGTGAAACGGTCCGGAGCGCTCCATGCGTTTTCGAAGCGTCACGCTAATTTCTCAACGTATCGATAAGGCTTCGCTCGTCGGGACGACCTTGGCATAGCCCCAACCCAAGGCCGACATGAACGAGGCGTGAACTTCGTCGGCGGGGACGGTTCGGCCTTCGAATTCGAGGTCGCGCGTGGCGCAGGCGTCGTGGGCGACCACACAGTTCAGGCCGAAATCGGCGGCCGCGCGTGTCGTCGCGTCGATGCACATGTGGCTCATTGCGCCGCAGATCACGACCCGCTCGGCCTGGGCCTTGCGCAGTTCATCGAGCAGGCCGGTCTGGAGAAAGCCGTTGGGGTGATGCTTTTGAATGAGCAGATCGTCTTGGCGCGGTGCCACGGATGCGTGAATCTCCACCCCGTCGGTCCCGGCCACGAAGAACGGGGCATCGGGATCGGTAAAGATGTGCTGGATGTGAAAGGTGGGTTGCCCTTTTTCGCGAAACGATTCAAGCAATTTCCGCGCGTTCCGCGCCGCGTCCTCCGCCCCGACCAGTTCCATCCTGCCTCCGGGGAAGTAATCGTTTTGAATGTCCACAAGGATAAGGCCCGTTTTCATGGACGGCTCCTATAGTTCAGCATTATTGTGCGCCATCGCCTGTATCGCGTTCAATACTCTCGATTCGCGAACGAGCGCGCAACCCAGAAATGCGGCGATGAGGCCCGCCCCGAAGGGGGGCAATATCTACCTGCACTTGCCCTGGACACGGCGGCAAGAGCCTTGACTTGAGTGAAGCATGGGGTTTTAACTGCCCGAAGGTCGGGTCAGAACTCGTAGTTGCCATGGCGAGCGGGGCGGTTTGAGGGACTGGTCGCACTTCAGTTCTATCCGGCGCCTACCACTGCTTCGCCAAATGGGAGCTTTTCATGATCGATGGATTCGTTGATCTGCAAGTTAATGGCGCGCGGGGCGTTGATTTCACGTCGACCGACCTGACGTCCGGGATGGTTGACGAGGTGGCCGGGCGGCTGCGCGAGCGGGGGGTGGTCGCTTTTTGTCCCACGGTGATCACCACCTCCGTCGAGGTGTATGCCCATTGTCTGCCCGTCTTGGCCCACCACGCCGATTCACCGGGCCATGCCAAGAACCTCGGCATCCACCTTGAGGGGCCGTTTCTCAATCCCCAGGACGGCCCCCGGGGCGTGCACCCCAAGGACTGCGTCCAGGCGCCGTCGATCGAAACGTTCGAACGGCTGCGCGAGTGGGCCGACGATCGGATCGCATTGGTGACCCTCGCCCCCGAGGTTCACAGCGCCATCGAGCTGATCGAGCACATCGCTCGCCACAGCCGCACGGTCGTTTCGATCGGCCATACCAACGCCTCGGCCGACGACATCCACCGCGCCGCCGACGCGGGGGCCCGGCTGGCCACGCACATCGGTAACGGCTTGCTCGACCGCCTGCATCGGCATCACAATCCGATCTGGCCGATGCTCGCCGACGACCGGCTTGGCGGGATGTTCATCACCGACGGGTTCCACCTGCCGGACGATTTGATCCGGGTCGGCCTGCGGGCCAAGTCACCCGAGCGTTCCATCGTCACCAGCGACATGGTCCACATCTCGGGCCTGGCGCCCGGCGAATACGACTTCCATGGCGCGGCCGTCGTGTTGAAAAAAAACGGGCATCTCCATCGCAAAGGGGCCGAGCAACTCGCGGGGTCAGCGTGCGATATGTTGGATTGCATGAACTATCTGGCCTCGCTGGAGCTGTTGACCGAAGAGGAGCTGTGCGACGTGGGATGTCGTAACGCCCTAAAAGCGATCGGAGCCGAAATGGAAGTCCAACGCGGAGAGGCGGGGCGACGCCTCGAGTTCGACGGGAAACGGTTTTGGGTTCTTTGACGGAAGCGAACCCGCCGCCCCGATCTTCTTTCGGCTCCCGGCTCCCGTCTCTCGTCCTCGTAATCGAGACATCACCTCGGCCCATCCCAGTTGTGGTCCGGAAAAGAAAAGACCGATTACGAGGACGAGAGACGGGAGCCGATGATCAACCAAGACGGAGATCCTTCATCCGAGCGAGGTTCAGGCCCAAGAACGAGGCACGCCCCGAACCCCAATCCCGGCTTCATTCCCTTGAGGTATACGCCGATCCGGTTATAATGGGCTGGCTGGGTCGAGAACTTGCGTTGGTTCTCATCCCTTTGACGCGGCCCTTGCATGATCGCGGAATTCCAGAATGAAGGGCCGGCGCGAACCGGGACGGCGTTTCGCAAACAGTTTGTAACCGATTTTGCGCGACTGGATATCTTGAAAGGTTTCCACAACCTCGGAGGCGTGAAATGAATCCGGACCTCAAAGCACGGCGGGCGATCGCCGACACCGAAAGCGGCGGCAAGGTGATCGAGACCCGCAAGGGCGACCATCCGCTTGCCGGTCAAACATTGAGCGGGGCGGAGATGGTCATTCAGGTGCTGGCCGATGAGGGTGTCACCACGTTGTTTGGATACAGCGGCGGGGCCATCCTGCCGACCTACGACGCCGTTTTTCGCTACAATGCCGCCCATGCGGACGAGGTCGAGAAGCAGGTGCGCTTGATCGTCCCGGCCAACGAGCAGGGGGCGGGCTTCATGGCCGCCGGTTACGCCCGCGCCAGCGGCAAGGTCGGAGTCTTCCTGGTCACTTCGGGGCCGGGGGCGACCAACTCGGTCACGCCGATCCGCGACTCCATGGCCGATTCGACCCCCGTCGTGCTGATCTGCGGCCAGGTCCCGCGCAAGGCGATGGGGACCGACGCGTTCCAGGAAGCGCCCGTCTCCAACCTCATGGGTGCCTGCGCCAAGCACGTTTTCCTCGTGACCAAGCCCGAGGAGCTGGAGGCCACGATGCGCACGGCCTTCCACATCGCCCGCACGGGCCGCCCCGGGCCCGTCGTGGTCGACGTGCCCAAGGACGTCCAGAACTGGGAAGGGACCTTCGAAGGGGCGGGTCTGCTCAATCTGCGCGGCTACAATCACCGTTTGGCCAAGCTCCAGGCCAACCGGGTCGGCGACGAACAGGCCAAGACCTTCTTCGCCATGCTGCACCACAGCGAGCGGCCCCTGATTTACGCGGGGGGCGGGGTGATCAACGGCAACGCGGCCCAGGAGCTGCGCGCCTTCGCCGAGGCTTTGGGGATTCCCGCCGTGACCACGCTGATGGGCATCGGCGCGATGGACACGACCAGTCCGCTTTCGCTCCAGATGCTCGGCATGCACGGGGCGGCCCACGCCAATTACGCCGTTGAGGACTGCGACTGCCTGCTCGCCATCGGCTCGCGCTTCGACGACCGCGTTGCCGGCAAAGTCCAGGAATTCGCTCCCGGTGCCCGCTTCATCGCCCATATCGATATCGACGCCGCCGAGATCGGCAAGGTCAAGCTGGTTGACTGGTCGTTCGTCGGCGAGGCCAAGACCGGTCTGTGCGACCTGCTGGCCTACGCCAAAAAGACGGGCTTCAAGAAGGACTACTCGAAGTGGCTCGAACACGTCCGGGGGCTCAGGGAGAAATATGCCTTCAATTACGACCGCGAGAGCGACCTGCTCCAGCCGCATCACGTGATCGAGTGCCTCAACAAGATCACCAAGGGCGACGCGATCGTCTCGACCGGCGTGGGACAGCATCAGATGTGGGGTGCCCAGTATTTCGATTTCCACACCGCCCGCTCCTGGTTGACTTCGGGCAGCATGGGGACGATGGGCTTCGGGCTGCCGGCCGCCATCGGCGCCCAGTTCGCCTGCCCCGACCGGATCGTGATCGACCTGGACGGCGACGGTAGCTTGCGGATGAACCTGGGCGAGATGGAGACGGTGACGACCTACGACTTGCCGGTCAAGATCCTGTTGCTCAACAACCTGGGCGACGGCATGGTCCGTCAGTGGCAGAAGAGCTACTTCGGCGAGCGCTTCTCGGGGTCCGACAAATCGCTGCACCGCAAGGATTTCGTCAAGGCCGCCGAGGCCGACGGCTTCGGCTTCGCCAAACGCCTGGAGAAAAAGGAAGACGTCACGCGTCTGCTCAAGGAGTTCATCCAGCACAAGGGTGGGGCGTTCCTGGAGGTCATGGTCGACCAGGACGCGTGCGTCTTCCCGATGGTCGGCCCCGGCATGGGCTACAAGGAAATGGTCACCGGCCCCTGGATCCCCAAGCGTGAATCCGACCAGGACCAGCCCGGCGAAAAGGTTGACTTGACGACGTCGCCGGAATTGTTCTGAGAGATCACGCTCATTCCGCGCTCCGCGCGCCCCGCCACATTCAGGGTGCGCGTTCGATCCGTTTCGGTCCCCATGGAATTGGCATTGAATCCGAGCATTGTCCATGCAACGATCCGGCCTCACGCGAATCTCGTTCAGGCTCCTGCGCATGACCGTGCTCAGCATCATCGGTTTCGTCCTGTTTCTCGTCGTCTTTCTCTATTTCTTTCAACACAAGATGATCTACATCCCGCGGCGTTATGACCCGGCGCTGCTCCGGGCGGCGGGGGCGCTGGTCGAGCCGATCAGCTATGAGACATCGAGCGGGCGGCAGGTGGCCTATTACGTCCCTCCGAAGGGCGAACCGGGCGACGTCCCCGCCGACAAGGCGCCGGGCCGACTCCCCGACCGGCTATGGATGATGTTCCACGGCAACGCCGCGCGGGGGCTCGATTGGCTCGACTTTATCGAGAAGCTCCCTGATGAGCGGGCCGGCTACCTGCTCTTCGATTATCCGGGTTACGGCGAGTGCGAGGGCAAGGCGTGGGAGCCGACGGTCCTGGAATCCTCGCGACGGGCCCTGGCGACGCTGGCCGAGCGCCTGGGCGTCGAGCAAGAGGAACTCGAGGGGCGGCTCAACATGCTCGGTTTCTCGCTGGGCGGGGCCGCGGTGCTGCGGCTGGCGTCCGAGGTCGAGGTCCGTAGTCTGGTCGTATTGGCCCCGTTCACCAGCATCCGCGACATGGCCAAACAGACGGTCGGCTGGCCGCTGTGCCACCTGGCGCGCGACCGCTACGACAACCGCGCCGCGCTCGCCGAACTCTCCCGCCGCAACCCGCGCCCGCGCGTCACGATCATCCACGGCACGTCCGACACAATCGTCCCCATCGCGATGGGCCGCGACCTGGCCGCCGCCCACCCCGGCTGGGTCGAACTGATCGAAGCCCGCGGCGCCGACCACAACTGGCTGCTCGATCTGGCCGAACCGGCGATCCTACGCGCCATGGCCGGCGAAGAATCCGACTGAACTTGACGGGAACCGTGCTGACTGATAGGCTATTACTCAAAAGGAGTAAGAAGGTTGGACGTCGACTGAAGACTCACCTGGCAGGGGCCGCCGTTCTCTTATCGTGGTCCATCCATTGCGTCGTCGCGGGGCAGTCTCAATGGGTTCAGATCGGTGGGCCGGAGACGAGTGACCTCGAGGTCCGCGCGCTTGCGTATCATCCTCCCACGCCGGGTTTCCCTCAGTGGGTGCTGCTGGCCGGAACGATCGGCGAAGGCGTGTTACGCTCCACGGATTTCGGTGAATCCTGGACGGAGGTCAATAGCGGGTTGGAACCCGCGGGCGGCCTTGACGTGATGGCCATGGCATTTGGACTTGACGGCACGCTCTACGCCGGCTTGGGGTATGAGTTCGATTCCCGTACGCTCCCCGATGAAGGTTACCGAGGTCTTTTTTATTCCCCTGCCGGGGCATTCGGCGATACCTAGCTGCCGATCGATCTGGGATTCGCTTCCGATGCTAATCAGGGCATCGCGGACCTCACGGTCAGCGACGATGTCGGGATTATTGTTTCAACGGTTGGCGAGGAACCGATCTGGGGTTTTTTTGGTAGCGCAATCCACCAGGTTTTCGGAGTCGCTCACACGGGAACGGTATTCGAAGATTGCGGGTATTTTGGGGTTTTCTTGGGCTTCGGCGGCCGCATCCTTGCGGGACATCAGGACTGCACTGTGCAGAAAATTGGGGCGATTCTCGTGTCACTCAATCAGGGCGCCGAATGGAACATCAATTTCTATATTAATATTGAGATGCGGCCTCGCTGCTTTGATGTAAACCCAAAGACCGGAGATATCTTCCTTGGTGTTGACACCGGACCCATTGGAATAGGGAATCAGAATAATCTGTTCAGATCCTCCGACGGGGGGTTGACGTGGTCGGCAAGACCGAGGGTGGGTCCGGGGACACTCACTCCACCGAGTACTGAACATCCCCAAAGGACCCAATACCCATCCATACGCGCTCTCGCGCACCGTTTTGAGGGAGAACTGTTCGCCGGCACGAGCGAAGGCGTCTTTCGTTCCACCGATAATTGGGAGACATGGGAGGACGTCAGCGAGGGATTGGGGAAACGCGACGTGCGAGCGATCGTCGTGACCGAGGACGGAACGATGGTTGCCGGCACCGCGAACGCGGGGTTTTTCCGCTCGACTTATCTCGTTGCGGTTGAACTTTCCACATTCGCCCTCGATTAGGTTTTCGACCCATCCCGGATGACCGACCCTGGAACGATGTGCTTGGGCCTGCCCGAGGCTTCGTTTGCGTGTTGACCATGCCGGCGGGACCAGGGCGGGGTCGTAACGATCCCGTTCAACGGCAGTTGATTTCGCGCCACGCCTTTTGCAGCGGCCGGTAATCGAGCAGGATAATCCCTTTTTCTTCGATGATTCGCCTCGGTTCGTCCGACATGAGGAAGTCGAGGTCGGTCTCGAGCAGCGCCTCGATTTGCGTCCGGAATTCCAGTTCGAGCTGCTCGGCCGATACCTGCTCGATGAACTCATCGATCTGTTCGTATCGCCAATAATACCACCCTTCGGCGACGACCGACGGGACCTTCTCGGGCGAGGCCATCGGGGCCCAGCAATAATTGGCGTGTTCGCGGACCGCCGTCAGGTGGACGCCGATAGGGACCATCGGGATGGCGTTTGAGCAGATCGATCGCCACGGCACGGCCCACGGGGGGGGCGCCCATCGACCCGTGGCCGATGATGCGGTATTCGATTTGGACCTTGACGCGGATTCGGCCATGTTGTAGTAAATTCGGCATCGGCGCGATATCCGCCCGGAATGAGCGATCAGAAGGAGCCGTCTGGCGCGGCGGGGCTGCATGCGCGGGCGGGATTGATACTACTTGTTGACTTCCATGCTTCGAGAACTCGATCAGTGAGCCGGCCCGGGCTTCCCCAGGCGCGAAAGGGTACCCTGACCAAGGTGTGGCTGCGCGCCCTGTTTTGGTTGCTGTTCGGGTTTCGCTCGTATGGCAAGGGGAATATCCCGCGCGAGGGCCCGTTTCTGCTGGCCTCCAATCACCAATCCTATCTGGACCCCGTCCTGGTCCACCTTGGTCAGGACCGGGGCGTCGCTTTCATGGCGATGGAGCCCCTGTTCCGCAATCGGGCGTTCGCGGCGCTGATTCGTTGGTGGGGGGGCTTCCCCGTGGACCTCGAACGGCGCGACGTGAGGGCGATGCGGACCGCCATGGGCCTGATGGGGGCGGGGCGGGGGCTGGTGGTTTTTCCCGAGGCGGGGCGCTCGCGCGACGGGCGGCTGATGTCCATGCGCGAGGGGGTCGCCCAGCTCGCCCTGCACGCGGGGGCGCCGATCGTGCCGGTCCGCATCGAAGGCATGTTCAAGATTTGGCCGGCCCAGCGGCTCCTCCCGAAGTTGGCCCGGCCCTTGCATGTCCACTACGGGCCGCCCATCCTCCCGCCCGCCGGCAAGCTGAACGGGGCGGAGCGCCGCAAGGCCATGGCCGACCTGATGGAGGCCGTGGGGGCCTTTCTGGAGAACGGGTCGCCCGACTCATCAGGAGGCTGAACCCGGGGGGGAAGGGGTTGGGCCCCGCCGGGGCGAACCGGGGAAATCCGGCCGGGGGGCGAATCCGACTGTTTTGGCCCGATTGCGCGAACGGGGTTGACATGTCTCCCGCTGTGCTCTATATTTATAGAAGATAAGCCAGCCCGGGGTTTCTCTTGGGTCTGATTTTCGCGGGTGGAGATGTAACTTATGCCTTGACAACGGGTCACCCCGTAGTAGGTTGGATTCCCGATAGGCCAGCCCCGGGCCACTCGGCCGATCTCGGTCGCTTTTAGTTGCAGCGGGACGCGATAAACGGTTTGATGTATGTTGTGGGTTGCCCATCCGCTTCTGCCTCAGGCGAGGACGCTTGACCCGATGGTCGCGGCGGCTGACGCCTTCAGGCTTGCCCGGATGTCTTAAAGACGGATTGAGGTAACAAGAACCGTGGTGAAATCGTCTCTGCGAACCGGGAAAAACATCGTACCTAACCAAAATCAAGGCAACAACCGCTTTTGCAGAAGAAGGAGGACGGCTATGATTTCCGCGAATCCTTTGGGGCTGGGTAGATGGGCAGCCTACTGCCTACTGCTCGGCCTGACCTTGGGGGGGCTTCAGAGCGCTTACCCGCAGAGTTTCGTCCGGTTGAGCATGGACGAACTGGTTGACAAGGCCGATCACATTTTCGTCGCCCGCTGCGTGGAGAGTGAGACACGCGTCAACGGGGGGGTGATCATCACTAAATATCGCCTGAAGATGTCGGAGAACTGGAAGGGCAACTTAAAGTTGTCGAACAGCGGCGAATTCGAGATCGAGGAACTGGGCGGGGAGATCAGCGAGCCGATCCCGGTGACCCAGTTTGTGATGGGGATGGCCAATATCAGCATGGACGAAGAAGTGCTGTTGTTCGCCGTCCCCTCCAAGTATGAAGAAAACGGGATCAAGCGCGACCCCCGGCGCAAGCACCTCAAAGATGACAACCTTTACATCGTCGGGCGTTTTCAGGGTCGGTTCACCGTCTTCCGCCATCCCGAGACGGGCGAAAAGCTGGTCAGCCGGATAGGCCCTTTCAGCGTCCCGGGCAGTCCGGTCAAATCCATCACGCGCCGCCTGTCCGAGCTCCAGAACAAGAGCGAGGCGCTGAGCCAATTAACTTATCAGCCCCGATTGAAGAAGATGGTCGACAGCCGCGCCGCCAAGTCCCAAGCGGCCCGCGACGAACGGGCGAAGCATCAACCCGAGTTGGCCAATGACATTTATCAGCATGAGCCGCTCGCGGACGTCAAGCGGCGCGTGACCGGAATCATCGAAAAATCGAAAAGTAAGGCCGCGCATTGATTCAGGCCCGCCCGGTGGTGGGGAACCAAACATTCTAGGCGGAACCATGAAGCATCACGCAATCGAATCTTCACTAGAGGTACCCAAGAGGGAGGATACCAAGATGTACGTTTTCAAGCCTCTCTTCGACCGGACGGTGATTCTGGCGTTGTGGGTGCTGTTGGTCACGCCGTTATGGGCCGGAAGTCCGTTCAACATGTTCGTGCCCGAAGACAATTCGCTCACTTCGTCCCAGGACGATCAGGCCCGGGTCCAGGGGCTGTATTGGGGCCGCGACGAGGTGTACTTCTCGTTCATTAGTCGGGGCGGTGCGGATTTCGAGACCCCCGACCCATTGGGGTTCGACATTCTCCTGCCCCATCTCAATGACCACGATATCACTTCCGGCCAGGTGATCGAAGGGATGAACCGCGCGCTTGATACATGGAACAGCGCCTGGTACGCCGATTTCGGTTTCGGCGAGACCGTTTTCGACGCCAATCTGTGGCCTCCGATCGAGGTGGAGAACTTCGCGCCGTACACTCCGTTTGGGATCGCCATCGATGGTTACAACGTCATTACGTTCCAGGATGAGGACACCTTTGCCGGTAGCGCTGCGGAGGGTGAGCTGGCCGTGGTGAGCATGACGTTCTTTAATCGCCCGTTCGATTTCGATGAGCTGCTTGCCGGTCAGTCTCCTGGGGTTCCCTTCGAGTTCCTGGGCGTGGTCTTCAGCATCTTCGAGGAAGAAGTCACCGGCGACGAGATATTGATCCTGGATTTCAATCATGACCTTCGAATCGACATGTTCATCTCCGAGTTCCGCAAATATGAAGCGGGTGAGCTGATTGACGTTGATATCGCGTTCGATCCGCTGATCAGCTACCGGATGTGGCCCGAGGACCGCGGCGACCTGACCTCGAACGACGAGCAGTTGATCAAGAGCAGCCCCGATATCCAGGCCATATTGACCACGCAATTGGGATTCGCCAGGGGGATGGGCGCTTCCACGATCGTGGATTCCTCCATGTACCCTTTTTTGGAAGGCCGCAATAGCCGCTCGCCCACCGACCCCTATCTCAAACGCGCGCTTGCGTTCGATGATCAAGTCACCGTCGCGATCGTCGATGGGGCCGATCCGCGTGGGGGAGGGGTGGGAGCGATCTCGGGCCAGGTGCTCGAAGGTTCGGTCGTCGACGGCTTTGACGTCGAGGTCGACGACGAGGGCAACGTGACCCAGGGGGCGGACGACGATACGGAAGTCGATGAATTCGTCGTTCAGGTGCCGGTCTTCTTGGCGGTCAGCCACGTCCAGGTTCTAGATTCCAAGACACTGGGCGGCGGGATTGATAACCGTTTCGATCCGACCTTTCCGCCCCATCCTGACGATCGAATCGCCGAGTCGGTGCTGGGCGACGAGAATGACGGCCCCTACCGCGCGGTCTGCCAGATTTTGAGCGGCCAGGGATTGATCCTGGCGCGCGGCGCGGCGGACGCGGAAGACGCCGACGAGTTCTTCTTTGAAATCCCTCGTGAGGCGATCGATGATAACGATGATTCGCAAAACGACGAGATCGAAGGCGGCCTGACGATCGAGGACGACGCCGCTTTCGAGGGGCGCGACGTCTTCAATTCCACCTTCACCTTCCCCGGCCTGCCCTCGCGCGACGACAACGGGGCGCCCATCCGCTATGCGCTGAGCCTTACCGAAGAGGGGTTCATCGGGGAAATCCCGCTCAATCCCGTTCACGAGGAATTTCAGGGCCAGGAGACTTTCGACCCGGAATTCTATGGCGGACCCTCGCAAGTCATCGAGGCGGGGACGGGACAGGCGCCCATCGAAATCTTCCGCGGCGACAACCGCTTCGAGAACGGCTTTATTACGGCCGAAGTGGACTCCGCCGCGCGTTTCTCCGCCGCGATCAATGACAACACGCCGATCCTCTCGGGTTTCGGGAGCGGGCCCTCCTCGTTCGTCGCCGTGACCTCGCCCGTGGGGACGTTTTCGAACCGGTTCACGGCCATCGGCCCGGCCATCGAGGGAGTCACCATCGAGGACGTCGGCAATGAAGCCCAGGGCCGGTTCCTGCGCACGGATGACTTCGGCCTGACGTTCCAAATGCGCACCACCGAAAACGGCGGCGACGCGGGCGTAGCATCGGGCTTGCAGGTGGCCTATACGATCGAGAATCCCACCCTCCTGCCGCGCACTTACACCATTCGTCAGGTGCTCGATACGTTCCTGTTTGGGCGGGAGAACCCCGTTTATACCATCGAGGGCGCCATCATCAGCAGGTCAACGACGTTACGCGGCGCCCAAATCCCCGAAGAACTCATCTACCAAACATCGAAGGTGGCGCCCGCTTATCGCGCGTTCGTGAACCTGCGCGGCCGGGGGGTGGTGACACCGGACCGCGTGACCATCGGCACGCTGGCCGAACTGGACGACCCGGAGGCTGCGGGAACCGAGCTGCGCACGGCGACGGCCGCAAGTATCGACAGCGGGATCGCGCTGGTCTGGGAGGACGTCTTGGTTCTCCCGCGCGAATCGGTCTTGATCGGCTTCAATTTCGGCTTTCTTCAGCCGGGTATCCTGAACGACAGTTGGGTGCCGTTCCCCGATGGGACGACGGACCTGGATGAGTTAACGGGTCTGGAGGACGATCCCGGCCGCGCCATCCTTGTCGAGGTCGTCGATGGTGAGATCACCGACGGAATCGATATTATCACCAACACGGGTGAGGATTCCGAAGGCGGCATCCCGCCGATCGATCCGATCCGGGGATTCGCCTCTGGCCCCTTGCGCTTCGAACGGGCCGACAACGGAGGTTTTCCGCCCAGTGATGCAGTCACCATGCACGGTGCCTTGGGCGACATCGACAACGATGGCGATCTCGATGTCTATACCGCCAATTTCGGCGGCGGCGAAGACCCCGTCGGCAGCCGGATCAATCGGCTCTACATGAACGAGCAGCGCATCCGGGACGATGGTACCATCGAGACATTCTACCGCGACCTGACGTTCGGCGAGGACGGCATCGCCAATACGTCCGACGATCACTTTGACCTGCACGTGGATGAGAAAAGCGTGGGCGTGGCGTTTGCCGATTTCGACGGCGACGGCGACCTGGACATCTTCGTCTCCAACATCGAAGGGCCCAATCGTTTTTATCTGAACGAAGGGCCCGATCCCGACCGCATCGGCTTTTACACCGACATCTCGGCCGACGTCCTGCCGGGCCTGCTCAACCGCGGCTGGGATCCCAACGACGGCTTCACCCATGACGTCTCCTTCCGGCCGGCCGTCGGCGACATCGACGGCGATGGGGATTTGGATCTCGTGATCAGTCAACGCAGAGCCTTCCCCGACGGCTTTCTCACGAGCGCATGGTGCGATATCTCTCCGCGCGACGATGACTTTCCGACGGGCGACCGGCTCATGGATTCACGTTCGGATCGGTTCAGCGAGGTTCTCCTGGCCGCCGAGCGCGTCTTGATCAATCAGACCAACCAGCCCAATTATTCGCCCTACAAGCGCGGCTTTTACTTCGTGGACGAAACATTGGGGTCCGACGACCGCTTCGGGACATTGACATCTCTAGTCATCGAGAGGGCAGCCGGTCCGTTCGGAACCAACGAGGCCCAGCGACTGGTTTCCTTCAATCCCACCGAGATTGATCGGATGCCGCCGGTCCTTCCCCCGATGGCCACGAGAGATGAGGATGGGAACTTCAGCTGGGAGGGATCACCGATGGGTACTTCGGCCGTTGAATCCCGGCTCGCCCCCTTTTTCCGCGACTCGAGTCTTGATCTGTTCTCGCTACGAGCCAATAATCGGCAGCTGTTTCTGGGAGGCCATATGCCGGTGTCGATGAACCGCGAGGGGGATGAGGGATTTGAAACGATCGGCGATGATTTTACCGGAGGAGACATACCTGACCATGGCATTCACGCAGCCCACTTCAGGAACCTCGACGTCTTCTCGGTTGAGACCGGTCAACTCGGCTCCGATGGCGTCGCCGATGGTTACTTCTCTTGCCTCAATTATAATATGGACTATGGGGCCAGCCCCGGTGGTCCATCGCACGCGTTTATGAATCAATTCAACGAAGACAACAATCCCACGGTCGGGGGGGCACAGTCCATCGGCACGGGTCATGGTCTGTTCTGCCTCGAATCCGACTCGGGGGATCCCAATGGTACCCTCTTCCGCTATGACGCCTTTCCCCTCTTTATCGGCTTCCCCCAAGGTCACTCTTGTGACGTCGAACCGGACGGATTTGTGGAGACTGACATTACCAGCCGCGTTCAGCGGGGTGGCTGGGGGGCCTACGTCGGAGATTGGGAAAACCGTGGGGCCCCCAGACCGCTGGTCGCCTCGGACAATGATGCGCAGGGCGGCGCGCCATTTACCTCACGCTACGACATCGCGGAAGGTGGCGTGATCATAAGCTTTGCCGGCAAGGGAGTATCAAGAGGTCAGGGACAGAGTACCGGCGACGAAGGCGAAATTAACGTCTACGGAGGGAACGCCGTTCAATACCGTGAGAACTACTCACAGATCTACCATGTTTTCCCCCTGGCTGCCGATACCGACTTGTGGCCGGAGAACACGGTCCCGCCCGCTGAAGATTCAGGCCAGGATTTGGCCCAACTCGGTGAGTCCCAGTCAGTCACCGCCGGTGATTTCGATCGCGACGGTGACCTCGATTTCATGATTTTCAACTCGACGGAGTTTGGGATTTCGCGGGTCGATTCGACCGGTGCCGGGACTTTCATCCTCAATGGCGCCCCCGTCGGCAATCAAGTCTTTCTGAACGACGGTTACGGTAATTTCACCGATACGTCGGCCACGCTCTCACCCAACAACGAGGTCGTCAGTATGTTCGGATTGAACGGGGACGTGGATAACGACGGTGATTATGATATACTGGTCTTTAACGCCGGCGAGCGTAACGAAATCTTTCTCAATCAGATATTCAGCGACGCACCCGACGTTTTCACCGATGAAGACCCGACGTTGTTTTATGAGGCCACGCGCGAGGTCCTCCCGGGAATCGCCGGGGTCGCATTGGCGCCTCCGTTCAATGTAAATTCCGCGATATCCGGTTTTTCGGTCACTACAACCGTTAGCGACCTGAATTCCGACGGACGGCCCGACATGATCATCGCCGAAGGGGGTAGGTTCACGACCAACGGCGACTTCGCCCGCGTCCTGCTAAATCAAGGAAAAACAGTGGGCGATTCGGTGCCGGTCTTCCAGCCCGGCGGCAGTGACCACCCCGGCCCGCGCGTAGACTTGTTCGAACATAATTTTGAGGGCCTCATGACATTAGAGAGCTTGTTGCAGCGCAACTTTGATGGATTTGTCGGAGATCTGGCCGCCACGACCGACGTGGGCGCGGGCGACGTGGACAACGACGGGGACAACGACCTGGTCATCGCCCATAGCGGCACGGGGGCCCAGTTGCTCATAAACCGTGACAGCGACATCCAGATTTTCAATATGGCGCCCGATGCAGACTCGCTTGGCGACGCGATTTTCGATATTTCGTCCAATATCCCGATCCTCGAGGACTCCGTGTCGAATCCCTTGGGCCTGGTCTTGAAGCAGCAAAACCGCAAGCTGAAGATGGCCGATTTCAATAACGACGGTCTGCTCGATATCGTCATCGCCAACGGTTTGGACAACAGCGGCGCGCCCAACGTCCTGTTGATGAACAATCCCGGCAACGTGGGAAGTTACCTGGACCGCACCGAGCAGAACCTGCCCGTCGAGGAGAACGGGGGCGTCATCCAGGGCGTCATCGACAACACCCAGGATGTCCTCGCGGCGGATTTCAACCACGACGGGTTCGTCGATATTATGTTCGCCAATGAGACCAACGGGGTCGCCACGCCCGGCTTCAGGCTGTTGCTGAACGATGGCACGGGCGTCTTCACCGACAGCGAGCCTGGCGAGCGGGTCCCCGAGTTCGCCCTGTTGATGGCGCAGGGGATGACATTGGGCGACTATGACGGTCTGGGCGAGCCGACCGAGGACGTGAACTTTAATGGTTATCTCGATCCCGGTGAGGACCTCAACGGCAACGGCATCATCGATTGGGTTGACCTGCCCTCGGAGGAGGAGTCGGGGGACACCAATGGCGACGGCATTGTGACCGTGCGCGAGGACGACGTTTGGGAAGGCTCCATTGACGTCTACATCTCCTTCGACGACTCGCCCGATCGCATCCTGATCAACGATCCAACCAACATGGACCCGGGTGTCTTTGACGACGACACCGAACGCCGCTTTCCGCCGACCGGCGCGACACCCACGCGGGGGTGCGCCTCGGGTGACATCGACCTCGATGGCGACCTCGATATCGTCGTCTCGCGCTTCGTGGGCGGCATCACCCGCCACGTGACCGTCTGGGTGAACACCTTGCGCGAACAGCCAGACGGCACCCTGAAATTAGGCTTTTTCGAGGACGCCTCCTACGAGGTGCCGTTCGGCCGCGCCAACTCCGACTTCTTCGAAGTGGAGACCGGGCAAGAAGGGGAAAATGAAGATAGCCGGACGGGGTGGGCCAATGACGTTGACCTGTTCGACTACGACCTGGATGGGGACCTGGACATGATGATCACCTGCACCGGGCCGACTCGAACGCAGGCCGTGACCGGTGCCCAGAACTTCTTCTATGTAAACCGCATCGTCGGTGACGGACTCAACTTCCAGCCCGAGGGGCTCAATCGCGCGCCGGGCAACCCGGTGGTCTTCGAGGCCCAGCCGGCGGGGTCGTTGCGCGGGGCGACGATGGAGGTCTTCCTGGTCGGCGACAACTTCAGCGATGACCTCGCCGTCTCCTTTGGTGGGGGCATCGAGATCATGGAAGTCGATCGCCGCAGCCGCAGCTATGTGATCGTGAAAGTCCACGTGCGGGAAGAGGCCGACCTTGGTCCGCGCCGTATTTCGGTGCAGAACATGAGCGGTGGTGGGTCGACCACGACCAAGTCGGGTATCTTCACCGTCTACGAACAGTTGGCCAACCCGATCCCCGAAAACGCCGCGGACCCGATCTGGATGGTGTTCGAGTAGTCCGCCTCCTCGTGCGATCCTTCCCGCCGGTGGTTAAGGATTTTATCCTCAGCCACCGGTGCTGATCGGACGGACCAGCTCGATAAGGCTCCCGCGGGGGTGCTCCGTTTCGTCCCACTTGACCCAGCCCTCATTTTGAAAATTGTAAGAGGTGCCCGCGCCCGCTAAAGTTAAAGTTCGCCGGGCGATCTGGAGTCCGCAAAGAAGGTATATCCATGGCTCATACCGTTCGAAACCGCGCCAGCCTCATCCTCCTGCTTCTTGCCGCGGCATCGGGCCTGACTTCCGCCCGGGCCGAGCCGCTTCCCGCCGATTTCATGACCTCGGACCAAGTCAAGCCAGGGATGAAGGGGATCGGCAAGACCGCCTTTTCGGGTTTCGAGGTCGGGACGTTCGACGTCGAGATCCTGGGCGTTCAACATCGGCGCTATCCGGCCACCAACGTGATCCTGGCGCGGCTGAGCGGGCCGATGCTCGAGCAGCACGGCGTGGTGCAGGGCATGAGCGGCAGCCCGGTCTATATCGACGGCAAACTGATCGGCGCGGTGGCTTGGGGCTGGAGCTTTTCCTACTACCCCTTTTGCGGCCTCACGCCGATCGAGCGGATGTGGGACGTGTGGCAGGAATTTGAGCGGCCGGCCCCCGCGACCAACTCCTTCTCGCTTGGGTCCTCGGACGCTTCAACCGAAAGGGCCTGGGACTGGGAAGCGGCTTGGAAGACCTATCAAGATGCGAGCGAGCCCAACGAGGGCGAGCCGTTGATCGGTGGAGAATTTCGCCCCGATCATCCCGCGTTCGAAGGCATCGAGGGCCGGATGCGCCCCTTGACTTCCCTGGTCTGTTCCGCGGACTGCTCGCCTCGGGTGTTGCGCAGGCTCCGCGCCTTTTTTTCCGGGATGGGGATGGACGTGGTCGAGGCCGGCGCGTTGGCGGGAGGAGGATCGGGCAATTTCGAGGGAGACTTTCCGCCGCTTCAGGCCGGCTCGGCGCTTGGGATCCCGTTCGTCAACGGCGACTTCTTGCTCGGCGGCGTGGGTACCGTAACCCACACCGACGGAGACCGGTTCATCGCTTTCGGGCACTCGATGTTCTCGATGGGACCGACCAACGCGCCGATCGCGCCCGCTTACACGTTCGCCTTTTTGCAGAACTACGCCATGTCTTCGAAGATGAGCGAGGTCGGGCCGGTGATCGGGGCATTGGGTCAGGACCGCATGTTCGCGGTGGCCGGTCGCGTCGGCGATCCCTCGCCTCGCTTCCCGATCCGCTTCAGGGTGCGCGGCCCGGGGGCGTTCAACGCCCGGAAGTTCGACTTCACGTGTTGGGAAAACGAAGACATCCTTCCGGTGTTGACGGTTATGGCAATCGAGCAGTCGTACGTGACCGCATCGGCGATCCGGGCCGAATTGACGGCCGAATCCAAGTACGAGATTCGCCTGGCCGATGGGCGCGTCATCAAGAAGGAGTTCGTTTCCTCGACGGACAATTTTGCGATCGGGCAGGCGACGTCCGAGATGATGTTCGACCTGTTTATCCTGACGAACAATCCATTCAAGACCGCCGACATCGAGTCGATTGAAATGGATGTCTACCTGCGGCCCGGCATGGCCTATGACACGCTTCTATGGCTCAAGTCGCAGTACGACACCTATGAATCGGGGGAAACCGTTCGGTTGACGGCGCGGCTCCAGCCTTTCAAGGGCGAACCATACGATCGCGCCTTCGAGTTAATGCTCCCGGAGAGTCTGCGCTCCGGCGCCTACGTGGTTCACCTGACCGATTCCAGCGGGGCGGTGCGCATCGAGAGCCTCTCGCGACCGGGCCTGTTCGCGCCGCGCAATTACGAAGATGTGGTGCGCTTGATCAACCTGGTCCATCAGCCCGAAGACCAGTTGCGGATGTACTTGTTCGAGCCGAAATTGGGGCTCGAACTCAAGGATGCTTCGATGAATAACCTGCCCGGCTCGCTTCGATCGGTCATCCAGGCCAGCACTCCCCCCGGGCTGCAGTACCAGTCGATCGGCGCGCTGATCGTCAAGCAGGATTACAAGTCTCCCGGGCCGGTCTTTGGCTCGCAGATGCAGGTGATTCGGGTGGTGGACCATATCGACCGCTGAGGGGCGCGCAAAACTCACTCCGACCGGAAAGGAAGTTGGGCCTTTGATTTCACCAAGGACCATTTCGACGCTGATTTGCATTGTTGGATGCGTCGCCGCGCACTCGGCGGCGAGGGCGGCTAATTCCAAGGCCGTCCGCGACGATAGTTACGCCTCGCTGGGACGGGGCGAGCTCCAGTCGGTCGCGCTGCGGTCCGACGGGACGCTGATGCCGACTTACGAGCGAAAGCTGATCGGCGAGGCGGGGGTTGAGATTATTTGGGATACGCTGCGCGAGGGTAAGGATTCGGTGCTGGCCGCCACGGGGCACGAGGGGCGGTTGGTGCGCATCGTCGATGAGAAAACCAGCGTTACGCTGGCCAAGCTGTCCGAGCCCGAACTGACGGCCATGGTCAAGATGGCTGATGGGTCGGTCCTGGTCGCCGGGGCGCCTAGCGGACGTATTTATCGGCTCGACGCGGACGATCAGCTCACGACTTACACCCAGCTCGATGCCAGCTTCGTCTGGCGCATGGTGCGCGGGGAAAAGGACGACGTGTGGATCGCCACGGGGACCGAGGGCAAGCTCTTCCGGCTCCGTCCTGGCGGGGCGGAGCCACAGGTCGATGAGATTTTCGATTTCGAATCGGCCAACCTGCTCGACTTGTGGTTGGACCGCGAGGGGAAGATGGGTCCCGAGGGGGCGCTCTACGTGGCCGGCCAGGACCCGGGTTGGCTGTATCGGTTCGTGCTCAAGGGCGAGAAGGTCGAGGTGGTCTACAATGCCCGGGCCGAGGAAGTGCGGGCTCTCGAACCGTACGGCGACGGATTGGCGATGGCCCTGAATACCGAACGGGCGCCGACGCCGCAGGCGCTCAATCTGACGCTGCGAATGGGAGGGGGCGCGCCGGTGCCTGGTGGAACTCCGCCCCCGGGCGGGGACGACGAGAAGGCCCTGAGCGGTGCCTTCTCCGTGGCCCAGCAACAGAACTACGGTCCGCCACGCAGCGAGGTCGTCGTGCTCAGGCCGTCGGGTTTTGCCCATTCGCTATGGAGTTCTCCCGAGCGTCCGATCCACGACTTGGCCCTTTCGCCCGACGGGCGACTGCTGGCGGCCGCGGGTGGCCAGGGGCGGTTGTTTGAGATCGAGGACAACGGAGACCACGCGATTGTCGTCGACCTGCGTGAGGATTACGTGCTCCGGATGGTCCAGGATGACGAGGGACTCCTACTGACGACCGCGCGCAACGGTTTGGTTGTCGATTTGAAGCCCCGGCGGGTGAGTGAAGCCGTTTATCTCTCGCACCCGCTCGACGCTGGCTCGATCGTGAGCTGGGGCAATTTCTATTGGCACGGCCAGGCGCACGGCGGTCAGTCGGTCAAGGCCGCCTTCCGCGTGGGCAATGACGGCGACGCCGAATCCGAGCTGTGGAGCCCATGGACGAAGGACCAATCCGTCAAGAGCGACGAGCCGGCCCCGTTGCCCGCCGGCCCGGCCCGGTTTCTCCAGTATCGATTGACCCTGAATAGCAAGGGCAAGGCATCGGAGCCGGTGAGCATGGATTACGCCGAGCTTTTCTATGCGCCTCCCAACGAGGCGCCGCGCGTGCTCGAGATCAAGGTGGCCAGCGCGGCGGCTCCCAAGAAGGGCGGCCCCGGACAGGGTCAAAAGCCGGGCAACGGCGCCAAGCCATCCGGAGGTGCCCCCGGCACCCCGCCGAGCCCCTCGGGCAATGCCGGCAAGGGTGGCGCGGCGACCGCCGGTGGCGTGGCCGAGCGATCCAATACGATGGGCGTCAGCGTGAGCTGGAAGGTCTCCGACCCCAACAGCGACCAGTTGCGCTATGGCCTCTACTTCAAGGCCGATGACGAGACCGCATGGAAACTGATCGACGATGAATTGATGAAGAACCAACTCAGCCTGAACATCGGGGGCGTTGCGGATGGCCGCTATCGGTTCCGGGTGGAGGCCTCCGATGAACTGGCCAACCCTCCCGGCGAGGGGCTGAGCGATGAACTGGTCTCCGAACAGTTCGTGGTGGACAACACTCCGCCGCGATTTGAATCCCCCCGGATTAAGGTGGAGGGCCGCCGCGCGACGATCGCGTTTGAGCTGGTCGACGACCTCTCGCTCATCTCCTCGGTCAAGGTGGACGTCGATAACGGTGATGGCTACCCGCTATGGCCCGATGACGCCATCGCCGACGAGCGGAGCGAACATTACACCTTCACCGGCGAAGAGATGGAACCGGGCGAGTACACGGCCACGTTCAACGCCACCGACCGCCAGGGCAACACCGCCGTGCACAAGTCCGTCTTTACGATCAAGTAGCGCCGGGGTGCATCTAACGGATTCGTGAGATGCACCTACGAGCTGAGTGCTCGAATCAGTTCTTTAGCTCCCCTTCGGGGTCGAGGATGAGGACGATATCGCTTTGCTCCCCCGGTCGGTGGCGGTGCATCTCGCGGATTCGTGAGATGCACCCGTAGCGCGCAATCTGCTCCGGGTGGGGCAGGGTCTGCACCGGTGACGCCCCCCAGCCGCTGGGCTTGCATCAACGGGGGATTCATTCCGACCGGCGCGCCTGCCGAGAAGTCCCATGGGGGTACGAGGACGGCCCGAGTTTTCCCGAGGCCCTTCGGCCACCCCGCGTGAATCCTTCTGCTGGACCGCGTATCATCATGGCGAACTACCTGGTCAGCGGCGGCGCGGGCTTTATCGGCTCCAATCTTGTCGAGCACCTGCTGGACCAGGGCGAGAGCGTCCGCGTGCTGGATGATTTCTCGACCGGGCGGCGCGAGAACCTCGCGCCGTTCTCAAACAAGATCGACCTGCTTGAGGGCGACCTCCGCGATGGAGAGACTTGCCGCCAGGCCGCCGCCGACATGGATTACATCCTGCACCAGGGGGCCATCCCTTCTGTCCCTCAGTCGATCGACAATCCGGTGGGATCGAGCGAGGTCAACATCATGGGTACCCTGCGGCTGCTCGAGGCGGCGCGGGAGGCCAAAGTGCGGCGCGTCGTGTACGCCGCCTCATCCTCGGCCTACGGCGACCAGCCCGTCCTCTCCAAAGTTGAGACGCTGGCACCCATGCCGCTCTCGCCCTACGCCGCCGCCAAGTTGTCGGGAGAGTATATCTGCCACGCCTACAGCCGGTCGATGGGGCTGGATACGGTCAGCCTGCGTTATTTTAACGTCTTCGGTCCGCGCCAGGACCCGGCCAGCACCTACAGCGCCGTGATCCCGTTGTTCATCACGGCGATCATCGAGGACCGCCCGCCGCTCATCCACGGGGACGGCCTGCAGACCCGAGATTTCACCTACGTCGAGAACAACGTGCGGGCCAATATCCTGGCGGCGACCTCGACGCGCCCCGTTTCGGGCCGGGTCATCAATGTCGCCTGCGGCATTTCCTGTTCGTTGCTCGAACTGGTCCAGACGATCCGCGAATGCTTGGGCAAGACGATCGAGCCCCGATTCGCCCCCCCTCGCCCCGGCGACGTTCGCGACTCATTGGCCGATATCAGTCTGGCCCGCGAGCTGCTCGGCTACGAAGTCACCGTCGATTTCCCCACCGGCATCCGCCGCACCATCGAGTGGTATCTCGCTCACCGCGCCGCCTGGACGAGCTGTTGAGTCACTCTTGATTCGGCCCGGCGGCCGCATGGTTCCCCTGAAGGTTCAGGTTCCAGTGCCTGTGAATGGGCCTTTGCTCGTGCGGATGATGCGGCCGGGGGAGACGGCGCCGTTGGTCGGATCGTAGACGGGCGCGCCGGGGCTCGGCATGCCCAGAAGCGTCTTGACGACGACTCCCACGTGGCGGCGGGCGGGGCCTTGGCTGGTCAGATACCAGTCATAGCCGGCCTGGGCGGCGCGGTCGAAGTAGGGGTTGTGGCCGGGGCAGTTGAGGGACTGGTACTGGTAGCGCAGCGCAAGCCCGACGAAACGGTCCGCCCTCTCGAAGATCCCTTTGCGCGAGAACGGGTCGGCGAGCGGGGCGGTCAGGTAGGCGACGGGCGTAGTCGGCGGCAGTTGGGCGGCGTGATAGCGGACCAGGATGCCTTCCTTTTCGGCCAGCCGCCCGTGGGCTTCGCCGAAGCAGCCCCAAAAGATCGCCCGTTCACCGTATGGGTAGGCGTTGTGGTCATTGCGATACGCTTGGACGGCCCCGGCCAACGTGCGCATCTCGCTCTTGGCCAGGGCGACGCGGCCCCGCACCCGCGCATCGAGCAGATTGGCCACCCCCACCGCCGCGAGGACGGCGAGGATGCCCACGACAACCAACAGCTCGATCAGCGTAAATGCCGCGCGCGGGCGCAACCCCGACCCGCCACGCCGCGGTGGTTCACATTTCATCCCGATTTGCGTTTCCGCGGAGCCGTTCCGGCGCCGCTATCGATTGGTTTGAATTCGGCAAGGCCGCCGACCCAAAAAAAATCGATTGACCACCCAACGCCGAGTATCTAGTGTAGTGTCTCATAATTACAGTTGATTATAACTGGGGGTTGTGGTATCGTTCTTGAACATGACTTGCAAGGACGATGCCGATGAGAATAGCCCAACCATTGACCCTGACCCCGGAGCAACGCG
>CAUZJO010000073.1:0-23219 GCA_963580245.1 Candidatus Sumerlaeia bacterium | reverse complement strand
GGGAGGGCTTGGGTTTCATGGCGCCAACTTTGGCAAGGTTTCGGCGGCGACTGACCGCTTTTCTTGCAAAACTATACACCACCCACCAGCGTTTTGATCCCATTGTTGTTGGGCAAGGGGTCTTTTTCAGGATCGACTATTTAAGTAGCCTCGTACCGGAGATCCTCTCAATAACCCACGCTTTTTCTTCAAGGCGTCGATCACATGTTCATGCGCAATGAGCTCGCCGATGTCATCGATCGTCGTCACCGGGCTCGTAAGGCTGACCCGGCCGACCGAGCCGGTGGTCGCGCGGTCTTCGTCGGTGAAATGCCAGGTCAACGTCACGCCGTGAAACGTGTGCGATTCGCCGGGGTAAAGCGTTCCTCCCTCGTTTTGGGGGACCGCATCGCGCAACGCATCGCTTCTCGCTTTTGCACCGGATTGCTCGGCAAGCGCCTGTCCTTCGGGCGGTTTGGCTTGCTCAACTTCTCGCGTGGGTTGAATGGTCTCCTCAATCGACGGCTCCTGCGCGGGCGCTGGCGTGGCGAGCCATCCGAGGGCGAAGACGAACATGAGGGCGAGATTCAGGGTTTTCATCGTTGCGTCTCCTTCATTGGGTTGGCGTTGGGCCCCTGGGCCCGGCGGAATTGGCCGTCGATGACCCAGATCGCTTGGCCGCCGCCTTGGGCCAAGGTGGTCTCGACCACGAGCGTGCCCTCGCGCGGGCCCGGGTAGCGGCGCGGGGGCGCGGGTTCGGGGGGGACTCGATGGCCGGTTCGGTCGTCGGCTCCGGCTTGGTGTCGGCCGCGATTTGAGGAGCGGCCGGTTCGGTTTCGGGTTGGGTTGGGGTTGCGGCGGGCTCCGCGGCGGGTAGCGCCGGCGGCAATTCGGGACCGGCGTCGGTGACGCGCGCGGGCGGGGCCGTCGGCTCGGCGCCCTCCGGTTCGGTTGATGTGTCGGGCCGTCCGTCGAGGATGAGTCCACCCAAAACAAAGACCGCCGCGTAGGAGAGCACCTGCAGCGTCCGGATCAACGCCGGATGGAGACGCCGCTCGTGGCCCGCGGTGGTCCCGGGTCCGCCCACCGGCTCCAGGATGAGCGTCGGTTCCAGTTCCGGTTCAGCGACCAGATCCCCCGCCGCCGCGATAGTCTCGGTTTTCGGTCCGGCCTCGGCCCTCTCCGGCTCGGGCGTAGCCGACTCTGGCGCAACCGGCCCGGAGGCCGCGACCGCCGGGATCGCGACTTGTTCGGCCCGCTCGGCGCCGGGGGGTTCGGCGGCGGTCCAGTCCTTGGCCGCCTCCAGGGCCGCGCACCAGTATTCGATCTCGCGCCGCAGGTCGTCGTCGGCGCGCATGGCCCGCTCGAACCGCTCGCGCTGGGCGGGGGCGAGTTCATCGAGCAAGTAGGAAGCCATCTGGTCCTCGCCGGGCCAGCCGGGCTTGCGCGGGTTGTTGGGTGTGTCGGTCATCTCAGCGTTTCTCCTCCAGTTCCAGGGTCCGCCGCAGCGTCGCCAGGGCCCGGCTCAGTTGCGAGCGGACCTGGGCGGCGGGGATATCCATGCGGCGGGCGATCTCGCGCGGGCGCATCTGTTCGGCCAGCCGCATCTGGAAAATCGCGCGCTGCTGGGGCGTCAGGCGCGCCATCGCCCGTTCGACGCGTTCGAGCCGTTCGCTTCGCTCGAGCGCATCGCGCGGCGACGGTGGCCGCGGCGTCCGACCATCTACGGCCAGACGCGCGAGGTCCTCGGGATCGGTCGCCGCTTCGCGGTGCTCGGGCCGGCGGCGGTGACTGAGCACCTCGTGCGCGGCGATGGCGGCCAACCACGCGCGAAAGGGCCCGCGCCTGTCAAATTGCCCGATCCGTCGGGCCAGCTTCAGCAAGACGTTTTGCGAGACGTCCAGTGCGTCCTCTTCATTGAGGACGATGCGGTAGGCAATCGCGTAGATGTAACGCCGATAGCACCCGACCAGGGCGGCAAAGGCCTCATCGTCCCCACGGGCCGCGTCCGCGGCCAGGCGATGGTCGGCGCGCGTCCTATCCATACATTTACCCGCGCACCGGGCTTCCCATCCATAGGAGACGCTTGATCATCTCAGAACGCGCACGAAAAAGTCGAGGATTGTCCGCGTGGAGCGTTCTCGCCCCGGAACCTCCCCTCGTGCTCGTGCTCGTGCTCGTGCTCGTGCTCGTGCTCGTGCTCGTAATCGGATCGCATGACTTTACATTCAGAGTTGTATGGATAAATCTCGATTACGAGCACGAGCACGAGCACGATTGAAGGTTCGCGCGGTGCGTGCCGCTTTAGCTTCTACTACTCGTGATGCAAGGCTTGGATCGGGTCCATCAACGCGGCGCGGCGGGCCGGATAAAGCCCGAAGACAACCCCGATGAACGCCGAGACCGCGAACGAGAGCACGAACGCGCCCGGCGTGAGGATCGTCGTCAGGCCCGACAGCCGCGAGACGACCCACGGGATCAACGCGCCCAAGATCATCCCCAACACGCCGCCGCCGATCGACAGAATCAGCGTCTCGACGAGGAACTGGGCCATGATGTCGCGCCGGCGGGCCCCCAACGCGCGGCGCACGCCGATCTCGCGCGTGCGTTCGCTGACGCTGGCCAGCATGATGTTCATGATCCCGATCCCCCCGACCAGCAGCGAGATGGCCGCGATCGATCCCAGCACGATCGAGAAGATGCGCTGGGTCTTGCGCGCCTCCTCGAGCAACCGCTGGGGGACGATGACCTTGTAGTCGGCCTTGGGGTGGTGCTCGGCGAGCATGGCCTCGACCAGCCTGGCCGTCGGCAGGACGTCATCGATGTTCTCGACCGACAAAATCAACTCGCTGAGCTCGACCTTCTCGGCCGAGAAGCTGCCCTGGGCGCGCCGCATGATGAAATCGCCGTTGCGCGAACGAACGGTGGTGATCGGAATGAACGCGTCGCCCCCCTGGCTGGCCAGGTCGCTGGCCGATGAAGCCGCCCCCATCGCGCCCTCGCCGGGCATGACGATCCCGACCACCCGATAGGTGTCGCCCCCAAGCCGCACCGGCTGGCCCAGCGGATCCTCGAAGAGGAACAACTTATCGGCCACGCTTTCGCCCAGGACGATCGTGTTCATTTTGCGGTTCAGATCGAGAGAGGTGAGGAACCGCCCGCGCTTGAGCGGCATCGCGTGCTGCTCGATGAACCACGGGACCGTCCCCAGCAGCTTGACCTGCACCTTTCGCCCGCCGTACCACAGGTCCTCGTCGCGCGATTTGATCGGCACGACCACCTCGACCGCCGGCAGCGTCGAGCTGAGCCGTTCAGCGTCGGCGTAGGTCAGGCCGTAATCGATGACGTAATTGCGCGTCTCCTGCTGGGCGTTGGGGTTGTCGGGCGGCTTGAGGCTTTGGATCAAGACGTTCTGACTCCCCAGTCGCCGAATCTGTTCCTGAACCTCCTGGCTCGCCCCCTCGCCGATCGAGAGCATGCTAATCACCGAACAAACCCCAAACACAATCCCCAACACCGTCAACGCCGACCGCAACTTATGCGTCCTAACATTCCCCGCGCCCAGGGTGATTATGCGGAAGAGGAATGTGATGGAGTGGATCATGGTGAATTGGCTAAGAGTATCCTCGAACTCCTCAGAAACCGAGTTCCCCATCCTCTATTTCTAGGGCAAGAGCAACAGCGAGAGCATTCCTCAACACGAAGGAACCATAACGCGATGCTAATGACACCAGATGAATGGCAGCATGGGAAGACCAATCTCCCTCACGCACAAGTACCTGTTCGATTTTGGTATCGTCGGCCTCTCTGATCGCGGACGGTAGGCTTTCGCCAAAAATTAGGCGATACTCCTCTACAAGATACGTAACGTCAGCTTGATTCTCCATAATGTATAATACTCCTTTTCAACTTTTATCCTTGAAAAATGTTATTCCGATGCCATTCAAGACCATCAGCCGATGGTAGAAATTGATGTGGACGGATAATGGGTTTACTGTGAAAAGTACAGATCATCTCAGCCGTTTCCTTGTTTTTCGATTTAAGCAATGCATCTGCTATGATGGCATGTAAATCCTCCGAAATCGCTAAGAGACCTCTATCGAATAGGGAGTCGAATGTAGCGCTCAAGCACAGTCCATTACGTGGATCAGTCCGCCTGTCCTCATCGGTAGCCCATGGGATGATATGGCTTGCCACCAAGCATTCTGAAATCCTTAATCCAGTAATGCAGCATGTTTCTTCGTAACTACTGAGAATTGCTTGACGGAAGAAGGACTGGTGCAGTCGAGCTCTTGTTCTTGCATCTCTCTCAGAAGGACCTGTCGGCTCCACAATCAGTACTTCGAGTTCGACAGCATCCGGCTCAGATGATTCGAACTCCTTTGTTAAACGCCTTGCTTCGAGAACCAGTTGGTTCCAATTTGCATTGTACTCATCCCATATCTCGCGATCCAGCTTGCTGCTGTGGATTAAGCCAGTCACGTTTCTTTGCTGTAGTTCGGGATCGAAGGAGCCGAAGTTCCCAAGCTTCCGAGCCACACTGGCTGGGGAACGCCTCAAAATTCGCGCTAGTTCTACGACTTCGGCATTTTTTGCTTTTGTCTTCTTGAAAGGAATGCGGCAATTAAAGATCGAAGGCTAGGATCAGTTCCTCGCGACTCCACGCTGCTCCATATTTATCTGGCTTCTGTTCGGACACTATATTTAAGCCTCACATCAGTGGACATTTTTAATTGCTGCTTCTCCACTTCATCCGTTCACAGTCCTGTGCAGAACGAAGGTAACGGCCCTTCTCCGGCTTGAAAAACTCTGTTCTGATAGTGAAGGAGGGCCTATCCCACCAGAGCCGTCCGAAAAGGTCGGTACCTCTGCTCGTTTTCCGAATCCAGCAAGCCGGCGTGAGTTCGGGCGCAAGCTGTTGCAGGTTGAATCGATTCATCCCTTCCCGCGGGATAGATCTATAGTGCTCCTTCGATAGCTCAGTCGGCGTCCTGCCGAAGTGCAGATCGTACGGCGGCGGTACGTTCCTGACTTCCGTTCCTTGCGGACGGTTCAGATCCTCAATGGGGTCGCGCACTGTGAGCCAGGGCGCGGGATTCTGAACGTAGACATTCACATCCGCATCGAAATCCGGGGTGTAGCCGTTTTTTGGATTGAAGTGTGTTCTCTTTGGAGGAAACACCGTTGCGGGGTCCTTGAATTTGCAGCCGATGATGAAAGCACGGTGCCAAGTCTGTGGGACCGCGTAATCCGCTGCGCACAGAACCGCATCGGCAGTGGAGAAGCCGAGTTGCCTGGCCAACTCCTTGATTTCCCCATGTTCAAATGTATTGAGAAGCTGCGGGACGTTTTCCATTACGAAGATCCCCGCCCCGGAGCGTTTAACGAACTCCATGTATGGGTGCCAAAGCTGCTTTCTCGGATCGCCGTCCCGCTTCTTATTCAGGAGGCTGAAGCCTTGGCAAGGCGGACCGCCGATGACCACGTCGGCGCGGGGAATTTCAAAATTCGAATCTTTTAGCATATCATTGATGTCGCCTTCAATGCAGTGAGAACCGAAATTGGCGTTGTAGGTTTCGACGGCATGAGGGTTGTTGTCATTAGCCCACGCCGGTATGAAGCAGTGCCCACACAACTTTGTAAAACCCAATGTCATACCACCCGCGCCGCAGAAGAGATCGATGATCCTGGGGCGTTCCTTGCGCCGAACGAGTCTGCCGTACTCGAGAGCATGATAAACCGCTTCCTCTTCACGGATCATCATGTCCTTCGTGATCCTACCGTTAATGATGTGACGGATCATCTTGCTCCATTTTTCCCCGATACATAAAACGGTGCCAATAACGTATTCCTCGCCATCCCTGCCCTGCCGCTGGCACCCTCTACAAGTCTCACTATGGTCACTCATGCCCTCTTGTGTCAATATCGGCGAGGCTCAGGCGGTCGGCGCGGGACAGGCCGCGGCCTGTTTTCACCCGGCGGAATCCACGCGGAGGTTGAGGCGTTCGACCGTGCGGGTGCCGAGGGGGAGCAGGTCGCCGGGCTTGGCGAAGACCACTGCATCCATCGTGAAATACCCAGCGACCCGCTAGATCGCCAACCCGGCGCGCCGATCCACAGCCTCCGGAGAATCAATGGCACCGCCGTCGTTTTGCCTTGACAAGCGAACTCGGCAGGGTTTAGTGAAAGTGTCAAATGTTCGATTTTCATGTTCGGTTGGGCCGGGTTTTCATGAACATGGCGACGTTTTCTCCGTCGGATTTCCCATCCGACGCTGAGACCTTTCGGAGGTGAGACGATGAACCGATCCGCTTTGGGAGGATTTATAGCATTATCAGTCTTGCTGTTCAGCGTGGCCGCGACGAGCGGCCAGGCTCAGGAAGTCATCTTGATCGAGGATGATTTCACGAATCCCGCGGGCGACATGCCCAATGAAGACGAGGGAGACTCGCCGATCGGCGGGGACCGGACCACGTTGACCTGCTGGTGGCAGTCCAACCGTTGCTGCAACAATGTTTTTGACGGCGTGACGAACCTGGAGATGCCGTTCGTCGGGGTATGGTCATCGTATATCGACTCGCGGCAGTGCGGGACGGAATTGGCTGGAGGGGTCTCATATGCCTATGTGGCGGTATTTAGGAAGACTCAAGGGGGCGACTTCTCGGTTGGCTTTGGCTCAGGCGGAGGATGGGGAGCCAACGCGGGCGAAGAGGATCGAGTGCGTCTGGTCAACCTCGGGCCCGATGGAGACATCAGCGTCCATCCGGGCGGTGTGGGCCATAGTGACTTGAGTCCGATCATCGACACGGGAACCGATATTCAACTGGGCGTGATCCAAAGCGTCGGGATCCTGATTGGCGAAGACGGCGTGGTGTCGGTCTTTTTCAACAGCGGCGAAGCGAAGAACTGGCAATTTGACGGATCGGCTTGGGTCGAGATCACGCCTTCGGGCATACCGGCCATGCCGCCCGGAGGCAATCTGATCGGAGCCAATGCCGCCAACGACAATGGTTCAAGCGACCCGTTTATACTCGATTACATCGCCTTGGTCGAGAATCCGGACATGGGGCCCGTGCCCAATGAGGTCATGCGCTGGAGCCTTTACGACTGAATCGGACCCGGACAGGCACTCAACAACGCGGGATGAGGGGATTGGGTCCTCCGTCCCGCGTTTTTTCATTCGGTAGCCCCCCCGTGGCGCGCGGCCAAACCGCGAGATTGTCGGGCGGGTCTTATATTGTACGCATTGGGATGGTAGAGGTGGAAATCTGAATAAGTTCAGTCTGACGTTCCGGTCCCCGGGGTCGCGCGGGTTCGGCCTGCTTGTCGCGGTTGCTTTCCTGCTGCTCTCGCGGTCGGGACCGCCGGGATATGCCGACGAACCCCGAATCCTTCAGGGTAGTCTCAAGACCGCGCAAGGCGAGGCGGTCCAAGGCACCTATCCCTACCGCATCCAGTTCTTCAGCAATCAAGACGGGGGGACGCCGCTGGGGGCGGCCATGGACGGGGAGGCGACCCTGAGCGCCGATGGCGGGTTCGAGATATCCGTCGAGGGCCCCGAGATGCTAAGGCCGGGTGTGTGGTTCATGCTCATGCTTGATCTGGACCGCGACGGGTTCGATGAATTCGATATCCATTCGGGGGGATACCATGGAAACCGGCTGGAGGCGGGCCGGGGGCCTTATCACCTGACGGTCAAGGAGAGACCACCGGCCGGCCCGTCGCCCACGCCGGCCGTGGCGCGGCCCCCGTCACCCTCGCCGACCGCGACGGCCGGTCCGGCATTCGCCGCGCTTGCCGAGGGGTTTTTCAACGTCAAGGACTTCGGCGCGCGGGGCAACGGCACGGGGGATGACACGGCGGCGATTCAGGCCGCCATCCAGAAGGCGGCGGAGATCGGGGGTGTCGTTTACCTGCCGCCCGGTGGATATCCAGTCCGCAGCCTGGACCTGACCAACCGCCACCGGATCAGTCTGATCGGGGCCGGGCCGCTTTCCTCGAAGCTGATCGCGATCGGCGAGGACATCCATATGCTGGACATGACCGGCGCGATGTATGTGAGGATCGAGAACCTGCAGATCGCGTCCGGATCGGTCGTCCCCGCCACGGCGATCCTGCTGGGCCAGAACGACCGCTGGAGCGCCAATGCCAATCACTTGATGAACCTCTACGTGTCGGGCAAGTTCCGCGTGGCCACCATCTACGTCCACGGCAGCCAGAGCAGCGACATGATGAACTGCGATATCTACAACTACCAGCCGACCGACGCGCCGGTCGTGGCCTTCACGGCGAACAACTACGCCGGGGTCAGTTCGACCTACACCGAGACGATCCAGACGCAGGTCACCACCAGCGATTGGACGATCGTGGCGTGCGAGATGCACTCGTTCGCCGCGCAGTATGGGGGCCCGTCCGAGGCACCCACCGTGCGGCTCGATGGGACCATGCAGATGCGCTGGGTGGGCGGCAATATCTCCGGCTCCGGTCCCGAGTACGTGCGCTTTTCGGGAGCGCCGACCCACACGATTTTCGACGGCACGACATTTTACAGCGACAATGGGACGCCGACCAAATCGGTCTTTTACAACAGTGATCGGGTGACCGGTCTGACGGTGAACCAGTGCGTCCTGCAGTCGAGCGATTCGGTGTTTGGCGGGGCGCCCGATGCGGTTTACGATGTCCTGAGCGTCTGCTCGCCGACGATGGGGCAGGCCGCTTTCATCGATTGTCCGCGGGGGCTGTTGACCAATTCGCTCCTGCATTGCAACGGCCTGGGCCTTCGGGTTGGCACGGTCCAGACGACCTTTCTGATCAACCCCGGGACGGTGACGGCCCAAACCGACGGGGCATTCAAATTGGTCCCGCATGAGGCGGGAAGCCAGTGAGAGGGGGGCGGGAACTTCGGCACCGACGGCAGAGCCAGGCGTGATCGATACATAGATTACTGGGTTTACTGGACTTATGATATTTTTGGCCGAACAGACGCCCGATCGTCCTAGCGGAAATAATCGGGCGCGGGGGAGAAAAAAATGTTTATTCTGGATCGGGGATCCGCTATAATTCCATACATTGGGAGCTTTGGGCCAAGAGTCCTGGAGGGGCCTCGGGCGCATCAGATTGGCCCCTCTACATGTTTGCCAGTTGCCGAAGTTGCCTATTCCCACGGATGGAGAAGTCGATAAGAGAAGGTGGGACGTCTTCCCACGAGGAGGAGATTCCGCCGGAGTTGGTTCGTTAAAACGCTTATGACATCATCACGTACCTTATCATCATTCGTTCGCTTCCTGCTCATCCTCACGTTGCTGGGCCTCGCGAGTACGAGGGTTTCGCGTGCCGAGGCCGGGGAGGGGGAGGTCGCGGAGGTGGCCGAAACGGCCGAAGCCCCCGCCGAACCGCAGGCCGAGGATCAGTCGGCCGAGGAGGGGGAAGTCGCGGAGGCGGCCGAGACGGCTGAAGCCCCCACCGAACCGCAAGCCGAGGATCCGCCGGTTGAGGAGGAGACTGAGCCCGCCGCGGAGGAATTGCTGGAACTCGACGGGGAGCGGCTGGAGTGGGCGACGGCGGCCTTCGAGGCCAAGTGCGCCCTCTGCCATGAGAAGGACGGCAGCTCGGACGATCCGCGGATGAACCTGGTAGATCTTGTGTGGGAGCATGGCGAGACGCTGGCCGACATCGAGCGGACGATCCGCGAAGGCGTGCCGGGCACGTTGATGAAGCCCCACAACGAGAAGTTGACGCCCGAGGAGATCCGCGAGCTGGCCATCTATGTCAAGCTGCTCTCGGTCGAGGGGCATGGCAAGTCGGAGGAGGGCGACCGGGAGGCCGCGACGGAACTGACCGACATGGTCGCCCAGCAGTTACCCGCGAGTCCGCCGGTCGAGGTCAAGGACCGGGAGAATTACATCGACGAGCACATCTTCGGCAAGATGAAGGCCGACGGTGTCCCCCACGCCGGGCTGTGCAGCGATCAGGAGTTTCTGCGGCGTATTTACCTGGACCTGTGGGGCCGGCTGCCGGACACCGCGAAGGTCCGTCAATTCATCGCCGACACCGATCCCGAAAAGCGCAACAAGCTGATCGACAACCTGCTGTGCCTCGATTTCATGAACAAGCCCGGCAACGACGACTACAAGGGCCCATGGCTGGCTGAGAAGCCCTTCATCGAGAAATGGACCTATTTCTTCAGCGACCTGTTCCGCAACGGGCCGCAGGGCAACCCCGAGCCATTCCACGACTACATCTACCAGTTCGTCCGCTACAACATCCCGTACAATTACATCGTCGAGGACATGCTCACGGCGAGCACGTTCCACAATAGCGTCAACGGGGCGGCGGGCTTCATGATTCGCCACCAGATCGACGGTCTGCGCTGCGCCGACGTGATGCACGAAGACACATGCGACGAGATCGCGGTCTACACCACCAAGTTGTTCCTGGGCGTGAACCTGGAGTGCGTGTCCTGTCACGATGGGGCCGGGCACCTCGACCAGATCAACCTATGGCTGAGCAAGCGCAAACGCGTGGAGTTCTGGCGTCAGGCGGCCTTCTTCGGCGATGTGCGCATTATCCGGCCCGGACTCACGGGTCAGGAGTTCACGCTGCTCGATGGGGCGCCGCTGCGGCCCGAGCGCATCTGGAACGGCGGGATCGACAAGTTCGAGTTCACCAGCGCGCCAACTGCGACCGGCGGGATGGGCTATCGGATGGAGGCCCCCAGCGTCCTGCGCGTGGCGCGCGACACGACGGCGGACGTCTATCCGGAGTTTGTGCTGACCAAGGAACGGCCGGCCGAGGGACACAGGCTGCGCCGGGAATACGCGCGCATGGTGACCACCAGCCCCCAGTTCGCCAAGGCGGCGGCCAACCTGATCTGGTCAAGGTTGATGACGGTTGGGATCGTCGATCCGCCGTTCGATTGGGACCTGGCGCGCCAGGACCCCAAGAATCCGCCGCCCGCGCCATGGACGATCCAGCCCTCCCACCCCGAGTTGCTCGACGCGCTGGCCGAGGACTTTATCGAGAGCAATTACGACCTGCGGCTGCTGATGCGGCGCATCTGCCGCTCGAAGGCCTATCAGCTGTCCTCGCGTTTTGACGGGGAGTATAAGCCGGAGTGGGACCGCTATTACGCGCGCAGGCTGGTACGCCGGCTCTCGGCCGAGGAAGTCTACGACGCGATCGCCAAGGCCACCAACGTGTTCGGCCACGGCATGGAGTATTCCTTGGCGCAGGTCGGCCCGGCCGGCGACGCGGAACTGAGTCGGTTCCTGTCGTTTTTCGGCCAGGGCAATCGGCAGACGAAGCAACCGGACACCAAGGGGTCGATCATCCAGGCCTCGCTCATGTTGAACAGCAGCCTGATCAAGGAAAAGGTCCTGGCCGCCACCGAGGGGAGCCGGGTCAAGACGCTGCTGAATCGGGCGCCCGCGCTGTCGAATCTGGAATTGGTCGAGGAACTGTTCCTGACGACCCTCTCGCGCTATCCGACCCCCGAGGAGATGGTCAAGGCCGTCAAGCACGTCGAGGACTACCGCAACAAGGGCGTGGAAGACCTGCAATGGGCCCTTTTGAACAAGATGGAATTCATTGTCAACTACTGATTCTGATGGAGACAACCCCAAACGGAGGGCCTGACCGATGGCCAGCAACATTCCTCGACTGACGCGCCGCGAATTCATTCGCATAGGCGGCGTGGGCGTGGCGAGCTATTCACTGTTGCCGATCCTGAGGGCCTCGAACGTCGAGGCCAAGACCCAGGTGCAGCCGCGTGGCGGGGCCGATGTCTGCATCCTCCTGTTCCTGCAGGGCGGGCCGAGCCAGCTCGATACGTTCGACATCAAGGAAGGCGCCTGGACACCCGAGGATTTCGACATCCAGACGATCAAGCCCGAACTGCGCATGCCGATGGGGCTCTTACCCAAATTGGCCGAGCGTCACGACAAATACACGGTTATCCGCTCGATGGAGTCCTGGGAAGCCGAACATGCGCGTGGGACCTATTACCTCCAGGCGGGACGGATTCTCAGCCCCGCGCGGCTCAAGGAAATCCCGTCGATCGGCTCGGTCGTGGCCTACGAGACCATGGACCGGCGCAAAGACTCCGATTTCCTTCCCCCGTTCGTCGCGATGAACATGAGCTCGGCCGAACTGGTCGGGCCGGGCGTTTTGCCTTCGAACTGCGCGCCGATGGCGATGTTCTCGGACGCACCCCCGCCGTTCGTGCTGCCCGAAGCAGAGAGGCCGACGTTCGAGCGGCGCCGGGCGTTGCTGGGCGAGCTCGATCGCCAGTGGCGCGATGAAGAGGCCAGCCATCGCGGTCGGATTTTCAAGGACGTTGATCAGTATTACCAGTCGGCCTATCCGTTGCTGACCAACCCCAAGGCCAGTCCGGTCTTTCAGGTTCCCGCCGACGACCATGGGCGCTACGGAAGCACCAGCCTGGGTGACGCCTTGATCCTGGCCCGCAACCTCGTCCAGGCCGACGCGGGGACGAGGTTCATCTTCATCTCGCACACCGGCTGGGACCTGCACGCCGGGGCCTACGATAAGGCGGGAGGGCAGTATAAACTGTGCCGGGAGTTGGATTCAGCCCTCGCTCCTCTCCTGGACGACCTGGAAGGCCAAACGGACGAGCAGGGTCGGCGGCTGATCGACAAGACCTTCGTCGCCTGCATGGGCGAGTTCGGCCGCACGCCCGGTGAACTGACGCTAAACGGTGGCCGCGATCACTATCGGTTCGCCTCGGTGGGCCTGTTCGCGGGCGCGGGCGTTCAAGGCGGCGAGATCATCGGCGCGACCGACGAGGAGGGCGGCAAGGTCGTCGAATACGGCTGGCACAAACAGCGCTCGGTCTATCCCGAGGACGTGCTGATCACGATGTATTCGGTGATGGGCATCGACTGGACAAAGAAGATCACGCAAACACCTTCGGGACGTCCGTTCGAGTACGTCGAAAACATCTCGCCCGCCGGCCTGATGGAGTTCGACTTTATCCAAGAACTGTTCACCTAATCCCAACCTTAATTGTCGCGTCTCCGCGTGCCCGAGCGCCGGGCGAGTGCGCCGTTGTTTATCGGGCCCGTGACGCGGCGCCGTGTCCATTTACGGCTGGTCGGATACTCGCAGGCTTTGAAGGTAGGCGGCCAGGTAGCGCAATTCGTCGTCGGATAAGTTGTCGCCGGCGGGCATCGCGTTGCGCGCGCCGAAATGGTGAGGGGCGTCAGGCCAGCGGATGAAGGCCTTGAGCCAGCTCTCCGAACCGTAACGCGCGAGGGCGGGGCCGTCAACCGCCTCGCGTTCCAGGGAATGGCAAATCGAACAGATCGCGCCGTTGTAGACTCCCAGCCCGCGCTCGACTTTTTTCGGGTCGACGGGCGGCTCGTAGTCCAGGCCGGTCTGATTGACCATCATCTCGGCCAAGGCCCAGATGTCCGCGTCTTCCTTGATGCGCATCTTCTGGGCCGTCGGCATCGCCCATTTCTTTTCGCCCCCGGCCTCGATGCCGCCGAAATACTTCTCCGAGGTCGGCTCGACGAAGAAGTCGTGGAACCACTCGCGCGATAGGTAGCCCGTCAGGTTGGGGCCGCCTTTCTTCTCGGGTTGCGGGCGGCCTTCGATCGCGTGGCATCCCACGCAACCTTTCTCCTCGAACAGATGATACCCCTCGTAGAGGATGATTTTGCCTTTGTCGTCGATGCCGCCGCCCTCGGCCATCGCCAGCGCCTGTTCGGTTTGCGCTTCTTCCTCTTCGAGTGCTTCCTGGAACTGCGCGTTGGCGCGGTCTTCGTAGATCGCAATCCCCGTCAGGGCCACGGGGAAGGCGAGGAAGCCGAAAAACAGGACCATCCACGGCGCCCGCGCCCAAAGCGTGTTGCTCTTCCAACGGTCGATAAAGGGCAGCGCGAGCAGGAAGACGGCCGCGGCCGTTGGGATCACGACCGTGCCGATCACCGCCATCGGGCCTTCGAAGTACTTCAGGATTTGGAACAGGAACAGGAAGTACCACTCGGGCCGGGCTTCGTAGCTCGCCGTCGGATCGGCGGGCTGATCGAGCGGCGCGCCGACGAACAGCGTCAGGCACAAGAGCACCGCGAGCACCAGCATCATGTAGACAGTGTCCTTGAAGAGCTGGGCGGGCCAAAACATCTCGACGTGTTTGAGTTGCGCTTCGGTCGCGCGCGGCGAGGGCGTGACCCCATGGCGGCGGAAGAGATAGAGGTGGACGGTCAACAGGCCGATCAGCGCCCCCGGCAGGACGAAAGCGTGAAGCGCGTAGAACCGCGTCAGCGTCAGGTTGCCGTAGTCGCTCCCCCCCTGCGCGAGCGTCTGGATCATGCGTCCGAGGATCGGCACCGTGCCCATGATGCCCGTCGCGACCTTGGTGGCCCAGTAACCCTTCTGGTCCCACGGCAGCAGGTAGCCGGTCAGCGCGAAACCGAGGACGATGAACATCATCAGCACGCCGACCACCCAGTTCAGCTCGCGCGGGTTCTTGTGGGCACCGTAAACGAAAACCTGCGCCATGTGGATCACGCACAGGACGATCATCGCGCTGGACCCGAAGTGATGCAGACCGCGCACGATGCCGCCGAACGTCACTTTGTTTTCGATATACCAGACGCTGGCCCACGCGTCGGTCGCCGAGGGACTGAAATACATGGCCAGGAAGATGCCGGTCAGCACTTGCAGGACGAACGCGAAGACCAGACCGCTGCCGGTCACGAACATCCAGCGACTGCCGCCGGGGATCGGCTCGTTGAGCATCTTGTCGACGATTTCGCGGTGACCCGCTCGCGCGTCGAGCCAGTCGCCGATCGGCTTAAACATGCGCAGTCTCTCCCGGAGGGCGGTTCGGCGTATCAATGGCCGGTCGCCGGGCGCGGTCCGCGCCGTCGCCGCCGAACGATGGAAGAATGAGGGGGGACTTCGACGGAGACTTCAACTTAGGGCGACCCGTTGCGTGGTTCCAAACTTGAATCGCTGGTAACGGACAAGGAGTCGGTCGCCATCAACTTTGGATTCGAGCGGGTCCATGTCCCTGGGCGAGGGGTTGGAGTGGCCCTCGATGTCGTATCGTTGGCCCTCCAGGTTGAAGTGGCTCCCGTGACAGGGGCAGAGAAACTGCTCGCCGTGCGCCTGCCAGTTGATGGCGCAACCGAGGTGGGGACAGGTCGTCGAGTAGACGTCAAACTCCCGCGGCCCGCGGCGCACGACCCAGACCGCCCCGACGCTGACGCCGCGGCTGTCGGCCCAGGCGTCGCGCGCGTCGCCCGAAAGCGTGACTTTTTGGGGCTGGCCGACTTTGAAGCGCCCGGCGTCGCCCAGCGAGAGGAAGCCTCGCGGCTTGCGCGTGGTCTTGCCCCACAGCGGGAAAATGAAGGCACCCACGACCGGGACGGCCACGATCATGCCCATGACGGCCTGAAGGGCCAACGTCGCCTTCACCAAGAACCCGCGACGCGAATCTTCTTGGGTCAGGCCCTCGTCGGGGCCGGCGCCCTGTGGATCATTCTCCATGGCGGCTTTCGGATGGCGATTGAACTGGGCACATTAAATCGTGCGCTCGTGTTCAATAAGACCATTCTGTCTATACGAACGTTTGCTTCGACCGATGATTACCCGTGTCGTCGAGCGAGCGGCCAGCAAATTAAGTACAACAACGGGCGGCCAATATCAACACGGAATCTCGTTCAAGTCGAGGTGGAGGGTTCCTTCAGTCGAGCTTGACTGTGACGGCGAATAAGGGTAATCATACAAGGGTGCGGAGGTATGGATTTACTCACGCTGAGGTCTTTACTTAACAACACGGATTGAGCATGTTCCCAGCTCGTCATGGATTAAAAGACGAGCATAACAAACCGGAGGCACGGACATGAGCATCGCACCCGCCCCTTCAGTCATCGCCGATCTGCTCGGCGACCAGGCGGAGCAACTGTTGACCTATCAAGCCCGGGGGATTGACAAGTCGCGGCTCCACCTGCCGGGGCCGGATTTCGTGGATCGGATCCTGGCTATCAGCGATCGGTCGCCGCAGGTCTTGCGCAACTTCCAAGCGATTCTCAACCACGGGCGGCTGGCCGGGACGGGGCATGTCTCTATCTTGCCGGTCGATCAGGGCGTCGAGCACTCGGGCGGGTCTTCATTTGCGCCCAATCCGATCTACTTCGACCCGGAGAACATCCTTCGGCTCGCGATCGAGGGGGGTTGCAACGCGGTGGCCTCGACGCTGGGCGTGCTCGGGGCCTGTTCGCGCCGCTACGCGCACAAGATCCCGTTCATCGTCAAAATCAATCATAACCAGTTGCTAACGTATCCCAACGATCATCGGCAGATCCTGTTCGGCGGCGTCGAGCAGGCCTACGATCTGGGCGCGGCGGCGGTCGGCGCGACGATCTACTTCGGCTCGGACGACGCCAACCGCGAAATCGTCGAGATTTCCGAAGTCTTCGCCCGCGCGCACGAGCTGGGGATGGTCACGATCCTGTGGTGTTACATGCGCAACAACGCCTTCGTGCAGAACGGGACCGATTACCACACGGCCGCCGACCTGACCGGCCAGGCCAACCATCTGGGGACGACGATCGAGGCCGACATCATCAAGCAGAAGCTCCCGACGACCAATCGGGGCTACACGGCACTCAAGTTCGGCAAGACCCACGAGCGCGTTTACACCGATTTGACCCCCGATGATCACCCCATCGAGCTGACCCGCTATCAGATCGCCAACTGCTTCATGGGGAGGGCGCCGCTGATCAATTCGGGCGGGGCCAGCGCCGGCGAGAGCGACCTAGCCGAGGCAGTCTATACGGCGGTGGTCAACAAACGGGCCGGCGGGATGGGCCTGATCTCGGGCCGCAAGGCCTTCCAGCGTCCGATGGACGAGGGCGTCAAGCTGCTCCACGCGATCCAGGACGTTTACCTCGACGACTCAATCACCGTGGCCTGACCGCTTGGCGTCTGATCCGGCGGCCGGGCAATCTCATAGCCATAGGAGTGGGACATGAATCTACTGGAACAACTGCGAGCGATGACCGTGGTGGTCGCCGATACGGGCGATATCGAGGCGATCGGCCAATACACGCCGCGCGACGCGACGACCAATCCATCGCTGATCTACAAGGCGGCACAGATGCCGCAATACCGGGAACTGATCGATGAAGCCATCGCCTTCGGCAAGTCCAGCGCGACCGGGCGCGAGGACCAAGTGACCGCGTGCCTGGACAAGCTGTTCGTGAACTTCGGCGCGGATATTTTGAAGATCGTCCCCGGCCGCGTCTCGACCGAAGTCGATGCGCGTTTGTCGTTCGATACCGAAACGACCATCCGGCGGGCGAACCGGTTGATCCAGCTTTACCAGGACGCCGGGGTGGAACGCGAACGCGTCCTGATCAAGATGGCCTCGACGTGGGAAGGCATCCGCGCCGCCGAGCAGCTCGAGAAATCAGGCATCCATTGCAACCTGACGCTCCTGTTCGGGTTCGGTCAGGCGGTCGCCTGCGCCGAGGCGGGGGTGACGTTGATCTCGCCGTTCGTCGGGCGGATTCACGACTGGCACAAGAAAGCGCGCGGGGTCGATTCTATCGCCCCGGCCGATGACCCCGGCGTCCATTCGGTGAGTCAGATCTACCACTATTTCAAAAAGTACGGCTACAAGACCGAGGTGATGGGCGCCAGCTTCCGCAACATCGGCGAGATCACCGAGCTGGCCGGCTGCGACCTGCTGACGATCTCACCCGCGCTGCTCGAAGAGCTGCAAAACACCGACGGCGAGCTAACGCGTAAACTCGACCCCGATGCGGCCGCCGCGCAAGAGATCGAAAAAGTCCACGCGGACGAAAAAACGTTCCGCTGGATGCTCAACGAAGACGCGATGGCCACCGAAAAGCTCGCCGAAGGCATCCGCCTCTTCAGCGCCGACCTGCTCAAGCTGATCGACCACGTCGCCCAGTCAGTGCCCGAGACGGTAGGGATCTGAGTTTCGCCAGTATCGCTCGCTGCGCCGAGTTGGCGCGTGATGTCTTCCGCGCCGTCGCGGGATTCGCTATCCGATCGCGCGCTGATTGAGTTTAGCCGCCGCGTGACGGTCGACGAGCCAGATCAACTCTCCCGGCGAGGGGCGAATCAACTGGCTTGGGAGTCGTTCGGCGTCGGGGGGGCCTTCGAGCACCTCGGCGAGCGGCGCGGCCTTATCCTCGCCATTGACCACGAAGACGACGCACGCGGCCCGATTAATCAGCGTCGGCGTCATCGTCATGCGATGGGTGTTCAGCTTCGGGACGTAGTTGCCCACCACCCACCGCCCGGTCGGTTGCAGCACTTCGGTATGGGGAAAAAGGGAGGCCGTATGTCCGTCCGGACCCATGCCGAGAAGGACAAGATCGATCGCGGGCGGGTCGCCGTCGGCCGCGACGCCACAGGCCGACGCGATCTCGGCCTGATACTCACGGGCGGCCGCGTCCAGGTCCTCACGCTCGGCGGGCATGCGGTGGATGCGCTTGGGCGGGGTAGGCACGCGGTCCAATAGCGTCTCGCGAGCCATGCGATAGTTCGAATCTTCATGGTCGGGCGCCACGGCCCGCTCGTCACCCCACAAAAACTCAACCTTGTCCCAATCGATCCGGTTGCGGAAAGGCGCCTCGGTCAGTCGCCGATGAATCGCCCTCGGCGTGGACCCGCCCGAGAGGGCGACCGTAAACCGTCCCCGCCGGTTCATCGCTTCCGTTGCGCGCTGGGCGAACATTTCGGCGGCCTGCAGGCTCAATTCAGCTTCGCCCTCAACAATTCGAATCTCATCTTGCCGATCTGCCATCTTCTTCTCCGCAAAGTAGGACGAGCCGCCTGAGCTTGGCCACGAGTTGCTCGTCGACAAGCTCTCGGGCGCCGTGTGGTACGGACCGCCGCGAACCCACGGTTGCCCGCCATCAAGGCCGATACGTTCGGCCGCGCCTCTGACGATAAGCCGCTCGGCAACGACTTCACACTGGTAAAACTAAAATTTGAGGGACGACGAGCCGCTATTGAGACAGAGAACCTACCGGCCATCCGCCGCGCCGTGAGTCATGGGCGAACCCAACGTCCGATCAGTCTCAATGCGTCACTCGCTGCGGCTCGGTCCTCACGTCGAGCCACTGCAGGGGGTTGTCTTCCAATTCCACGGGAACCGAGCCGACCTTCCAGATATCACGGCTATACTCGCGCACCGCACGGTCCGAGGAGAACTTGCCCATCCGAGCCACATTGAGTATCGACATGCGCGTCCAGTGGTCCTGGTTGCGATAGGCGCGTCCCACTTCCTCCTGGCAGTCGATGTAGGCCTGATAGTCGGCGAGGACCATATACTCGTCGCGGCCGAGCAGCGAGTCGACGAGTGGTTTGAACAACTCCCGATCACCATTGGAGAAGGTCCCCGAACTGATCATGTCGATCACCTCCCGCAAGCCCTCGTTCTCATCGTGGAGCGATCTCGGGTTGTAGCCTTGGCGCTTGAGTTCATGGACCTGCTCGGCCGTCAGGCCGAACAGGAAGAAGTTCTCCGCGCCGACCTCCTCGCGCAGCTCGATGTTGGCCCCATCCAGCGTCCCGATCGTCAACGCGCCATTCATGGCGAATTTCATGTTGCCCGTTCCCGACGCTTCCATCCCTGCCGTCGAGATCTGCTCGGAGAGGTCGGCGGCGGGGTAGATGTGCTGGCTGTTCCTAACGCAGAAGTTCGGGATGAAGAAGACCCTGAGTCGACCCGCGACGTCCGGATCGTTGTTCACCACGTCGGCGACCGAATTGATCAGCTTTATGATCAACTTGGCCATGGTATAGCCGGGGGCGGCCTTGCCACCGAAGATAAACGTGCGCGACGTTATTTCGACGCCCGGGTCGCGCTTGATCTGGTTATAGAGATGGATCAAGTGCAGGACGTTCAGGTGCTGGCGTTTGTATTCGTGCAGCCGCTTGACCTGGACGTCGAACAGCGACTCCGGGTTGACCTCGAAGCCGTTGCGCCGCCGAATGTAGTTCGCCAGGACCTTCTTGTTCTCGATCTTGATGTGCCACCAGTGCTCGCGAAAATCGGGCTTCTCGACGAAGGCTTCAAGCTGGCGGAGGTCGTCCAGGTGCCGTATCCAATCCTCGCCGATCGAGCGGCTGATCAGGTTGGCCAGGCCGGGGTTGCTCAGCAGCATCCAGCGCCGCGGCGTCACGCCGTTGGTCTTGTTGCTGAACTTCTCGGGGGTCAGATCGTGGAAGTCGCGCATCACGCTCTCCTTGAGCAGCCGCGTATGAAGTTCGGCCACGCCGTTGACCGCGCGGCTGCCCACGCAAGCCAGGTGCGCCATCCGGACTTGCTTTTCGCCGCTGTCATCGATCAGCGACAGGCGCGGGAGGGCCCCATCGTCTTCGGGGTTCTGCAAGCGCGCTTCCTCGAGGAAGCGGCGATTGATTTCGTAGATGATCTCCAGATGCCTCGGCAACAAGCGGCCAAGCAAGCTCACGGGCCATTTTTCGAGCGCCTCTGGCAGCAGGGTGTGATTGGTGTAGCCGAAGGTGTTGCGCGTGATGTCCCAGGCCTGGTCCCATCCCATCCCATGTTCATCGATGAGCAGTCGCATCAGCTCGGGGATCGCGATCGATGGATGCGTGTCGTTAAGTTGGGCGGCGAACTTGTGGTGGAATTCGGACAGCTCCGCGCCGCGCAGCAGATGGATGCGGATCATGTCTTGCAGCGAGCAGGAAACGAAAAAGTATTGCTGCTCCAGCCGCAGTCGCTTGCCCTGGACCTGCTCGTCATTCGGATACAGGACCTTGGTCAAGTTCTCCGAATCGACTTTCTCATGGACCGCGCCGTAATAGTCGCCTCGGTTGAAGGCCTGAAAATCGAACGATTCGCATGCCTCGGCCTTCCACAGGCGCAGCGTGCTGATGTTATTGACCTGGTAGCCCGGAATCGGCGTGTCATAAGGCGTGCCGCGAACGACGCGTTCGGGGATCCATTGGACGCGCTGGCACCCTTGCTCGTCCTGAACCATCTCGGTCCGTCCGCCCAGTTTGACGTCGAAAGAGACCTCGGGGCGCGCGATTTCCCACGGATTACCGAATCGAAGCCCTTGTCGGCGCGCTCGACCTGCCAGCCATCGTGGATTTCCTGGTCGAAGATGCCGAACTCGTAGCGGATCCCGTAACCGATGGCCGGGATTTGCAGGGTGGCCAGGGAATCCATGTAACAGGCGGCCAGGCGGCCCAGACCGCCGTTGCCGAGGCCCGGCTCTTCCTCCTGTTCCAACAGGTCGTCCAGGCCCAGTTCCTCCAGGGCGTATCGCACCTGGCGGGCGATCCCAAGGTTGATCAGGCTGTTGCCCAAATGGGGCCCGGTCAAGTACTCCGCCGAGAGGTAGCAGACGAGTTTGGAGTCCTTCTCCAGGTAGGTCTTGGCCGAATTGATCCAACGGTGCATCAGGTGGTCGCGAACGGTGTATGCGAGCGCGGCATACATGTCATGAGACGTGGCGATCGCGAGAAACTTGCCCTGAATGCAGCGTAGATTATTGTGGAAGGCCAGCTTGAGGGCTTCCTCTCGCTGAGACCGGTGCGAACGCTCTCGAGCGGCCGCTCGGTGGAGTTGGAGGTGGTACGGGTTGGCATCTTCCTCTCCCCTTTGAAAGTGTTTTCGAACGGACCTACGGCCCGCGTTTATCACTCTAGGATATTGATCTCGGGTCTCATCCGTAACGGCCACCAGATTGCCGTCTAGGTCGGCTCCGTGGCGGATAGAATCGTCTGGGCGGCCTGGCGCGGGGCGGCCAGGGCCATTTGTTCTTTCGCGGCCTCGACGATGCGCTCGGCGGTGAAACCGAACCGCTTCTGCAAGTCCTTTAGCGGCGCCGAGGCCCCAAACGAGCGCATGCCGATCGTGCAGCCGGTCGCGCCGGCGTACTTCGCCCAGCCGAACGTCGATGCCTTCTCGACCGAGACGCGGGCGACGACGCCCGGCGGGATCACGCTGTCGCGATACGCCTGGTCCTGGTCGTCGAACAGTTCCCACGAGGGCATGCTGACCACCCGGGCCTTGACCCCTTCGGCGGTCAGTTGCTCGTGGGCTTCCACGCAAAGCTCGACCTCGCTGCCGGTGGAGAGCAACAGAACGTCCGGTTTCCCGTCGGACGCGTCCGCCAGCACGTAAGCCCCTCGGGCCAGGCCCGATGCCGGCGCGTATTGGGTCCGGTCCAGGGTGGGCAGCACCTGACGGCTCGGGATCAGGGCAACCGGCTCGTGATGCAGCTCCATGATCACCTTCCATGCCTCGACGACCTCGTTGGCGTCGGCCGGGCGCAGCACGATCAGGCCCGGAATCGCGCGCAGCGAGGCCAATTGCTCGATCGGCTGGTGGGTCGGACCGTCCTCGCCCACGTCGATCGAGTCGTGCGTGAACACATGGATGACCGGGATTTCCATCAGGGCGCTGAGCCGCATGGCCCCACGCGCGTAATCGCTGAAAATCAGGAAACCCGACCCGTAGGGCCGCACCTTGATCAGCCCCATCCCGTTCAGGATGGACCCCATCGCGTGTTCCCGGACGCCGAAGTGCAGGTTGCGGCCCGAGTAATCCTCGGCGGTGAAATCCCCCGCGCCCTCGAACGTCAGGCGGGTCTTGGTCGACGGCGCCAGGTCCGCGGACCCGCCCATCAGCCAGGGCATGTTGCGGGCGATGACGTTGAGGACCTCCCCCGAGGATTGGCGGGCGCCGAGGCGATGCTCAAGGAGACGATTGAGGCGGGTTTGGCGCTCAAAGCGATCAAGCCTAGCCAGCTGGCGCGAGTCAACGTGGACACGACCGTGCAGGAAAAGCACGTGCGTTTCCCGACCGACGCGCGGCTGTACAATCGTGCGCGCGCGCGGCTGGTCAAAGCGGCCGAGCGACGCGGCATCAAGTTGCGCCAAAACTACCGGCGCGTCGGCAAACGCCTGCTGCTGCAGGTCAACCGTTACATGCACGCGGCCAGCCCAAGCGAGCCGGGCGCTGCCGCAAGAAACTGAGGACGATCCTGGGGCGCGTGATCCGCGACATCGATCGCAAGTTCCCGCGACCCGACGGGAAGCTCTCAAATCTAATGGAAAGCGCCAAAAACATTCACGGCCAAGAGCGCCGCGACAAGCAGAAGATTTACAGCGTGCATGAGCCGCGCGTGGCGTGCATCGCCAAAGGCAAGGCGCACAAACGTTACGAGTTCGGCGCCAAGGTCAGCGTGGCGGCG
>CAUZJO010000072.1:0-23303 GCA_963580245.1 Candidatus Sumerlaeia bacterium | reverse complement strand
CTCGCTGTGGACCACAGAATCTTCAGGGTCGTGAGGTTTGGGCCCCCACTTCCGTGGGTTGGTACCCACGGCTAATCACATTGCTCCCCTTCAGGGAGCCAGAGAACTGATGTGTGCTCCCGGCCCGGGGGTATCGCTTGCCCAGGGGATGGGAATGGGAGCAAGTTTGGCGCGGAGCATCGGGCGACCCAACGACTCGAAGGGTAAGCCGGATGCGGATGCGGATGTGCAAACGCCGCACCCCTCCCACAAGCCTTGACACCCCCGCCACCGATGCTAAGATGAGCAGCCCAAACGGGGATAGGGGTGGGAGCGGCCCGCCGGGGGGAGATTGGCCGACGGATTGAGCGCCGGCTGGCCCCGGACGCCTGGATTGTTGGCGTCAGGGCCGGGGTTGCGGTGTCGAGACGGGCCGCCGGGCATCTCTGGCTCAACGAACCGATATCATCTCGCAAAAGGAGACGCGACATGGCTTACGAACTAGCTTCCCTTCCGTACGCGTACGACGCGCTGGAGCCGCATATCGACGCGCGGACGATGGAAATCCATCACACCAAGCATCACAACGCCTACGTGACCAAATGCAACGCCGCGCTGGAGGGCCATGCCGACCTAGCGGGCAAGAGCATCGAGGACCTGATCGCCGGCATCGCCGACGTTCCCGAAGCCATCCGTGGGCCGGTGCGCAACAACGGCGGCGGCATCGCCAACCATAATCAGTACTGGACCGCGATGTCCCCCAGCGGCGGCGGGGCGCCTTCGGGAGACCTGGCCGACGCGATTAACGGCGCGTTTGGCGGCTTGGATGCCTTCAAGGAGAAATTCGCCGCCGCCGGGGCCAACCGCTTCGGGAGCGGCTGGGCCTGGCTGGGCGTGGGGGCCGACGGCAAACTGTGCGTCTGCTCGACTCCCAACCAGGACAATCCGCGCATGAAGGGTCTGGTCGACTGCCCCTGCGCGCCGATCCTCGGCCTCGACGTGTGGGAACACGCCTACTACCTCAACTATCAGAACCGCCGCCCCGACTACATCGCGGCGTGGTGGAACGTCGTGAACTGGGACGAGGTCGCGAGCAGGCTGAAGGCGACGGGCTGATCTGAGAAGCACCCATGCCGGGGGATATGCCTAGGTCAGCCCCAGATCGGCGCAGCCGGTGCCGGAGAGGGCCCGAGTCAGCGTTGGAGATAGGAGACGGATGGAGGATCGCGTGGTTCGGCGCGGTCGATCCAGCCGATCTCCAGGCATTTCTCGCTAAGCCGCTCGGCGCGCCGGATGATCCGCCGGGCCGCGTCTGGGCGGACAACCAGAATAAATCCGATTCCCATATTGAAGACCCTGAACATTTCGTCGGGATCGACCGGGCCTCGTTGGGCGATGATTTCGAAGACGGGAGGCGGCGTCCATGCGTCAAGGTTGATCCAGGCCGTCACGCCGCCGGGCAACGCGCGAACAAGGTTGCCCGCGATGCCCCCACCGGTCACGTGAGCCGCCGCCAGAATGGGCGCGCGGCGCATCATATCGAGGACGGTCCGAACGTAGATGCGGGTGGGACGCAGTAATTCCTCGCCGACCGTGGGTCCGGTGCGATAGAGCTTGCGGCGCAATGCTCGGCGGGCCGCGGCAGCCCCCTCCGGCAGCAGGACCCGCCGGGCGAGCGAGAAGCCGTTGGAATGGAGCCCATCGGAGGCCAATCCCAGGATAATGTCGCCGGGACGGACCCCGCGTCCGTCGATCACCGCCTCGGCCTCGACCACGCCGACCGCGAATCCGGCGAGGTCGTAATGGCCGGGCGCGTACATGCCCGGCATCTCGGCCGTCTCGCCGCCGATGAGCGGGCAACCGGCCCGCCCGCAGCCCTCGACGATCCCGTCCAGCACGGCCATGGCCTCGGCTGGCTTGAGCTTGCCGGTGGCGAAATAATCGAGAAAGAAGAGCGGCCGTGCGCCGCAGACGATCAAATCGTTGACCGACATGGCGACCAGATCGATGCCGATCGTCCCGTGGCGGCCGGCGAGCTGGGCCACCAGTAGTTTGGTCCCCACCCCATCGGTCGCCGCCACGAGAAACGGGTCCTTCAGCCCGCGAGGCAGCTTGAACAAGCCACCAAACCCGCCAATGGCCGGATTGATGGCCTTCAGATGCTCGACCAGCGCGTCGCCCTTGGCGATGTCGACCCCCGCGTGGGAGTAGGTCTTTGACTGGGACCTCTTCGCTGACTTCTTCGGAGATCTCATTGGAGCATGCCCTTCAAGAGACGGATGGATTTGACTTCACCGGGCGGATTCATCGCGAGAGCTGAAATATTCCAGTCCGACACCAGCCCGCGGGTTTAATGCTGATCGCGCTTTTCCAGCTTCAAGAACCCCTTGCCTAAATAGTCGATCACGTCACTAGGGATCAAGGCGCGCACGCCGATGCCTTGGGCACCCAGGTCGGCGGCCATGCCGTGAAGGTACACGCCGATCCGCGCCGCGTCCAGCACCGGGCAACCCTGGGCCGCCAGCCCGGTGATCAGGCCGGTCAGCACGTCGCCGCTTCCGCCCTTGGCGAGGCCGCTGTTGCCGGTCGGGTTGAGGTAACGCTGACCCGCGGGATCGGCGATGACCGTCTGGGCGCCCTTGAGCACGACGACCGCGCCGTGAGCCGAAGCCAGTTCAAGGGCAGCTCCCAGGCGGTCGCCTTCGATCTCCTCGATCGGCCGTCCCATGAGCCGCGCGGACTCGCCGGGATGAGGGGTCAGGATCGTCGGCCCCGGTCGCCGCGAGAGGTCCAGGCCGTGCACCGCGATCAGATTGAGTCCGTCGGCATCGATCAGGAGCGGGGCCTCCACCTTTTCGATCACGTCCTCGATGAAAACGGCCGTGGTTGGGCGGGTTCCCAGACCCGGACCGACCGCGACGGCCTGCATCCGGCCGGCCGCCTCGACCGCCGCGTCCGCCTGCGCCTCGGTGAACCACCCCTCCTGGCCGTCGAGTGGGATTTTTACCGGTTCAACGAGTTGGCTCTCCATGACCTGACCCAGCGGACGCGGATAAGCGCTATAGACCAAACCCACGCCCGAACGCGCCGCCGCCCGCGCGGCCAGGACCGCCGAGCCCGTCATCCCTTCGCTACCGGCGAGGATCATGACCCGTCCGAACGTCCCCTTGTGCCCGCTTGGGCGGCGCGCGGGGAGCATCCGGCAAACCTCGTCATGGGTCAGCAGATTGACGGTGATCGCATCGTCCTGGAGCAGGTCGGGCGGGAAGCCGATGTCGGCCACCACCACCGCCCCGGTGGCTTGGATGCCCGGCTCGATCATCATCCCGATCTTGGGCAGGCCGATGGTGACCGTCAGGCCGGCGCGAACGTGGGGGCCGACCTGCTCGGCGTGCTCGCCGGGCAGGCCCGAGGGGATATCGACCGCGACGACGTTCATGCGGCAGGCATTGATGGCCTCGACCGCGCTTGCCCAAGGCTCGCGCAACGGGCCCTTGATCCCCGTCCCGAAGATCGCATCGATGACCAGATCGTATTGGCAAAGCCGTTCGCGGAGTTCGAGCGGGGTCAGTCCCGGCGCCTGCTCGATCGCCTCGGGGACTGATTGATAGGCATTGAGCGCGTCGCCGCGCAGCTCACCGTCCGCCCCGAGCATGAAGAGCGCGGTCTGGATGCCGTGGCGATGGAGCTCGCGGGCCGCGATGAAGCCGTCCCCGGCGTTGTTTCCTTTGCCGGTGACCACGGCGACCGAATCCGGCTCGAACCGCTCCATCGCCTCACGCGCCACGGCCTTGCCCGCGCGTTCCATCAACACCGCCCCCGGGATCCCGCGCTCACGGATCGTGATCTCATCGATGCGGCGCATCTGGTCGGAGGTGACGAGTTTCACGGAAGCGATTCCTTGGTTGGGGTGCTCTCCGTTGGGTTCACCGAATCCCGAGCCGGGGCCGACTTTCCCTCGTCGCGCGATGTGATCATGTCAGCGATCAGCTCGGCGACGGCTTCGGCCTTGATCGCGACGCCCTCTTCATTGAGGTGGATGGGGTCGGGGTGGAGGGCTTCGCGGCCCTCGAGTTGGCGCTCAAGGTCGATGAGCGGAACGTTCTGCTCGGCGGCCAGCTCGCGCATAGTGTCGTTGGCGTTGGCCATCAGAGGGAGAAACTCTTTCCCCTATGAAATATCCGTTCGCGGATAGGGCTGCGTCATGAGAATCGGATCGGACCCGTCCGCGCGCGCCAGGGTGATGATCGCCTCCATGTTTTTTTTGAAGATCGGCATTACCTTTGGGATCATCGGCACGAGTAAGTCGAACTCATACTGCTCTCTGAACATGACATGCTCCAACGGCGGGCCCAGGGGTTTTCCCGACGCCAATCTCAACTTCCACTTCGCCAGTGCGTAGCTGTTAAGGTACCTCACGAGTCGGTGATCGTGAGGGAGATCGGGCTCGACGTGACGCACATTGAGATTGAAATTGACGAGGCTGTGGGCGCTTGACCAGCCCGACACGCCAAAATTCATGACTTCGATAGGCCGGTCCGGCAGCTTCTCCTTCAAGCGCCGTCCCAACGATTCGGGGTACCCGTCGGCGGTGGTGGACCCTCCGAGACAGGTAACCCTGATGGTCCGCGCGGGCTTGTCGGGGGTCCACTCGGGACCGTAAAAGCCATACGAATTGACCCCTTCCGACTCGGGGTTGAGGGTGTATTGCAGGAACGGGTGGGGGGTGAAGAAAAGCTGTGCCTCATTGCGTTGGGTCAGACGGAATTGGTGAAGTTTCTCGAAGCTATCACTCAGGACCAAGTATAGGGACGCGCTGGACTCGCAAGAGAGGTAGGCGCAAAAGAGCGCGATCCCGGCCAGGGTGAGCTTGAGGCGAAGCATCGGCCGGCCCCCCCCGCGCGATGAACGCAGGTCCCGAATGAGAGAGCCGACCAGCATGAGAACGCCTAGACCCACCAGGCCCAGCCCGGCCAGGTATCCGACGACGAATTGGTCGGGGCGCAATGAAATCCAGATCGGGCAGAGAAACAAGCCCAAGATTGCGATCAGGAAACCATTCAACACGGGCGAAGCGGCTCCAGGGTCCCCTCGAGACTGAACTGCGAGCGGTCGTCCCGCGGCTCGGTGGGAAAGGATTGAGAATGATCACGGATTCTCCAAGGCGCGACCGCCGGAGAACCAGGTTCGGGACAACTTCACGCTGGATTCTATCAAATTCCGAGCAGCTTCTCAATCGTCTCCACGACATTATCCAGGAAGCGCCGCTCGCTGAACTGCTCGGCCTGGCGGCGTAGCGCGGCGGTGTCGTAGGCGCCCGGATCGAAGGTCCGCCAGGCCTCGGACAGCGAGTCGAGGTTGGGGCTGTCGAAGAAGGCGCCGCAACGGCCTTCGGGCAACGTCTCGAGCAGCCCGCCCGCTCGCAGGCCCAGGACCGGCATCCCGCAGGCCATCGCCTCGAGCGGGACGATGCCGAAATCCTCCTGACCGGGGAAAATCAGGGCCAGTCGGGTGCGATAAAGCTCGAGTAAACGCTCCTCGCCGACCGGGCCCTCGACAGTGACGGTCGGTCCCGCAAGTCCCCGCATCGCCCCAGCCAGCGGCCCCTGACCCACCACGCGCAACGGCAGGCGCAGGCGATTGGCTGCCTCGATGGCCAGGTCCACGCGTTTATAGGGAACCATCGCCGAAACCAGCAGGAACTCCTCGATGCGTCTGGGGGCCTCCGGCGGCGTAAATCGGCCGGTGCGCACGGGGGGATAGATGATCCGGGCATCGAGCCCATACGCCTGCTGAATGCGGCCGGCGACAAATCGGGAGATGGCCCAGGTCTCATCCGCCCCCTTGGACGCGCGGCGGTCCCAGCCCAATAAGCGGGGGCGCGCCCACCTCAGTGCCCGCCCGGCGAGAGGAGTCCCCCGGCGGTAATGCGCGCCTTGATCATAGAGGTAACGCATCGGGCTGAGGTAATAGTTGACCTTGGGGACGCCGGAGGGGGCGTGGACGCCATGGGCCACGCAATGGCTGATCGTGAGGACCAGTTCGCAGTCAGATTCCAGTCGCAACCGCTCGACCGCCCCCGGCAGCAGCGGCAGCAGCCAGCGATAGTAGCGCCGCGCCCCCGGCAGGCGACTGAGCGGACTGGGGCGGACCGGTCGACTATTGATGGCCCGCGTGAGATGATCGGGACGGTAAAACAGGGTATGAATCGTGGCCAGTGGGAAGCGTTCGAGGAGGGTGGCCAGCAACCATTCCCCGCCGCGCATGCCCAGCAGCCAGTCATGAACGACGGCCAGCCTCAGCCGCTCGACGGAGCTCCCGGCGAGCGGAGGCGGGGGGGGATTCGGATCAGGCCTGGCGTCGGCGGTGCTCACGGTGCCGTCCTGGATGGACCGATGATTTTGTGATGAGATTCAATCAACGAGTTCCTATACTCATACTGTAGGGATGCGATGTTGACTTGTAAGACCTTACAGAGAATGCAGGGAGAGAGCAACATCGCGTGACGGAGGAGTCAGCCGTGCATGCCCGTCAACCGATCAATGAGCGCGGTCATCACGCCGAGCACCGTCGCTGGGGATTGTTTGTCTGCTCACTGTTGACTCAGCTCGGCGCGGTGCTGGCGATGCTTGCGTGGCCCATCGCACTGGCGGCGGGTGATTCCCAAGAACTTGACCTGATTTGGAAACGGGGCAGCGATTTCGTCGGCCCCCCGGCCCCGCTGGCGGCCGATTTGGACCTGGACCGCCGCTTGGAGATTATCCAAGTCAAGCAAGGCGAAGTCGCCGCCTTCGATCCCGAGAATGGCAAGGCGATCTGGAGCCAGGCGCTCGATGAGAATGAGATCCTGCTCACGCCCGTGGCCGGCCACTTTCTGGGCGATGGTCGGATCAACCTGATCGTTCCCGCCCGCTCCGGCAGGCTTTTCATCCTCGACGGGCCGTCGGGTCAGCGGCTTCAGAACGACCTGCTCAACGGGCCCACGGGCCAGCCGCTTCAGGATGACCTGGATTGTGGTTTCCCCCTCTCACAGGCACCGGTCGCCTTTGCGCTTCACAGCGACGATCCCCAAGACACTCGGGAAGGGATCCTGCTCTATGACGATTCACGGAAGATTCTATTCGGCTACCGGGTCCGCCTGGGCGAGTTGCACGAGGTGCTTCGGTGCCCGACGCCCGGCGGCCTTCCCTCACCTCCGGCCGTGGGCAAGACCGGCTATCAGGTTCCGGGCGCCTCCGACGCCGCGCACATCGCCTTTGTAACACGTGAAGGTAAATTATTCGTCATCGCTCAGAAGGGAGTCGAGGCCGACGCCGCGCAGACCGAGCTCACCAACGGGTATGAGTCCAATCGCAAGTTCGAGTTGGGCGTGACGCTTGGGGACCTGGACGGCGACGGGCTCCAGGAGCTGATTGTGGCCGACACCCTTGGCTGGTTGCACGCGCGAAGGGCCGAGGGCCGGGAGTTAAAGGCGGTCTGGGCCAAGGAAAAAATAAGGATCCCCAACCCGCCGCGTTCATGTCCCGTCGCCATCGACGTTGATCATGACGGATGTGACGAGATACTCGTTTATTCTGGGGGAAAAGAACTGAAGTTGATCAACGGGAAGACGGGGGATTGGTTTTGGCCAAACGAAGTTTACCGCAACAGGGAGCCGATTTACAGTCCGCAAGCGGTCTTCCGCGCCGCCGATCGGACGGCTTACGCCGTCTTTTGCGACCGATACGGTTTAAAAATATTGAATCTGTCAATCAAAACTATTCATGGCGGTTTCGATAATGTACAGCAGGGACGACTCACCCCGATCGTCGCGCCGCTGACCGGGGGCCAACGCGCCGAAGTGTTCATCCGATCTTCCATCGACGGACGCGGCTACCTGGTCGACTCCGGTTTAGATTGGCATGACGCCAGTCCGATGTGGTTGGGGTTGCGGGGGGGGGCGACACGGGCCAGCAGCGCGGACCCGGTATATGAGGCGTTCCGCAGGCGTCAACACAAGAACCTGAGCGACCGCATGGAAGACAAGCTGAAGCATGCGCGCGATCGAGCGGACGAGGGGGAATGGGACGTGGCGCTGACCACCGTCCGCCAGGTGTTGGAGACCAGCCCACATCATAATGACGCCCGACGCCTGGCCCGCAAATACTTTATCCGCGATAACCTCTTTGGGCTGCTGGTGGTCGCCGTCTTGTCCACGGCCCTGGCCATTTACCTGGGCTGGATGGCCTATCGCAACGGCCGGGCGGCGCTCGATCACTGGCTATCGCGTCGCGCCTTGCGCAACGACAACCCCGAGCGGGCGATCAAACTGCTCTACCGGCTCTGCCTGGCGTTTCCCAAGCGAAAGAAATACGTCTCCGAGTTGGGGAAGGTCTACATCAAGCAAAAGCAGTTCGATTCACAGTCGGCGTTGATCTTTGAGTGCGCGCGTCAGTTTTTCCCCGATGAAAACCGTTACCTGATGGCGTTGGCCACCGCCTATTCATCGGGTCCGAAGTTCGATGAGCCGGCCGCCATCGTCTACAACGCCATGGCCCAAATCGCCAAGAAGCCGGGGGCCTGGTTCTTTATCCTGGGCCAGGCGCTACGCGGGATCGGCCGGCCGCAAGAGGCGCTCGAAGCCTTCCGCCAAACGATCGTCCATCAATTTGACGATCCCAAACTTCCCGAGTACATGACCGAACTCTACATGGAACTGGGGATCACGGCCCCCGAGGTGCTGCCCACGCTGGATCGTGTTTTTGATCAATTCAAGGACGATCGCTCCTTCTTGAAGACATATTGCCTGGCCAGCCAATTTTCGCGCCGGTATGACGACAAAGCCCAACAGGTGGCCGCCATGCTGCTCGAACTGGATCCGGCCGCCCCCGCCGCCCACGTGATCATGGCCACGCGCCACCTGCAAGGGGGCGAGAACAAAGACGCGATGATGCACTCGCAGAAGATCCTCCAGGTCAATCCCAATGATTCGATTGGCCTGAGGTTGCTGGGGGCCTGTTACGCCGCCGAGAACCGGCTCGATGAGACGGCGATGGAGATCTTCGCCAAGGCCCTGGAGGCCAACCCCGACACGCCCGAGATCATCACGGCCGTCAGCCATGGCTACATCCAGCAAGACCGCCAGGACACCGACGCCAAGGAGGTTTACAAAAAGGTCCTGGTGCACAATCCCAACGACGAGACGGTGCTGGGCCAGTTGGCCAAAATCGCCTCGGGCGAGAGCGACGACGACCTGACCATCCGGGCGATCGAACCGCTGCTGGCGTTGGGCAAGCGCACGCGTGAATTGGTTCTCCAGTTGGCCAACGCCTATTGCCGTTTGGGCATCGTCGAGGACAAGGCCGAGCCGATTTACCGCGAAGCCCTGCTGCACCAGCCCAACCACGCAACGATCCAGGAGAACCTGGCGGCCATCTACCTGCGCAAGCGCAAGTGCGACGGCGACGCGGCGCACGTCTTCGAGTTGGTTTTCGAGCGCCACACTGAGCGTTTCGACATGGGCCTGCAACTGATGCGATGCTACCAGAGCGTCGATATGCCCGAAAAAGCGCTCACATTGGGTCAAGGCCTTCAGGAGGCGCACTCGGACAACTCCGAACTTCAAAAGCTCATCGCCTCGGCCTCGGCGATGGCCGACCAGATGGAATCGGCCATCGAGGGCTACGAGCAGGTGCTGGCGACCAACCCCGACGACCACGAGGCCATCAGCGCCTTGAGCTCGCTCTACTTCCGCAAGCGTCGCTATGATAATCACGCCATCGAAATCTACAACCGGGCCATCCAGAACCAGCCCGATCAGCACGAGCCGTACCTGGCCGCCGCGCAGTCCTATGCGTCGCGGGGTTCCTGGGACCATTCGATTCAGACGTTCAAGCACATGATGACCCGCGTGCCGGGCAAGATCGGCGCGGCGATCAGCCAGATGGAGGAACTGGTCGAAGCCTCGCCCAAGGAACACAAGCTGCGTTGGTACCTGATCGACACCATGATCTTCGACGGTCGCCTGCGCGAGGCTCGGCAGCACCTTCAAGAGGTCCAGCGCATTGACGGCTCTCAGGGCCCCCGCGCGCTGGAGGCCTTCGATAAGATCCTGGAAAAGAATCCGCGCGACGCGATGGCCCATCTGGAGCGCGGCCGGCTGCAGCAGACCCTGGGGCACGATCGCGAGGCGCGACAATCCATGGAGCAGGCCCATCGCTTCTATCCCGAAAACGAGGAGATCATCCGCAGCCTGCTCAAGCTGTATCAACACATCCTGGAGAAGCGCGACTCGGCCGAGGTCCGCGCCCAATTGGGCCGGCTGGCGATGAAAGTCGACCGCCACGACCTGGCCATCTCCTGTTTTCAGCAAACCAGCCGCGACTACCGATGGGAAGGCGAATCGATCCGCAACTTGTCGCGCTGCTTCATGGCCAAGGGGATGCTTGATCTGGCGCTGCAAGAACTCAAGCGCCTTCCCATCGAGAACGATGTCAAGGACTTGCTCTATGAACTGGGCGCGCGTTACGAGGCGGTCAACGACGTGCCCGGCGCGCGCGAGGTCTACAAGCTCATCTTCTCCAACGACATCACTTACAAGGACGTCAAGGGCAAGCTGGAGCGGCTGAGCGAGGCGGGCGTGGACCAGGGCAGCGCCGAGCGCACGGCCATCCTCGATTCGCTCTCGGAGAAGGCCAAGCAGCGGTACGAGTTGATCGAAGAACTGGGCCGCGGAGCGATGGGGATCGTCTATCGCGCCAGGGACAATGAACTCGAGGAAGAGGTGGCGCTCAAAATCCTGCCCGACAACCTGCTGCGCAACCAGGAAGCCCTGCGCCGCTTTCGCCAGGAGGCGCGCAACGCCCGCAAACTCTCACATCCCAATATCGTCCGCATCCACGACATCGGCGAGGAGCGGGGTCGTAAGTATATCTCGATGGAATTCGTGCGCGGATCGGACCTCAAGCAGAAACTGCGCAAACACAACCGCAAGCTTCCGTTCGAGACCACGATCCGTTACTCGCTCGAGATCTGCAAGGCCATGAGTTACGCCCATTCGATCGGCATTGTCCATCGCGACATCAAACCGGCCAACTTGATGCTGACCATCGAGGACGACCTCAAGGTCACCGATTTCGGGATCGCCAAGATGGTGGAATCAACCGCCTCGCCCGAGGCGACCATGGCCGGAGCGATCGTGGGCACCCCGCTCTATATGTCGCCCGAGCAAGTCAAGGGGGAACAGGTCGATCACCGGGCCGACATCTATTCGATGGGCATCGTCTTCTATGAATTGGCCAGCGGTCGGCCCCCGTTTACCGAGGGCGACCTGGCCTACCAGCACCTGTTCGTCGAACCCAAACCCCTGACCGGCGTTCCCGAGGATTATGGCCAGGTCATCATGAAGTGCCTGGCCAAGGAGAAGGAACAACGCTGGCAATCGGCCGACGAAATTCGCGATGCGTTGAAGAAGGTCAACGTCAATGGGGAGTGAGAACCGAGGGTGCGGCGCAATCTCTCTTCGGCGGAGTAGGGCCTGCGTAAAGTCGGAGCGAGAGTTCGCGCCGGGTAAGCTCTTTCAGGCGAACGCCTCGGGCGGCCTCAGAGGCGGTAGGCCTGGTTCATGATCAATTCAAAGATTCGCTCGGCAACGAGCTTGTTGCCCAGGTCATTGTAATGGCGGGGGTCCGAGTAGGTGGTCTCTTGCACCTCGTCAAAGATCCCGGACAGATCATGTTGCCAGCTTTCCGTTAGCCCCCTGCGCACGCGTCGATAAAAGCTTTGGGCTTCCTCGACGTATTGCTCCCAAGATTTTCGGTAAAACTCCGAGCCCATGAACTGCTTGATGGCTTCTTCTTCTTCGGTCAGCGGCTTCTCGCCAATCCCCATCACCGGCTGCAGAGCATAAGCAAAATGGATTTGATTCGACTCGCAAAGGGTCCTGAATTGCGCGATCTTGGATAGGTATAGATAGTATCCGGGATGACTAATGTAGTTGGGGTTCTCGTATTCGAACGACCGACGCACCGGCACTTTGGGTCCGGCGTCTTCGCCTCTCAACCACGCGAATGCGTAGGGCGTGAACAGGGACGGCTGCTCGGGTTGGCCCTTCTCGATCTGCCGGAGGATGAAGTTCTGGCGCGAGCTGGTCGCGTAGTGGACCGGATTGCCCCGGTAGTTCCAAAATTCGTTCATACCGTTGAACGCGATGATCACGTTGGGCTTGAGATAGATGGTCTCTTCCTGGAACCGTTTCAGTTCCTGCGAAATCCCGTAACCGAAGACGCCGCTGTTGATCACGACGACCCGACTGAAACGCTGGCCGAGGGCTCCTGGTTCATCCTGAAGCATTCGCTCCAAGACCGCGGGCCACGTATGTTCATTATCCGACGCGCCCCAACCGGCCGTGGTTGGTCCTCCGCTGACCAGGATGCGACAGGTGTCTTGATCGTTGACCAGTGCCTTGTAATCCCTGGTCCAAGGCGATGAAACCGTATGGGTCGATCGCCAGGCGGCGTTGGGTGGCGATATGCGGTTTGCCTTCCTCATCCGCCTCGAGCGCGACCGCCCACGTCGAGGGTTTAAACCGGATCCCGAGCGTGGCATCGAACAAGAAGTAGGATGCCTGCACCTTTTGGTAGCGCTCTTGGTTTTTCTCCCGTAGGGGCTTCCCAATGATCCGGCTCAAATCCAACAGCGGCGTGTGTTGGCCGAGGAACGAAAATGACCCTTCACGGCGATGGGCATGGATGATACCGACAACCTCAAGCCCGAGGCAAACGACCAATAACACGATCAGCGCGAATACGATTTTTTTCTTTGTTGAGATCTCTCTGGCCATGGCCGCGCTTTCCGAAATCGGAAGCCATTGTGTATGAAATTACTTTCACCCGACCAGCTTACCGATCTCGCCGCGAATGTAAACCCCGGCAATGTCACAAAAGCTTATCCCGGCGAAGGACCTTGTCGTTGCAGTGCTTGATACAGCGCCAGGAGAAAGTCGCGGTTGTCGGCGCGCAGGTAACGCATCGTACCCCCCATGCGGCTGAACGTCTTGTTATAGCGCAGGTAATAGGCGGGGTGATCCTGGGGTGGTTCGCCGCGGCCCCAGTCCCAGTCCGACCGTGCCAAGTCGACCACCAGCATATAGTGGCGTTCGATGGGCCTGCCCCGCCCGGTCGCCAGGTTTTGCGCCATGGCGAAGGATTTCTCGAAGATCATGGGCGACATGACGGCCGATCCGACCGACAGGTAGATGCCCCCGTCGATCCGGCTCACCCCTTCGGCGAAGGTCAAGAAATCGCGCAACGCCGCCCGCCCGAGCAAGCCACCGTGGTTCATGGGATGCTGATAGATGATATCCTGACCGAACATCGGATGACCGGTGAACGGAACGCCCAGCCGAAACGCCGCCGCCTGGGCGCTCAGTGACTTCCAGCGATGGGGCAGCTCCAGCCGGCCCGGTTCGAGTTGAAACGTCTGAATGATCGAGAGCAGGTCCGCGGCGGCGGCGGCTTGGGAAGCATTTTGCTCAACGTCGCGGTTGATGGACCGCCTCAGTTCCCCCTCGGATGGAATGATCAGCGTTTCCCGCTCGATCAGGGCCCCGACCGCCTCGCCATACCCCAACCCCTCGTAAGCCCCGATGTTGAGGGCAAGGTTGATCGTATGGCCGGTCTCTCGCCAGTTGCCAAACTCGCCCCGCTCGATATTCGCGCGGACATCTTCGCTGCTTTCGCCCTGATAGGCGAACTCCCAGTCGTGGATGATGCCGGCCCCGTTGGTCGCCATGTGCGTGACCCAACCCTCTTCGATCAATTCGATCAGGACGGGGGCGAGGCCGTTCTTGATCGTGTGTGCCCCGAAGGCAAGCATGACGGGTCTCGCGTTCTTACGCGCCTCGGCGACCCGCTCGACGGTCTCATTGATCGTATCGGTGGCGGCGGCGGACAACGGGCCGGGGGACTGCGTCGGCGATACATGATCGCGTTCAATGGACTTGCGGTTCTCACGCGCGGCGAGCGGTTTCATCCGAAGAGAGGAACGGTCGAATTGGGGGTAAGGCATCGCGGAGTGCTTCTTGAGGGTGACTCCAAAAATCCAGTCCCGGCAGGGACGATTGCTTTCAGCCCGCCACGCAAGTGGCGGGAAATCAAGCCGATAATGAATTGGAGTCCCGTAGGGACGACTGCAAACCGGATTTTTAGAGGTTTCCTTGATCGGATCCTCGGACTCGAATTGGTTGCCGGACTCGTATCGTTTCCGGCTGATCTCTCCGCGAATCACGCGGCTTGATCAGAGCGCTTCGAGGAGTTCGGCGGGCGTGACGGTCGAGGCTCCGAGCTTGCCGACGACGATCGAGCCGGCGACGTTGCCCAAACTGGCCGACTCCAGGATGCCGGCCCCCGTTGCCAGCGCGGCGCCCATGACCGCGACGAAGGTATCGCCGGCGCCGGTCACGTCATAGACCGCTTGGGTATGCGTCGGGATCGGGACCGGGGCGCGTCGCCGTTCAAAAACCATCACCCCCTGCTCGCCGCGCGTGATCACGACCGTGCGAGCCCGGGTCAGCCGCTGGATTTTTCGCCCCGCCTCGATCAGGGCCGCTTCGCCATCGATTTTGTGCGCGGCCGCCGCCTCGGCTTCTTTCTGATTGGGCTTGATGATCGTCGCGCCCGCGTATTTCTGATACTGAATGCCCTTGGGGTCGACGATGATCGGGACTCCGGCGCGCCGGGCCATGGTGATCAGCCGCGGGCAGGTCTCGGCGTTCAGGACCCCCTTCAAGTAGTCGGACAGGATGACCACCTCGCATCGCTTCAGGGCCTTTTCGGTCCGCGCCAGCAGCCGCTCGGCGATCGCCGCATCCACCTCGCGCGTGGATTCGCTGTCGACCCGCAGGAGCTGCTGACCCATCGAGAGGATGCGCGTCTTGACCGTCGTGGGCCGGCGCGCGACCCGGATCAGCCCGGCGGCGCCGAGGCCGAGTTCTTGTATCTCCGAACGCAGTCGGTCGGCTTCGTCGTCGTCACCGACCACCCCGACCAGCTCGGCCCGCGCGCCCAACGCCGCCAGGTTCGAGATCACATTGGCCGCGCCGCCGAGCCGCAATGTCTGGTTGGTCATCTGGACCACTGGCACGGGCGCTTCGGGCGAAACGCGATCGACCTCGCCCCAGATATAACGGTCGAGAATCACATCGCCGACGACCAAGATGCGGCGGCCCTTGAGCCGTTCGATGATGCCTCTGAGCGATGTGGTGGAGAGGGAGGGGGCCAGGTTCACGAGGAATGTTTTTGCTCGCCGGTGAGTTTGCCGAGTTGACTCAAAATCCAATCGACCGCCTCGCCCAGATGTTCGGCGATGTGGTCGGGCTGATCGGTCCATTGCGCGCGCCGATACGTCACCTCGCCCAGGCCGTAACCGGTTTTGACCAACACGCCCGGGATGCTGATCCCATGCGCGAAGCCGATATCGGCGGGCTTATCGCCCACCATGAAGGCGCGGCTCATGTCGATCGGCCATTCGCCCTGGGCCCTGCGCGCCATGCCGACGCCTGGTTTGCGGAGCTGGTCGGAGTCGTCGCGATAACGGGGGTCCTTGGCGTCGGGGTGATGGGGCGCATAGTAAGCCGCGTCCAGCCGCGCCCCGCCCTCGGCGAGCAAGCGCGCCAGACGGTCATGGGTTTCCCATAGCACTTCCTCGGTGAAAATCCCACGCGCCACTCCGGCCTGATTACTGATCACGATCGCCAAGACCCCGGCCTGGTTGAGGCGGCGAATCGCCGGGGCGGCCTCGGGGATCAACTCGAGCCGCTTGGGGTGATTGATGTACCCCGCGTCCCTATTGATCGTGCCGTCGCGATCGAGAAAAACGCACGCACGCGGGGCGGAATGACCGGTATGAGCGAGCGTCGTTTCGGAATGCGATGGGTCTGACATGATCGCGGAAATAACAAGGGTCCCCCCGCGTTCTCACCGGCCGGTTTTACGGCAACGGTTTCGAAGCGCTATTGTTCGCTTTGGCCAAGGTTAAGTCAATAACCGTGGCCGGACCTGTTCGGCACGGGGCGCATCTCACGGGTCCGTGAGAACCACCCTTGAGGCGGCGCGACTTCTAGGCGTCGAGGCCTCGCCGCCGAATCGCTCACGTTTAGTTGATTCCCGAGTCTTCATCTCGCTTGCCTAAGCCGAAAATCTTAGCAACAATTCGCCTCGGTTTGGTTACTAAACTCAGTGGAGGGGGGTCCGGGTTGGTGGCTGTCCCTAGACCCGCGGATGCACTCTCGGATAAAGAGCTCGTGCTACGCATCCTCGAGGGCCATCAGGAGGATTTCAGAGTCCTGCTGGGGTGCTATCGGAACCTCGTTTACGGGCAGGCGATCCGCTGGCTGGGCGACGCGGATGAGGCCGAAAACCAGACCCAGGAGGTTTTCCTGAGTGCCTATCAGAACCTGGATCGACTGCGGGATCCGGAGGCGTTCGGCGCTTGGCTGTCCACGATCACCAGGAACAAGTGCATGAACCTCATCCGGACCATAAAAATCAAGCAAGTCTCGCTCGAAGCCCTGGCCGAGATGGGGATCCAGCCCCCGGCCCCCGAGCCGGTCGAGGACCCGACCGAAGATCAGCTCCGGTTGATGCACCGCTGCATCGCCCGGTTGCCTCGGGAACACCGGGAGATTATCGAGCTGCACTACACGCGCGAGATCTCCTATGACGCCATGGCGAGTTATCTCGGCATCTCGATGAGCGCGGTCAAATTACGTCTCTATCACGCCCGCCAGAAGATGATCAAATTGCTCAAGCGCGAGGGCGTCCTATGAGCCTGCACCCCAGACCGGTGACGTTGTTTCTCCACGCGGAGGGCGAGCTGCGCCCGCGGCGGGCGAACCGGGTGGACGCCCATCTGGCGCAATGCTACCGCTGTCGAGAATGCGTTGAGGCGTTGCGTCGTGCCAAAACGATGTTGACGCCCGCGCGCGCGCTTTCCGCTGCGATGACGGATCGTTTGATGGCGAGGCTCCCCCGGTCCCAATGGCGGCGGGCACCGGTCGTCGCCGAAATCCAGCGGACCGCCGGTTCCTGTCGGGTTCGTCCCGCCGACCGCGCCGAATCGGTGGAGGCGTTCGGGGGACTGGGCCTGCAGGCGGGAGACCGTATCGAACTCGGTGAGGAGAGTCTGGCCCGGATCGAGATGAGCGACGGAAGCCGCATCTGGCTCAACCAAGGGACCGAAGTGACCCTTGGCGAGGAAGAGCGACGCGTGGAGTTGAACACGGGGAAAGTCTTCGCCGAGATCACGCCGCGGCCCGCGATATTCACCATCGATACGCCCACGGCGGTGCTGCGCGTCCTCGGCACGACGTTTGAGGCCGGGGTGACCGAGCGCGATACGACTTTCTTGAAGGTGCTCAAGGGAAAGGTTTCCTACGCCAACGAGGCCGGTGAGGCGGTCATCGGGCGCAATTGCCAAACCGAAGCCCCGGCCAACACGGCACCGACGCCGATCCGCATCCCCGCGCCGAGCGAGGTCGGAGTTTGGCGCAACCCCCTCGAGGCGGAAGCCGCCGAACATGCTTCAACCTCGACAAGGGGGGCGCGACGGCTGTTGCTCCTGGCCGTTGTTGTTGTGGTGCTGCTGTTCGTCTTGGCCGTGGGGTACTCTCTACGGGTTATATGGCCGGGCGGCGCGGCCGGTTCGGATTTGGGCGCCCCCTATGATGCGCCTCGTCATACATCGATTGTCGCCGACGCGCCGCTGTTCAACACCGAAGCGCGTTGGCCGACCGGGACGCGCTTCGTGCACCGTCTGAAAGTGACGCTGGAGCAAGAATCGGCCCTGCCGGGAGAGACGGGGGCGACGGTTCAACAGCTCCGGCACGCTCAGGACGTCGTGTTTGATGTACTTAAGCAGCGTCGCGACGGAGGGCTGGAAGTTGAGTTGAGTTTCGCGGACCTCGATCTGTAACTGGGTCAGGGTAGCGACCGCATCTACATCGATTCGGACTCGAATCTGCTTGATGAGGCCCAGACGCCCCTTGCCGCCCTGATCCGTGCCCAACAGAACGCCCGGTTGCAAATCCTGCTCGATGGCCCGAGCGAGGCCAGGGTTCTGGACGGTTTCAAAGACTTCAGGCAATCGGCGCTGGGAAAGGCCGCGCCGGGCGGCTCGGCCTTGATCATGAGCGCGCTGAGCGAGGATTATTATCAGGGGCTTGTCAAACTATTCATCTTGCCCGCCGCGCCGGGCGGCCCGCTACGGGTCGGCGCGGGTTGGACGAGCCGGCACGATGGGGGTTTTGCCGGGAGCAACGGGGGCCAGGTGCGCGCCGACTACACGTTCGAGCGATGGGACCTTTACGCGGGTCATCGTTGCGCGGTCATCGACGTCGTGTTGAGCACCGATGCCACGGGCGCAAACGGGCCCCCGGACGGCGCGGCGATCAACGGATCGGGGAAGATTTGGTTCGATCCGGACATCGGCATGAACGTCAAGACCGCGTGGGCGCTGGAGAAGCAAGCGACCGCCGCCGCCCCGTCCGAGGAGGCCCCAACAGGGTCCGATCCCGTGATCACGAAGACGAAACAGTTTTACGTGAGCCGCTTGACCGGTATTGAGCACAAGTAATAGGCCTGTCCCATGATGTTCCCGCGTGGTTGCGCATGTTTGATCGTCCTTGCCGCGTCTCTGATCGATCCTAAGACGGCCCTGGCCCAAGAGGTATCGCCAAATGGGGAGCGCCTGGTTCCTTGGGCGCCGGTCTACCCGGTTGGCGACGCTTTTTCACGAACACGGACGGGGCCCCACCAGACCGGGGTCTTCAACCGCGAAACGATGGCGGTGGGTGGCGACGCCCGCCGATATCGAATGATCGTGCCCGGCAACTACGCGCCCGAGCGGCCCATCGGCGTGTTGTTCGGTTTCCATGGGGCCGGGCCGCCGGATGTCGGGTTCTTGTGGAAGACGGGTTTTGAGGACTTCGCCCAGCAGGCCTACTGGGTCACCGTATCGATGGCCGTCAAGGAACACGGCCCGTGGGACGCGGGCAACTTCGAGGAAGACCTTAATCTCGACCTGCGGTTCTTCCAGAAGACGCTCGAACGCCTGCGAGGTCTCTATTCCATTGACGAGGACAGGTTCTACGCGACCGGCCACTCCAGCGGGGCCGACTTCGTCCAGGCGCTGGCGTTTGTCTATCCGACGATGTTCGCGACGATCAACCCCAACATGGCAACGACGGCCCTGAATCCGCGCGAAGGAGCCCTTTGCGCCTGCATCGCCGCGGGTGGCCTGCACGATGAACAATACGGGTCGATTGAGCACAATCGCATGCTCCACGATTACTATAAGGCGAGCTCGATGGCCGAACGGATCCGAATCGACTTGTCGCGCGAGGTCATCCCGTAGACCTCGCACAAGAAGACCGAGGAGATGGCGTGGTTATAGGGGGCGGTCCGACGGGGATCCCTCCTCCAGTCAGGCTGATGCCGTGAGGTTGGGACCTTGGCCAGCAGGCCGGCGGGCTGCTGACAGGTGAGCACGAACTCGATTGCGTCGTCGATCACCGCGCTGTAAGGTCCCTCGCCGGGCAGATGCCCCCGCGCCAGAAACGCCATCGTGGCCAAGCTCGTGACGGCGGGCTGACCCGTGTCATACGTCGGAAAGGACCCATTCGGGCGTTGCTGTTTCGCGATCCAAGCCAAGGCCCGATTGATCGCCGCGTCGACCTCACCCCACTGTTGTTGGGTTAGGGCCGTCATCGGGTCCAAGAGGTCATTGCCGGTGCCGGTGCCGGGACCGGCCGGCTGGGCCAGGACGGCCGGTCGCGCCAGGGTAAACACCATCAGGGCCAACGCCATCCCGAAGATATCGCCAGCGAGCCCGCTGGAAACAAGGCAGGCCAACGGTTTGACAAAGACTCTCATCGATTTGCTCCTACGCTTTCTGGGGATACAGCTTGCGGATGAGTCATTGGTATTATCACTGATCTGGCCGCTCGACTTTGATGTCCAATTCCTTAGCCTTGTCGAGATAGGGTTGGATCTGTTCGAGGATCGGCCTGAGGAATCTTTCCCAGGCCAGTTTTAACGTCGCCCGATCCACTTGCGTTTCGAGCTCGACGTTGAGCGCCTCGTTGCGGATCGGGACGCGCACGTCGAACCGCCGGTCCGCGAGCGAACCGGTGATCGCGGCGTCGGCCAGCGGGATCATTTCAACGGCTTCGAAATAATGATCGAACGCCATATCGATCTGCTCCGCTGTAATGGCTCCGGGCAGGTAATTGGCCAGCATGTCCTTGATCAGCCGCCGACTGAGCCGGAAAGAATCCGGCCGCGTTTGCAGCGTGATATCGAGTCGGCGCCATTCGTTCCCGCGAAACTCGATCGCCAGCCGTCCGTCGACGCGCGCCTCGACCTCGCGCCAGCGCGGCAGCTTCATGAACCGCAACACCTCCGGCACGTTGACGTTCTCCAACGTAATCGTCGTGGCCACGTCGCTTGGCGCGCCGATCTGGATCGTCCCGCGGCCGGCCAGCCCCAACCGCCCGCCGAAGCCCTCCAAACGGAGCCGGTCCAGGTCCCATTGGCTGCTCTTGACCTCCAACCCCCGCCCGGCCGGATCATAAATCAGATCATGCGACAGCGTCATGACCAGCGGCCGGGTGGTCGCCATCCCAAGCCAAGGCAGCAGCGGCTCCGGCGACGTCTTCGGTGGCTCCGAGGTCTCTGCCTCGGGCCCTTGCGCCGCCGACCCCCACGGGATCATCGCGATCAAGCAGAATGCGATGCAAGATCGCAGCAGGCCCAGGCGACGGCGCGGCGCGGGTCTCATGAGGAGGGAAAGTAAACCCAAACCATCGACATTCCCCACAGCAAGATGCAACCCAGCAGCGGCAGGTCGCCGAGCAGGGTCTTTTCGGGCGCCTCACCGGCATCGGTGTTGTAGACGAGATGAAGATAACGAAAAATCCCATAAATCACAAACGGCAGCGAGGCCAGCATGGTCCAGGGTTCTTTGGTCGTCGTTGTGTAGAGCGTGTATGACAGGATGCTGCCCGCGGCGCACACGGCGATCGCCCCATCCATGAACCGCAAGGAATACATAGCCAGGACCGGGCGGAACGACGCCGCCCCTTCATCCAGGTTGACCAACTCGCTACGGCGCTTGCAAAAGGCCAGCAGCAACGACAGAAACATCACGCAAACGACGAACCAAGACGTCAATTCAACCGGATCCGAAGGGGTGCGCAGCACGATGACGCCCGAGACGGCCCGGATGATGAACCCCATGGCGATGATCAGCGTATCGATCAGATAGACCTCCTTCATCACGCACGAGTAAGCAATCGTGATGAGCAAGTAGGCCACCGCGCACATCCAGAAATAGCTCGAGATGAACCAGCTCCAGATCAGGGAAACCACCATCAGCGCCACCATGGCCGTCACGGCCGTTCGCGGCGAGAGCGCGCCGGTGGCGATCGGCCGATGGCGCTTGGTCGGGTGCAGGCGATCGCGTGGGGCGTCGAGCAGATCGTTGAGCAAATAGGCTGAACTCGAGAGGAGGCAGAAGATGCAGAACCCCGCCAAGGCGCGTTTGACCAGATGGGGGTCGAGCAGGTTCTTTGAAAAGAACAGCCCCGCGAAGAGCAGAACGTTCTTCGTCCACTGCCTGGGACGCATCGCTTCGAGGATTTTCAGGAACGTGTGCTGGTTCATCGGCATGCTCAACCGCTCGGATGGTCGTTCGGGAATCCTGTCACAGCGACTCGAGGAAATTGCGCAGCAGGTCTTTTCCGACGCCGGTCAGGATCGATTCGGGGTGGAACTGGACGCCCTGGACCGGGAGTTCGCGGTGGCGCAGTCCCATCACGATGCGATGGGGTTGATCGGTCCAGGCCGTGACTTCCAAAACTTGGGGCAGGCTCGCCTCCTCCACGATCAATGAGTGGTAGCGGGTCGCCTCGAAAGGGTCGTCGAGCCCGCGAAAGACCCCCCGCCCGCCGTGATGGATCGCCGAGGTTTTGCCGTGCATGATCTCGGGCGCGCGCACGATGCGGCCCCCGTAAGCCTGGCCGATGCTCTGGTGGCCCAGGCAGACCCCCAGGATCGGGACCTTGGAGCCCAAGCGCCGCACCACGTCCAGCGAAATCCCGGCCTCGTTCGGCGTGCAAGGCCCGGGCGAAATCACGATCCCCCGCGGAGCGAGTCGCTCGATCTCCTCCACGTCGATCCGGTCATTGCGGTGGACCGACAACTCCGCCCCCAACTCGCCCAGGTACTGAGCCAGGTTGTAGGTAAACGAGTCGTAATTGTCGATCAGGACCAGCATCGTCCGCGCTCCGTGGATCGACCTATTGAGCCAGCCGGCGGCTCAAAAATAAAGGTTTATCAACCCTCGCCGGTCCCTGAGGGTGCTTCTGGCGGTTCCGTGAGGCGCACCCCGCCATGAGCCTCTTTCACCTCCCGATGCAACATCTCGATCCCTATGTTGCATGTTGCATCGCCCCTCACCAACGGGCCGAACCGAGGCGCAATACATTGGAAACAAAGAACTTACGCCGAGAGGGCCACCTGGCCCAAATGATGCATCCATCACAAGTCGGGACAAGCGGCGCCACCGGCCGGAATTATCTGGATGCGACCCCCGGCCATCCCCGCCTGAGATCGAACAGTGCACCGTCCTGGAGGTAGCGTTTGCGGTCCAAGAACACGCGGACTTATGTATAAGGCAAAGCATTCGCCGCGAAACCGCCGGTTAAGGAAGCGGATGCAAGCCATGGTTGGCCTCGCCGGTCAAGCACCGCGCCGAGGTGCTTTTGAATCGAATGGAGAGAATGGCCCCATGAGGAACCTGGAAGAACTGATCAGTCGTCAAATCAATCGCTGGAACAGCATTCAGCAGGCATTGCACTACGATCCCGGCTCGTTGCCGTCCACCCCGGAGATTACCGTGGGCGAGCCCAGCCAGGTCCACCCGGCGATCTGCGTCTCGCACGACCTGGGCTCTGGCGCGCGCGAGATTCTGCGGAACCTCGGCGACCGGTTGGGCTACGAAATCTACGGCAAGGCGATCATCGACGACATCGCCCTCGACCTGGGCGTCCAGCGCATGCTGGTCGACAGCTTCGACGAGCGCGCCGTCAGCGGCATAAAGGTGATGATCGACACCTTCCTGGCGGGCCGGGAGATCAGCTCGGACGAGTACTTGGCCTCGCTGCCGCGGATGTTCAGATAGGCGATATCGATGTGCCAGTGCTCGTGGGGCGCGGTCGGCTGGACGAATCCGGTCCCCTTCTTTGAGGGCTTCCCATTCCAGCGGCGCAACACCCCAGCTGCTCGCAG
>CAUZJO010000071.1:0-23753 GCA_963580245.1 Candidatus Sumerlaeia bacterium | reverse complement strand
TAATTGTACGATGGAATATAAATCATTCTTAATATTAGACTTAATGAGGTAACTCCATGAAGACTAATCATCCGTCGCGGCTCTTGTGCGAGTCACCGTCGCCGGTCGTTTTGATATGTTTTTCGACTATTTGGGCGGGTCTGGCCGCGGCCGAGCCTTTATCGGCCGGGACCGTCGTTCCGCTTTCGGCCGGGGCCCCGTTCGAGAAGCCGGCGACCCTCGCCCCCTTGGAGCAAATCCGCCCGGGCGCGGGGCCGGCAATGGTGCCGACAGCTCGGGGGAAGACCTACGATACGATCGTCCCCGACACCTGTGACCTGGCCGAACGGGCACGGCTTTTCGTCGAGAATTACCTGATGGCGACGACCGTTCCCGAGCTGGACTATGAGCCGTTCGACTGGGGCTTCTATGATCAAATCCCGCCCCGCCAGACCTTGGGATGGGGCGATTATATCTGCGCGTGGCCCAAGTTCCGCGAGTCCCTGCCGCTGATGCGGATGATGATCGGCAACGAGGTCGGATTCGAGATCGATCGGACCTGGGCGAGCCACCTACTCAAGTCGATCGGCCCCGACGGCCTGATCTACGTTTCCAACGTCGGCCGGCCCTGGGACAAATTCAAGGCCTACCCCTGGGTGACCGAAAACCCAACGATCAGGCACTACACCTATCTGCCGACGCTCAACGGGCGCCACCTGGGGGTGCTCTCGATCTATTATCGCATGACGGGCGATGAGACCTGGAACGAGGCGGGGCGCCGGATCGTCGACCGTATGAACGAACTGGCCATCGACGTGGGGGACGCGAAGATCTTCCCGCGTTTCCTGTTCCTGCCCGAAGAGGAGGTCCCGCGCGCGGAGATCGACCGGGCGATCGAGTCGATGAAGGAGCAGTCCAAAGAGGAGACCGAGCGAAACTTTCCCCTGTGGCACACGTGGATGGTCGTGGGACTGTCTCAGTATTATCGCGCTTCGGGTTACGAACCGGCCCGCGAGCTGGCCCAGGGGCTGGCCAACTACATGCGCGAGTCGGAATACATCGAGAAGTGGGGCAGTCACTTCCACTGTATCACGCTGGGCATCCACGCCATGCTCGAGCTGGCCCAGGCGACCGGCGACATGGAACTGGCGCGTTACGCGCGGGAACAGTACGAGGTGGCGAAGTCGGGCGCGCGTTCCGAGGCGCTGCCTGAGATCGGGTACTACGTCAACGGGCAGGGACGCAATCCGATGGAAGGGTGCTCGATCGCCGACATGACGGCCATCGCCGTCAAGCTGGCGCAGCTCGGGCTGGCCGATTGGGAAGACGTCGATATCATTGCCCGCAACACCCTGATCGAGGCCCAACGCACGCGCCCTTATCAAGTGGAAGAGTATTGCCGCAAACTGGTCGAGCGCGGCAAAGCCAAGGCGGAGCCGGTCGATTACACGCACTTGACCGATCGGCTTTCCGAGCGCTCGGTCGGTTCCTGGTCCTTGCACGTCATGCCCAATGACCTGTTCGGCGACACGTATTACGTCACCTGCTGCACGGGAAACTGTTCGCGCGCGCTCTACTACGCGTGGGAAAGCATCCTAGACTTCGAGGACGGCGTTTTGACGGCCAATCTGTTGCTCAACCGCGCTTCCCCCTGGGCCGATCTCGACAGCTATATCCCTTACACCGGGCGCGTTGATTTGACGATCAAGCAGCCCTGCGCATCGGTGAAAGTCCGGATGAACAACTGGATCGATAAAGAGAAGGTCAAGTGTAGCGTCGATGGGGAGGCGCGTTCCTATTCGTGGGAGGGTCAGTACCTGGTGGCGGGGAAGGCCGAGCCGGGCAACGTGATAACCCTTGAATTCCCCATCGAGGAGCGGACCGTAACGCTGGAGAGTTACGAGCACAAGTACGAGGCGGTTTTCAAGGGCAACGACTGCGTGTCGATCGAGCCCGGCGGTGAAAACGTGCCCATCTTCAGGCGGGCGCATTATCGCGAGAGCCGGCCGAGGTTCATCAAAGTGAAACGTTTCGCTTGTGAGAATACGATTCAGCATTGAGAAAAGATCGTTCCATGAGAAACGTCGCCACACCGATCATGTTCATCGTCGCGCTGAACGGGATGATGCTCGCCCCGCGGCCGGCGATCGCGCAGGAGGCCGCGAAATCAACGGAAACCAAGATCGGTTACATCCGCCCGAACATTCCAAATTTTGAAATCCCCCCGCTGCGTGGTCGCCATTACGAGGACACGGTCCCCGACACCATCGACATCGCCGAACGCGCCCGCCTGGCGATCAACTGCCTGACCGAGGCGACCAATCCCGACTGGGACTACGATATCTTTTTTTGGGTCCACTTCTTCACGGGCTACGGTCATGGCGACCCTTATCGCAACCCGCCGGTCATGCGGGCCGATTGCAGCAGTTGGTGCCACATGAAATTCGCCGAGGCCTTGCCGTTGCTGCGTCTCATCACGGGCAGCGACCAAAACAACCACGTGGACCGCGTGTGGATGGAGTCGATCCTCAAGTCGATCGGCCCCGACGGACTCTTCTACTGGCCGCTGGTCGGCAAGCCCTATTATCGCAGGGGCTACGCCTGGATGAGCACGGGCATCTGGCGTGAAGACGGCACCTCGCTTCCACTGGGCGACGAGCGCATCACACAATTCACCCACCCCTTGGCGGGGCGTTACATCGGCGCGATGACGATCTACTACCTGCGCGACGATAATCCGATCTTCAAAAACGGCGTGTGGCGCAAGACGATCGAACGGATGATCGACCGCTGGGCGGAGCTTGCCATCGACAAGGGAGATTACGCGTACTATCCGGCGGCGGGTTACGCGCCCGGCGCCAAGGTCCCACGCGACCTCGATATGCCGATGAACATCACCGGCGAGGAGTGCAATAATCGCTTGATCCAGGGCCTGGCCCAATACTATCGGGTCAACCGTTACGAGCCGGCCAAGGAGCTGGCCGGCAAGTTGGTCAATTTCATGCGATACCGGATCAACTGGTTCGACGACGAGGCGCGCTGGATCGACGGACCGGCCGACGTGTTCGAAATCGATTTCTTTCACGCTTACACCATTACGTTGCTCTCGATGCTTGACTACGCCATGGCTACCGGCGACCAGGAGCTTTTGGAGTTTGTTCACAGTGGTTTTCGATACGGATTGGAGCAGACGGTCGTCCCCAGTTCGACGCTCATCGGCTGGTTCCCCGAGAACCTGAGGCCCAATTATCCCAGTTGCGAGTTGTGCGGCATCGCCGACATGATCGCGCTCGCACTCAAGCTGACCGACGCCGGACTCGCCGATTACCTGGACGACGTGGACCGTTGGACGCGCAATATGTTTATCGAGGGCCAGCTCACCGAGACGGATTGGGTCTATCGACTCGCTTCCGAGGAGCCGGAAACGCCCGTGCGCGAATTCGAAACCGCCGAGCGTGCAATCGAACGCAACCTGGGCGCCTTCTCGGGCTGGATCACGCCCAACGAATGGGTCGTCCGCAACGGGATCATGCACTGCTGCACCGGCAACGCGGCACGGACGCTCTATACCATCTGGGAACACATGCTGGATTACGAAGATGGGCGGCTGCGCGTAAATTTTCTCATGAATCGCGCCTCGCGCTGGGCCGACATCCACAGCCATGTTCCCTATGAAGGCCGCGTGGACGTCAAAGTGAAAAAATCCTGTGACCAGGTTCTCGTTCGCGTGCCGCAGTGGATCGCAACGGGAAGCGGTGAAATATCGGCCTCCCGCAACGAGTCGCGCGTCGAACTCGAATGGGACGGACGCTACTTGAAATGCGGTCCCGTGGCCAAGGGCGAGACGCTCACCGTCCGATTCCCGATCAGCGAACGGACGGTGGCCGAGCGCATTGGCGGGAAGGACTACACATTCATCATCCGCGGCAGTGACGTTGTTTCCGTGGACCCGCCGGGTAGAGATCATCCGCTCTTTCAACGCGAACATTATCGGAGCGGCAAAACCCGCTTCCATAAAGTTACCCGTTTCGCGTCCGACGAAACGATTCGGTGGTGATCCATGAACAGGCTCGATCTCAAGATGACCGGAATGATTGTGACGGTCCTGTTCATGGCGCAGTTGGCCGGCACGCAACCGGCCGAGAACAAGATCGGATACATGCGCGAACAGGCCCCCTTCTTCGAAATCCCGGATTATATGGGGGAACGATACGAAGACCTGGTTCCCGACACTTATGACATCGCCGAGCGAGCCCGCCTGGCGATCGAGGGCCTGACCCGCACGACCGATCCCAACTCGGATTACGACATTTATTTCGTCTCGCTCTTTTACCAGAACCCGCCGGTCTTGAGACACCAGTTCAGTGACATCTGCAGCGTCAAATACCAGGAGGCGTTGCCGCTCCTGCGCACCATCACCGGCAGCCGAGTAAATGAACACGTCGATCGCGCGTGGATGGAGTCCATTCTCAAATCGATCGGCCCGGACGGCCTGTACTATATCAGCACGCAGGGTCGGCCCTGGCTTCAGGGGAGCGACATGTATAGCTGGTGTCCCAATATCTGTTGGGCCGATGGGACCATCGAGGGCCCCCGGGGCCGCACGATCGACCAGTTCACCGACTCCGTGCTGATGGGCCGCATCCTGGCGCCGCTCATGATCTACCACTTGCGCGATCGCAATCCGCTGTGGACGGATGCCATTGATCAAATGATCCAACGGCTTTCGGAATTGGTCATCGAGCAGGGGGATATCGCCTACCTGCCGGCCCGCCTGTTCGTCCCCGACGCCAAGCTGCCGCCCGAAGCCGAAATGCCGGTGGGCATGTGGGCCGAGGAACTGGGTGGGCGGCTGATCCAGGGATTCGCTCAGGTTTACCAGGCGACCGGTCACGAATCGGCCCGCCGCCTGGCCGGCAAACTCGTCAACTACTTCCGCTACCATGGAAAGTTCTTCGACGAGCATGGACGCTTCGTCTATCCCGCGGGTGACGGGACCGTGAAGGTGGGCGGGCACTTTCACGCGCATACGATCGGGCTGCTCGCGATGCTGGATTATGCACTGGCGGTGGGGGACCAGGAGCTGATGGGTTTTGTGCGGCGGAGTTTTGAATGGGCCCGAGACAACGCCTACGGCTCGGCGCTGGTCGGCTGGTTCCCCGAATCGGCCCAGGCCGATTATCCGGTCTGCGAATTGTGCTGCGTGGCCGATATGATCGCCTTGGCCTTGAAGCTCACCGAAGCCGGGGTAGGCGATTACTGGGACGATGCCGACCGCTGGCTACGCAACCAGTTCGCCGAAGGCCAGTTCACCCGAACCGATTGGATCGACCGGGCCGCCGCGAGTGCCGTGCCCAAACCCGTGAGCGACAACGAAACGGCCGAAGACGTCGCGCGACGCCACCTGGGGACCTTTACCGGCTACTGCACGGGGAATGATTACGGGATCGAGTATGGCGCGCCGACCGGGATGGCCGCCTGCTGCGCGGGCAACTCGGCCCGGACGATCTATTACGTCTGGGCGCGGATACTCGATTACGCTCACGGCCGCCTGCGCGTGAACCTGCCGCTCAACCGCGCTTCGGCATGGGCCGATGTTCATAGCCACCTCCCCTACGTCGGTCGACTCGACGTGAAAGTCAAGCGGCCCCTTGAACAACTCTGGATCCGCGTCCCCGAATGGATTGAGACCGGCGGCGAGGAGGTGGCCTGCTCGGTCGATGGTGAGTCACGATCATTCCGCTGGAAAGGGCGCTACGTTGACGTGGGATCGAGCGGCCCGGGCGAAGTGGTGACATTGACCTTTCCCATCCGCGAACGCACCGTAACCAACCACCGGCTCGGCAAGGCGGATTATACGCTCGTTCTCAAGGGAAACGACGTGGTCCTGATCGATCCGCCAGGGGAATACCATGGTCTTTACCAGCGCGAGCATTATCGGGGCAACCAGACGCGCTGGGTCAAGCGCGAGCGTTTTGTGTCCGATGATATCATTCGATGGTGAAGCGCCCGGGAGGAATCGAAGTTTTAGATGTGATATCCATGGATAAACTATCCCTTCGTAGGTGGCCACTGATTGCCGTCGAGGGATAATTGTCTTTGCAATGGGTTAGGTTCGAACGGGATTGGAACAATGGCTGGAACACTATTAATCGGTTACGACGTAGAAGGACTCATCCCGCTTGTGCGCGCCCGGTGGGGCCACCATTATGCCGACCCGGACGGCGTCACCCGCGAGTTTCTCTCGATAGCCGATAAGGTCCATACCCGCCACGAAGCCCCGTGCACCTTCTTTATCCTGGGCGAGGTTCTGGAGAAGAACGTCGAGGCCTTCCAAAAGGCCGCTCGCAACGAACTCTTCGACCTCCAGCAGCATACCTACACCCATGTCCGGCTCAAGACGGTGGTCGAGCAATTCGATGGCCAGGTCAAGGTCTGGCCGGGAGGCTCCTCCGAGGAAATCATCGCGGATATTTCCAGGGCGTCGGCCGCCATGCAGAAGCATCTGGGCGTGCAAACCGACGGGATCTGCGGGCCGTTCGGCTATTATCGCGGCCTGAGCGACCGGCCGGACCTGCTCCAGATCCTTCGAGAGGCCGGCTTCAAATTCCTACGGACCTATATGCGAAACCAACATGACTGGGGTCCCGTCCCCGCCGAGGTGCAGCCGTTCTGGTACGAACCGCAGGGATTCCCGGACATGCTTGAAATCACCGCCCAGGGCTGGCAGGATTGCCATTACCGCGAGATCAATGGCTGGGAAGATACCGAGGGGTACCTCGACCACCTTTTGCAGTCACTGGATCATGTGGCTGAAAACGATCTAACCTGGTGCCTCTGCGTCCATGATTTCAGCACCATCCGCGAAGACCCGCAGCTCACCATCATCAGCCGGGTGCTGGAACACGCCAGGCGCAAGCAGGTCCGTATCCTTTCCTGCCGCCAATACTACTCGATGATGAAGCGCCGGTGAGGAATCGAAAAATGAATCGAATCGGAAAATCACAAGTGATCCATCGTCTCGCGGCGCTTGCGCTCCTCGCCGTGTCCCTCGTTTCGGGCAGGGTGAATGCGGGGACCGTTTCATTTCCGTTCCACGATGATTTCGAAAGCAATCCGTTTGATCCGGTGACGGGGCCGCGCTGGACGCAGGTCCAGGCCGACAGGTTCCATTGGGCGATTGATCCCGCCGCCAGCCCATCGCGCTTTCTCTCCAGCCCCCGCGCCGGAATTGTTCCCGACTACGACCTGACGTGTACCATCGGCGTCGACGACATCCCCCAAAGCGGTTTCGTAACGCTGGAATGGGACACGTATTTCAACCAGACGACGGGCAACTACGCTCACCATCTCTATGTCGGCTCCACCCCGCTCAAGTCCGGTTCGAATCGCTACGATGGTTGTGTCTTTGGCCTGAGGGGCGATTATCTGACGGTCCATGACCGCGCCGGATGGCACGACGTCATCGAGGCGCCCCTGGGACAATGGATCCATCATCGCGTGGTGTTCAATCAGACCGGCGGGACGTTTCGCTACGAGGTGGTGCTTGGCGGGGAGGTGCATCGCCTGCTCGAGGGACAAGTGGCGAAGACTAAAATGGGTGAGACCGGAACGACTTACTTCTCGACGAATCCATTCGTGGAAGCCCAGTACTATCTGGATAATCTCAGTATCGCGTCCACCGGCAGCGCCCCCGCCATCACCGGCCATCCCATGCTTCAATACGAGGGCCCCTTCCACGCGGAAGGGGCCGAAGCCTCACCCGCGGTGATTGAACCGTCGGCCGACGAACCGGCGGGGTCCCAGAAGATCGAATACATGCGCGAGGATATCCCCGCGTTCGAAATCCCCCCGTACACGGGCGAGCGCTATGAATCCACCGTGCCCGATACACTGGACCTCGCCGAGCGCTGCGCCCGCGCGATCGAGTGCCTGACGGGTCACACCGATCCCGAGATGGATTACGAAATCTATTTCAGCGGCGGCGGCGTTCACTCCTTCAGTGACGTTTGTGGCGTTAAGTATTGGGAGGCGCTGCCGTTGATGCGCGCCGCGTCGGGAAGCAACCTGAATGACCACGTCGATCGCGTTTGGATGGAATCCCAGCTCAAATCCATCGGTCCCGACGGACTGTATTACATGAAGAGGCCGTACCTCCCCGACGAGAACATGTATGTGTGGTGTTCCCAGGTGAGCACCCCGGACGGGATCGTGCCCCTGCGCGGTTATCCGCTCGGCCATTTTATGGAAACGGTTGTCCAGGGCCGCCTTCTCGGCGTGATGACGATCTATTACCTCCGCGACAGGAATCCCATGTGGGAGGAGACGATCAATCGCATGGTCGACCGTGTCTCAGAGTTGATGGTCGACAAGGGCGATTACTGTTACCTCCCGACGCGGATTTACGAACCAGGCGCCAAGGTTCCGCCCGAAGCCGGCAAGCCGGTTCATATGGCGGCCGAGGAACTCGGCGGGCGATTCATTCAGGGCCTGGCGCAGTATTACCGCGCCAGCGGTTATGAACCGGCCCGCGAGCTCAACGAGAAACTCGTCAACTACCTGCGCTACCATTCCCAATATTTCGACGAGGATGGGCGGTTCGTGCAGTGGGACCGCGAACAGAAGCCATTTGTCGAAGGCGGCCACTTTCACGCTCACGCGCTCGGTTTGCTCAACATGCTTGAACATGGCATGGCCGTCGATGACCGCGAACTCATCGATTACGTCAAGCGTGGTTACGAATGGGCCAAATCCAACACCTACAGCTCGCTCGAGCTGGGATGGTTTCCCGAAATCGTTCGCGCTGCCCATACATGGAGCGAACCGTGTTGTTTCGCCGACATGGTCGCCCTGGGCGTCAAACTCACCCGCGCCGGGGCCGGCGACTACTGGGACGACGTGGACCGCTGGACGCGCAATCAACTCGTGGAGACGCAAACGGCTGGCGGAGGCTACGGACCCGGCTGTTGCACCGGCAACGCCACGCGCGCCTTGTATTACGCGTGGAAAGGCATCCTCGATTACGACGAGGGCCAACTGCGCGTCAACCTGCTCATGAACCGAGCCTCCAAGTGGGCCGACGTGGACAGTGCCATCCCTTATGAGGGCCGGGTCGACGTCAGGATCAAACAACCATGCGAACAAGTATCCGTCCGCGCTCCGGAATGGATCGACTCTGGAAGCGAAACCTTCAGATGTGAAGTCAACGGAACGCCCCGGCGACTAACTTGGAACGGCCGTTACGTCAACGCGTCTCGGGGCTCGCCCGGCGACGTCTTTTCATTCATGTTTCCAATCAGCGAACGGACCATTTCGAACGTGCAATTGGGAGAGGTCAACCATGCGCTCGTGATCAAGGGCAACGACGTTGTGGCCCTTGAGCCGCGCGGGGCGCATCCTTACATGCCGCATTATGAACGGGACCGCTACCGGGAAAACAAGACCCGCCACCGGAAACTCCGCCGCTTCGCCCCGGAGCGCGAGTTGGAATGGTAAAAACAGTTTATCTGTCGATCTGACGCGGTGGTCGGGTGCAAAGTTAAGAGCGCAAATGTGGATTGACAATGCAGGCAAGCGCCCTTTACAAGCATTTCGTGGCGCACATTCTTGTGGGAATGGTGTGCTGTGGAGGATCCGGGTCCGTCACGTCTCCGCGAGCGGAACTATCCTTCCCCGTTTCGGATGATTTTGAAACCGACCCATTTGCCAGCGGCCGCTGGTTAAAGGCCAACTCGAACGATTTTGCCGGCGGCGTGACCTGGTCGACCGCTCAGGCCAGGACGGGTTCGCATTCAGTCTTCGTCGACGGTCGGTCGGGGGGTGGCTACAATTCTCAGACAAACTTCTTTGAGGATGTTCGTCTTTGGACGAGCGTCAGCGGCATCCCCCAGAGTGGCCAGATTTTATTCAGCTTCTCGACTTTCCTAACGCAGGTGAATCGATCGAACGCCACGCAATTCATGCACTTCGGGGATGATTATACCCAGAGCGGCAACGGCGGCGCCTACCCGATTCTCACCCTTGGCTTTATCAATGCGGGTTTTGGGGATCATTACCACGCCATTTACGGCCCCTCGGGCTGGGAGCGGGGTCCTTTCTCCTCATCGGGAATGAACCTCCTGCCCGAGGATTTCCTAAACATTTGGGTCGATCATACCCTCGTGTTCGATCAAGACGCCGGAACGTATTCATACACGCTCGACGGCCCTGGGGTTTTTCAGGACCTGAGCTATGCGGTCGATCGCCTGCTACGCGGGACGTTCGATTCAGTCGATGAAATCGCGTCGATACCTTTCATCGATTCCGATTATTATATCGACTCGATTCACTTTGGCCCCCCGACACCCTCTCCAACCCCAACACCGACGCCGACCCCGTGCCCCTCTCCCACCGGGTCCTCGCCAATCCTGATCAGTGAATTTATGGCGATCAACGATTCCATCCTGGCGGACTCAGAAGGCGATTTTGTTGACTGGATTGAAATCTGCAATACGGGCTCGGAGGTGGTAAATCTCGACGGATGGCATTTGACTGATTCGGCGTTTGATCTGACAAAATGGCGCTTTCCCAGTGTCATGGTCCCGCCGGGAGGGTATCTGGTCATTTTCGCTTCGGACAAGGATCGGGCCGTTCCGGGCGCCGCGCTTCGCACGAACTTCAAGCTTAGCGGCGACGGCGAGTACTTGGCGCTGGTCATGCCGGACGGAACGACCGTCGCTCATGAGTACATCCCCGTATATCCTCCCCAGCAGACTGATGTCTCATACGGCCTTTGTGGGGCTGATCCGGGTTATTTCGACCAGCCTACTCCGGGCGGACCCAACTCAGGATGGATGGGCCCTTATGTCCCTCCACCGATGTTTTCCCGAGCCGGCGGCGCCTTTGCCGAGCCGTTCAATCTCGAGCTTTCGGCTGATTCACCCGACGCGATGGTCCATTACACCTTGAATGCCTCGGAGCCAACCCGCCAATCCACGCCCTACACGGGGCCGATCCTGATAGACACGACCACCCGGGTGCGGGCCCGCGTGTATGATGCGGGCGACTTTGCCGGACCCGTGGACAGTCGGGTCTATATACGATTGGATCAGGAGGCGGCCGAATTTAAAACCCACCTGACGCTCGTGGTGATCGATTCGCTGAGCTATGATTTCGTCAAGGATGATGATCCATGGACCAACTATCCCAACAGGCCGGTTTATTCGAGTTTCATCGAACCCTCCGATCAAGGCCGATCGGCCTTAACGGACCCACCCCAGTTCTCGGGACACATGGGCATGCGGGTGCGGGGATTCAGCTCCAAGTGGTTCCCCAAGAAGCAATACAATATTGAAATCTGGGATGAAAACAATGACGACAAGGAAACTGCTTTGCTGGGCCTGCCTGAAGAATCCGACTGGATTCTTTTCGCGCCTTATTCAGACAAATCTCTAATGCGCAATCACTTGGCCTTCCTCTGGAGCAGCCGGATCGGTCATGGTTCCATTCGCAACCGTTTCGTCGAAGTCTTTATCAACATGGACGGGGGCGCGGTATCGATGGATGATTATGTCGGAGTCTATCAACTCATGGAAAAGATCAAGCGCGACAACAACCGGATTGACGTCGAAAGACTTGATCCGTCGGATGAGAGCTAGCCCGAGATTACGGGTGGGTATATCTTCAAGCTGGATCATCTGAAAACCGGCGAATCCTATGATTTCTATACCAAAAGAGACAGACCATTCATGATGGTTTATCCGGACCGTTTCCGAATCACCGATTCCCAGATGGCATGGATAAAGGGTTACGTGGATGAATTCGAAGATGCGCTGTTCGCGGCCGATTTCACGCATCCCGAAACGGGAAAGCACTACACTGAATACGTCGAGACGGATAGTTTCGTAAACCTGAAAATCATTCAAGAGATCGCCAAGAACCATGAGTTCAGCGGACAGTACTTAATCAAAGACCGCGGCGAGAAAATGAGTATTGGTCCCCCCTGGGACTACAATCTGGCGCTGGCCAACGGCGACATCCCCGGATTTCCCGGGTCGTGGGAACCCGAGGGTTGGTTTTACCCGGTCGTGGGACACATGTGGTGGGAACGAATGTTTGCCGATTCCGACTTTATGCAACGCTGGATCGATCGCTGGACCGAACTGCGCCGGGACCTCTTGTCTGATGAGCAATTGATCGCGGACATTGAAGGCACGGTGGAACTGTTTGGCGAGGCGATTGAGCGCAATTTTGACCGCTGGCCGATCCTCGGAACATACGTTTGGCCTAACCGTAACGTGTTCGACACCTACGAGGAGGAAATCAGCTACATGCGCCAATTCTTGTTGGACCGCGCTCAATGGTTCGACGGCCAGTTTGTCGACCCGCCCATCTTCAACCGCAACGGCGGCTTTGTCCCAAGCGGGTTTGAGCTTACCATGGACGGCAGCGCACAGGATTCGTCAACCTCGGTGAGTGCGTTCGTTGCGGAGGGAGCGGCCGGGCGCTATCTGATTCCCGACGATTCATCGATGGATTCGGCTTGGTTTACCCAGATTTTTGACGACGGTGATTGGGCGAGTGGATCGACGGGGATGGGATACGAACGATCTTCGGGCTATGAGTCGCTGATCTTAACGGATGTCGAATCTGGCATGTACGATGGAAATACGTCGATTTATATCCGACTTCCGTTCGAGAGTCATGAAACGGTCGCGATTGAGAGCTTGACGTTAAAAATGAAATACGACGATGGCTTTATCGCTTACTTGAATGGCCGACGGGTGGCAAGCAGTCTCGCGCCTCAGTGGCCGCAATGGAACTCCATGGCGACGACCGATCATCCCGACCAACGAGCCACGGAATTTGAAAGTTTTAGTCTGACGGATTTCATTGGAGAATTGCACGAAGGCGTGAACGTGTTGTCAATTCATGGACTGAACAATGCCCAGAACAGCTCCGACCTGCTGATCCTCCCACGCCTCGAGGCGACTTACGCCCCTGGCGCCGGTCCGCCCCCGACGCCCCCGCCCGGCGTGACGATCTACTATACTCTTGACGGCAGCGATCCGCGCCTGACAGGCGGCGCCGTCTCCGAATCCGCTCAAACCTATAGCGCTCCGCTTATCCTGGCCGAAACCATCCAAGTATATGCGCGGGCTTGGCACAGCGGCCATTGGAGCGGCCCGAACCGGGCGACTTTTATCGTCACCGAAACGGACGCGGCGCACTGGACTCTATTCTGAGTTGATAATTGTGGACACTGCGCCCAAACTGTTTACTGATCGCGAGGATGTGATTCATCTCCCGCCATCACCTCCGTGAGAAGTGGACGTATGATTTCCCAGAATAAACGATCGCTCTGCCTCTCTTCCGTGTTTCTCGTCGTATGTTGTTCGCAGACGGTAGTTGGCCTGGATCCGCCGACCGAATCCATCTTCGGCCCGGAACGAATCATGCCATCGGGCGAATACTACACGGCCACGGTCCCGGATACACTCGATCTGGCCGAGAGGGCCCGTTTGTCGGTTCGAGGTCTGACCGAGTTTTTGAATCCCGAGGCTGACTACGCCCATTACGTCCACGCGTGCTTCGACGCCAATCCTCCCTATATGATCTGGTGTGGCAACGGTACGGCAAACTGGGGCAAGATCGCCGAATCGTTGATCATGACCCGTCTCATGTCGGGCAGTGACGAAAACCTCGACATTCAGCAACAGATGCTGGACGGGTTGATTCACGCCATCGATCCCGGCCGGAAAACGCCCACGGCCATGTCGCGCGCGATGCTTGCGCTGATGGCTCTTCAGCAGCAAAGTCCGTCGGCGCAAGTTGAAAAGCTAATCGATTTGATGGCGCGGGGGCATCGCGAGGTCGGGCAGTTTCAGGACGCCGCCGTGTTCTATACGGATCCGCCGACGCAAAAACAGTTTGGCTACGTGTGGCAGCTATTTGTTCACGGCTCCGCGATCCGGTCGCTTGCCCGTTGGCACGAAATGACCGGCGATCGTCAATGGCTCGAATTGGCGCAGAAGCTGGTCAACTTTATTCGTCAACCGCGATTCTGGCGGGCCGAGGCCCAACCGAAGGCCGTGGCGGGCGTTAATCGCGCCCATTTCATGGGACACCTCCATTCCTACACCCAGGCCTTGATGGGTCTGATCTGGCATGCCGAGTTAACCAATGACATGCGGCTCAAGCTGTTTGTCAGAGACGGGTATGAGTATATCAAGAATTTCGGCCTTGCCCGCATCGGTCTGTTTGGCGAGATGTGCGCGACGGGCGACATGACGTATCTGGCCCTTAAACTCAGTGGACTTGGCGTGGGCGATTACTGGGACGACGCGGACATGTACGTGCGCAACACGTTGACGGAGCTGCAGATCGTGGACGCCGGGCCGCTGCGCCAAGTCGTCGAGTCCATGCCGCCGCTCGATCCGAATCAGGACCCGAAACCGGAGACCACCGAACGGGTGCTCGAGCGAAACGTAGGGGCGTTCATCTCCGACGCGACGCACCCGACCCTGGTCCCTCCCGTGGCGCTTATCCGGGCCATCTGTTGCACCGGTAACTGTACGGTCGCGCTGTTTTTCGCCTGGGACAGCATCGTGCAATTCGAAGACGGAACGGCGAGCGTGAATCTGTTGCTCAACAGGGCGTCGCCGTGGCTGGACATCGACAGCTATCTCCCCTATGAGGGCAAGGTTGTCATCCGCAACAAATCGGCGGAGCGTATTGCCGTTCGCCTTCCCCTGTGGGTCGATGAAACAAAAGTTGCGTGTCATGTCGGCGAGGAATCGGCCCGGCCCATTCGCCTCGGCCGGTACTTGCTGTTTGAAGGGACCGCGCCCGGCCAGGTGCTGACCGTTGAGTTCCCCGTCGCCGAATCCGAGGAAAGCTACGTGCTGAAGTGGAGACGCGTGGGCGGGTGGTGTGAGTACAGCAATCGGGGCGGCGGCCAGTGGACTCCGCCCGAGGACCCCGACCGTTACACTTGCCATTTCCGCGGCAACACGCTGATCGATATCCATCCGCGCACCGAGGGACCCGGCCTGCCCCTCTATCAGCGAGAGACTATGAGACGCGACGCGGCGCCGATGACCTCGGTCACGCGGTTCGTGTCACCAACAACATTGAAATGGTGATTGCCCCCCCGTGAACTTGATCCAAAGCCGACCAAGCACGTCGACAAAGAGAGGCACGCCCATGAAGACAGCTCTAGCGTTATTGTTCATCCATGTCAATTGGCTGCTATTCGCGGTATCGGTCGTTTCGGCGGCGAGTCTGAATCCCGATGATGTCCTCGATGTGGCAAACCTCGTTCCGGCGGGTCAGTATTACGAAGCGACGGTTCCCGACACGCTGGATCTGGCCGAGCGTGCGCGCGCCGCGATCAATCCGATGGTGAACATCATCAATCCCGATCAACATCATTACAGTTGGACGAACGTCGTTTGGCGGGAACCGATCCAACTTCACGCGCTCACGTGGAACCTGCCCTGCGAGTATCTCTTTTCGCTGCCCCTGGCCAGGACGATGTGCGGCAGCGACCAGGGAGTGGGGGTCGAACTGGGCACGATGAGGTCTTATCTCGACGGCCTGGCCGACGACGGCGTGATCTATTGCCCGATCGAGGACCTGGGTAAGCCCAAAGGCTCCTGCTTTCCCGACAACATCGGCTTCGTGGCCTTTGCCATGGCCAACTGGTATGAACGCGACGGCAACGCGAAATGGCTCGATTATCTGACGACCCTGTGTCGCGGCTTCGAGAAGATGGCGATCAAGGTCGAAGATCGCGCGTTCTACCCGCCCGAATACTGCTACCTACCCGATGGAACCTGGGTCCCCGAAGGACGGGGCAAGCTTCCTCCGTTCGACGGCAATGAACCGACATCGGACAAGCAGGGGTTCGAGGGGGCCGTCAAATACTATCACGCCGCCCCGCTGCAAGCATTCGCCAAATGTTATGCGTACACCGGCGACCCACGCTCCCGCCAGATGGCCCATCGACTCAAGCGTTTCATGCTCAGGCCCGGGTTTTGGCAAGAGAGCGCTGGCGAGAGCTACGACGACGTCGAAAAGGGTATGTTCACCGGCCACCTGCATGGCAACTTGATTCCGCTATGGGCGCTGCTCAACCTTGCGCTTGCCGAGGATGACGACGCGCTCAAGCAAATGGTCCGGTCGGGTTACGAACACTCGCGCCGCTATACCACGGCCGGCATGGGCTGGTCCCCCACGTACATCAACCGCGAGGACTGGAGTCCTCATCCCTACCCCTTTGGCGATAGCTGCAACATCGCGGATTCGGCGGTCCTGGCCGTCAAGCTCAGCGACGCCGGCCTGGGCGACTATTGGGACGACGCCGAATCGATCGCGCGCAATCAACTCGCCGAAAACCAGTTTATGGACAAGGCGAAGATGCAACGATTCTTGGGCGGCGATCCGGAAAGCGCGAAGTGGGCGGACCGCTTTTACGGCGGGTTTTTTCAGACCGAACCAACCAATCTTTATCCCCGACGCACGCCGATGATGCCGGGTTGCTGTATCGGCAGCGGGCCGTGGGGTCTCTATTTCGTCTGGCACGGAATCACTCGCTTTGACCGGGGCGTTGCCACCGTCAACCTGTTTCTCAATCGCGCTTCGGCCTGGATGGATATCGACAGTTATGTTCCGTATGAAGGCAAAGTCGTGCTGCGCAACAAGAAGGCCCATACCGCGATCGTACGCATCCCCGGTTGGCTCGCGATGGACGAGGTAATGTTTTTCGTCAACGATCAACCGGCCGACCCGGCCCGCCTCGAGCACCGCGTCATCCTGAACGGCCTGGAAGCCGGCGACGTCATCCGATTGGAATTCCCCATCGAGGAACGGACCGAGAAGGTTTACATGAACGGGATGTCGTACACCCTTACGTTTCGCGGTCCAACGCTGATTGAGATCAGCCCGCGCAACACCGAACAGGACATCTTTCCGACGTATGAACGGGAACATCTGAAGTCAAAAACCGCGCCGACGCGCACGGTCCAGCGTTTCGTCGCGGTGAAGCTTATTCCCTTGCCATAGGCGGCCTTTGGAGCGAGTCGCATTGAGCCGGTCGATGTTTGGGGCTGACAAGTCGATCGTTCCGCCTCATTGCGGGGCTACGAACCATGCATGTGATAAACAAAACGCCGCTGATCCGACTGACGCTGACGGCGCTTCGCGGCTCGTCCCTCCCCGGCGGTTTTGGCGCGGCGGACGATTGATCAACGGGCGGCCGCGGACGCCGAGACCGTCCAGTCGCGCCAGGCGGTCGAGTGCGCGTCGCTGGACGATGCGCCGCACGGGCAATGGTTCGCGGGTGCTTTACGACGCTTGGGCGCATATCCTGGATCACGAGGACGAAGTTCCGAGGGTCTCCCGCCGCTCAGCAGGAACTCTCCCTGGGCCGACATTGACAGCGCCAGCGCCATTCCATTGGGAACGCCTACTGGACACCACGCACAGGTTGGCCGAGTTGCTCAGACGCCGGTTCGAACTAAGCCTGGCCATTCAGCCACACGCGGAATCTCCTATCCAGGATGGGGACCAGATCGAAGCGTTCCTTGAGCGGACGGACCCAAACCTTGTCTCGCTTTGCCTGGACACCGGTCATTTGGCGTATCGAGGCATCAATCCGGTTGAGCTGCTGCGCCGTCACCATTCGCGGATACGTTACTTGCATCTGAAGGACGTGAATCCCGAAACCCGCAAGGAAGTGGTCGAGGCGGAGGCCATGCACTACCCTCGGGCCGTCCACGCCCGGCTCTTTTGCCCGCCGGGGAAAGGGGAAGTCGATTTCGAGGCGTTGCGGCGGATCCTTGAAGAAGTTCAATTCAAGGGTTGGGCGGTCGTCGACCAGGACCTCTACTCGGTCCCCTTCGATACACCTCTGCCCATCGCCAAATCCACGCGCGAATATCTATCGAGGATCGAATTCGGATGAGCATCTATTTCGGCGACATTCACACGCACTCCAATTTCAGCGATGGGAGGCAAGAACCGCCCCACCTGATGGACAGGGCCAGGAGCCATCTTGACTTTTTCGCTTATTCCGACCACGCGCAGCTGCCCGACACGGTCTCCTGGGGCCCCGACGTTTTTCATGGCTGGCGCTATATCGTTCAGCCTCTCGGCGAGCGTTGGTTTGAGATTCAAACTCTGATCCAGGGCAATCATGAATCGGGCAGGTTCGTCACGTTTTTGGGTTACGAATGGTCCTCGCGCCAGTGGGGTGATCACAATGTTTATTACCTGAAGGACGACGAGCCCATACGCTATGCGCGTTCGCTGGCCGAGCTCTACGCCGCGTTGGACGGCGTCCAAGCCATGGTCTTTCCGTACCACACGGCTTACCCCCGCCACAACAGGGGTTTCGATTGGCGCGGCTTCGATACCCGCAAGGCGCCCATGGTCGAGATTTGTTCGCATCACGGGTGCGCCGAGACGCACGTGGGGTCCAAGACGTATAATGGGCCCGGCATGGGACCGCGCTGTCAATCCGGCGCGGTCCAACGGGCGCTCGATCTGGGGCACGTCTTCGGCATCATGGCGTCCAGCGATGATCATCAGGGATGGCCGGGGTCGCATGATATGGGCTTGATGGCCGTCCACGCCGAGGAATTGACCCGCGAGGCGTTATGGGAATCGTTCTGGAAACGGCGCGTTTACGCCGTGACGGGCGACCGCATGCGTCTGGACTTTCGCCTCAACGACCAACCGATGGGGAGCATCATGCCCATCGGTCATGATCAGCGCCGGCGGATACGCATTGACGTCGACGGCTGGGATCATTTGAAGTCGGTTGAAATCATAAAGAACGGAAGCCTCGCCCAAACGTGGTCGCTTCTTGGCGGTGCCCCCGCGCGCGACGCAAAGCGGTTCAAGGTTGGCGTGGAGTGGGGCTATCATGGAGGAAAGGAACGGGCGTGGAATATCGAAATTGAGGCCAAGGGAGGGAAGATCAGGGACTATAACCTCCATTTCCGAATGCCCGGCCATGATCAAGTCAAGGTCATTGGGAACCAAAAGGTCGAGGTCACATCGACAACCGCCGCCTATCGCGGCCATCAGGGGAACGACGGTCGCATCTATGGCGGTCTGAAACAGATCGATTTGGACCTCGAAGGCGTCAAGGATGCCAGATTGTCTCTCCGTCTGGATGGCAAACTCGTTCTATTCAATTCCATCGACGAGATCATGCGCGAAAGCCGTTGCGCCCTTCCTTTCGGTCCGTATCAGGGGGCCGTCCAGTTTGTCCAAGCCGTGCCCGAGTCCGGCTTTCGCGCGCGCGCCTGGAATGGGAGGATACCACTCCTCAAGGAGCGGATAGAGACTACTATTACGCCCGTGTCACGCAGGGCAACCATCAAATGGGCTGGTCGTCTCCCATATGGACGGTTAGGGCATGAGGCGAATGGGCGGATATTTATTTCACGCATTTCGGAATATAAACGATAAATTGATTTTATGGTTTTGAAACGCAAATTAATTCAAGGAGGCGATGATGGACCGGCGGGATATGCTCAATAGCATTGGCGCGACAGCCGCGCTGACTGCCATGCCGGTCCTCGAACACACGGTCGGGATCGCGGGAATCGTCTCGCCCAACCAACTCGTCAGCGAACTCTCGGGGGGTCAGAAACAGGCCGTCGCCATCGCCCGCGCCGTCTATTTCAAGAAAAACATCCTGCTGCTCGACGAGCCAACCAGCACCCTATCGATCCGCGAGACCGAAAAGATGCTCGAATACATCCTGCGGCTCAAGGCCGAGGGCATCTCCAGCGTCCTGGTCTCGCACAACCTCTACCACGCCTACCGCTTCGTCGTCCTCAGTCACGGCAAGAAGGTCAAGGACGTCCCAAAAGAAGAAACGGACATCGAGGAACTGACGAAGATCATCGTCTCGCTGTAGGAGCGGGCGAGACGCCTAATTCTGAAAGCCCCCGCCCTTGCCGGCATACGCGATGTCGCCGGTGCTCACCGTGCCGTTGGTCGGGTCATAGAGATTCAGGAATGTGATGTTCCAGATCCGGGGGCTCCTCCCCGACCCCGACCACCCGCCGAAGCCAAGAACCGCATCAGGTCCGACGTTAAACAGGAGATACTCGACGTCGTCGATAGTGGTATTATCCGTCTTTACGTTGAAGATGCAGTTATTCATGCAGGTCGAGTAAAACGCGGCTCCCTCCAGGGGCACGGCACCCCAATTTCTTACCGCCCGATTGGCGTCCATGTTGCTGTTAAAGGGATCTCCAGGAATGCTTGTGATGTAGGTGACCGGCGTCGTCAAAAACGCCCCGAGCATTTGTTCCTCCTGGTGGGGCGTTCCGCGAGCCGCCGACCACTTGACCTGAAGCCACCAAAGCGAAGCCAAGTTGCCCCACGTTCCGTAATCAACCAGGTTGGGCCGGCGGGTCTGGTCGGGGGGGAAGTAATTGTTGTTATCCACCCGGTAGATCTCGATGGCGGTCGCGATCGCGCGCATGTCCGCCTTACAACGTGAGACCTTCGAGCGTGTCTGCGCCTCCAGGAAGTTGGGGACCGCGATGGCCGCCAGGATCGCAATAATCGCCACCACGATCAGCAGTTCGATCAATGTGAACCCCTTGATCTGTCGCATTTTTGTTACACCTCTTTTTCCGTTATTGTCGGTTACGGGCTAAACGCGCCTCGCGCCCGAATGGGGGGGGATGGCATCTCGATCTTCACCCTCACGAATGAGCGATATCCCGCATTTAGTAAAACGTCCAATGCCGCGCCGTGTTTACCGGTTCTCCGCCCAACGTGTTGGAGTCGTTCTCCACGATGACGTCGTCGATCAAAAACTGGCCAAAACCGACCGCAAAACCGACGTGGACGTCCTGCTGGCCGCCGGGCACGTTATTGCTGGCGAGCATATCGGCCGCCGGGAAGCGGCATTTCAAACCGAACGGCGGGTCGATTACCATCAGCGGCGGCAGGCCGCGCGTATCGACGATCACGCCGGTCTGTTCCGAACGCAATGGGTTCCAGTTCAGGCCGCCGTCGACGGTCCATTCGCCAAAGGCGCCCGACTCGTTGCCGAGCCAGACCCGGATGGTGACGGCGCTTGTCTTGACGTCGAGACTGGCCAGCATGGCGTCCTGAAAGGCCTGCTCCAGTCGCACGCCGGCCTGGGTCGTGTTGCCGATTTCGGGCAGGTTGAAGAAACCGTGTTCGTAGAAGCCCAGTCCCATCGACAAATCAAGGGACAGCCCCGATCCGACCCCCGGCGTGACCCAGTCGAACCCGGCCTCGACCCGGTTCCACATCTCGGACAGATCGGTATCCTGCCGCCACGGGCCGAGGCAGCCAAACGAGCTTTCAGCCCCCTCGCCGGAGTCGATTCGTTCTTGGTGCCAGATCGTGTACGTGCAGCGCAGGTTTTCGCCGCGAGGAAACGTTTGAAGAGTCGTAAATCCATTGGCCCCGCTTGCCCCGTCTCCGCCGGCGATCAACCAATCCCCTTCGCCCAGGATGTCGGCGGCACCGACGTGGCGGTGGTTCCACACCGCCCCATTGGGCCTCCAAATCGGCTCCTCGGGCGTGCCGATGTTCTCGACCGTATCGTCGAACCGGTCAATAAACAAAGGGTCAGCCGCGACCGGCGCGGCGATCATCAGCAAACAAATCCAAACCTTTAGCGATATAAGAATTCTTTTCATGTTAAAACTGCACTTGCTCCTGTCATGTCCAAGTTTACTTCATGCAATTGAAGCCGATGCATCCGCCGAGAAAACCGGCGTCGCCACGACGATCAGCAACCCAATAACCCTAAAGCTCCTCTTCTTCTAATCTCTCATTTCCACCACCATCGAGACCCGAAGAAGGTGGCGTCCACGGCCGGTCGAAGGCCGTGGACGCCAACGCCTCATGCTGTCACGACATTTGTCCCCGAAGCTTGTTAATCGACGACAAAGCCCGAAAGCTCAACCGGAACCGGACAGTCGGGACAACCGTTGTTATCGTCCTGAACCCAGAGGTTATCGACATAAAGGACCCCCCCGCCCGACGCGAAGCCGATCCAAACGTCCGTATTTCCACTGACCGTGACAGAGCCGGCCGCATTGCCCACGGTGCCATTGTTGGCATTGTCATTACCCGTCAAAACCACGCTGCCGACGGCTTCTCCACGCGTGTCAATAACTTCGCCCGTGGTCTTGGTGGTAATCTGCGTCCAGGTTGCGCCGCCGTCGGTGGACCACACGGCCGTGCCCCCGGTAACGTCGCCCAGTGTTGCGCGCACATAGACGGCGCTGCTCTTATCCACCGCCGCCAACCCCGCCTGCTGGAAGGCCGCTGACAATTGTACGCCGTTTTGGACCCCACCTGATTCGTTCCAGGCGATGCCCTTGTTCAATCCGCCGTTGGTTGGCCCGAGCCCGAGGTCTTGCCACTGGTCAGAGGGTAAGAAGTACTCGAGGCCGGCCTCATGACGCGCGTATGAATTGGAGGTCTGGTCGCTCATGCGGAACGGGGCCATCAGCGCGGTCGAGTCCCAAGTGGTCGCCTGTTCTCCCGCCTCGCCGCTATCCGCGTCCCCGATGGCCATGAATCCATGCCAAAAAGCCCACGTACAGCGCAGGTTGGCGCCGCGCGGGAAAGTGGCGGTCGTCACGACTCCATTGCCCCAACTGGCTGCGTCCTGGATGCGCAGGGCCCAGTCGCCGGGTGCCAGTTCCTCCAGTGTCGCGTTGTTATTGTTCCACCTTGTCGTGAAGTCCGCGCTCGCGACGTCGCCGCCATAACTATTGAAATCCTCGGTGACGTAGGAATTGTCCTGAGCCACGGCCCACGAACCGATGGCCATCACAAGGCATGCGACAAACGCGAAAGTCCATGTTGAACGTTGCATCTCGTCTTTCCTCTCTAGGGAGAATATCTATGCGGGGGCAGTGGATTTCCGCCCCTCCCACCAGCCTGATCAAAATCCTCCACGCCCGCATCGGTACATCACAACCCAAACGATTCACGTGGCTGGATTTCTCAGCGTAATCGGACGTTGCCCATGTCCCGCTGGGCGTTACAGCCTAAAGGGACCGTGCTCTGATTTTATCACCTCCATTCCGTGTTTCATTGTTTCCAACCTGTTAAGTTTAACTTCCCGGATCAATGGTCAACTGCTCAAGGCTATGCGCGGCGGCTCGATGCCGCACGAGGACAAACCCGACTACCTGGTCCCCCTCATGGTGAATCCTCTCAAGATCCGACAACCCCGGGACAATCGCCCTATTGGCCCGTCCACTTCGCATGACCTCACCAAACACTGTGCGTGGGCCTTGTATTCCATATGCAGGCCCAAATCAAGCCAAACACAACAGGACCCTGGCGATTCCTGGCTCCACGGATGCTTGACCAAGCAGCAAACCCTCCTGCCCGCGGCACTCCACACCGCAGTCTCTGGACCCGCTCCCTACTCGACAACAAACGACGACATCTCAACCGGGATGTCGCCGCCGCACTTGAGCTGGACATAATCGAGCGACAACGCGTCGTTGCCACCGTCGTAGTTGATCAGCACCTGGAAATCGGTCGCCGAGCTGAACGGATTGGTACCATCCGTCATGCCGCGGCTGTCCACCCACGTCTCCCAGTCGGTTCCGTTGTGCCTTTCCCATAGGGGTCCAAGGCCTGCAGTAGGATCCAGCGTAATGCGAAAACGCCCTATGTCGGGGTCCCCGTCCGCAGCCGCCGATGAACCCGCGTCCGCCGTTGCGCTGCTGCCCACGGTGCTGCCCGGCCCGGGATTGGTCCAC
>CAUZJO010000070.1:0-24633 GCA_963580245.1 Candidatus Sumerlaeia bacterium | reverse complement strand
CCGGCCGATAAAGGCTCGGCCGCGGCCAGACCCGCCCAAATAGTCGAAAAACATATCAAAACGACCGGCGACGGTGACTCGCACAAGAGCCGCGACGGATGATTAGTCTTCATGGAGTTACCTCATAAGTCTAATATTAAGAATGATTTATATTCCATCGTGCAATTAATCAATCGAGTGTCCACCCTTTCCTCTGGATATGCAATTGATAACAATTAGTACTTGAAACATACTTCATTGAAATGCTAGACTTATTAAATTGGATTGGCCAATGGGATGGTTGCTTGAGAAGTCGGTTGGGACCTAACGGAATGTGGTGGTGAGGACTTTCAGCCAAGTAAAACTGTCTTCAATCGGCCTCGACCATTGGATTTTCCCGCGTCGGATCGCCGATAGGCTGGAGCAGATGATGATCGAGCAAGACCTCCAGGCTGGCTCGCGTCTGCCTTCCGAGCGCGATCTGGCCCAGCGATTTGAAGTCAGCCGCACCACGGTCAGCACGCGATCAACCTCCTGGCGCAGCGGGACTTACATCGACAAGCGGCAAGAAGCGGTGGTGGCTGAGTCGATCGAGCGGTTTTGCGTCTCGGGCAACTGTTCGCACGGGGACCTGCTCGCGCTGCGGCGAGGTCAACGAACCCGAGATTGCCGCGCTTGAGCGCCCGGCGCGCCTGGCCGGGCTCATCGAGCGGATCGAGAACGCGGCCGAGGACGCCAATGACGTGGAGCCGAAGCTGGACGCCGAGTTTCACCAGGGCCTGGCTCACTTGCCAGTATGAGACCCGCGGGGGGGCAAGCAGTCAGATGTGGGAATCGATCCGGCTGCATCGGGCCATTTATGAAGCCGCGGGCACCGCCGCCGGCACCCGTCGCGCGATGGACAGCCACATGGCCCTGGTCCGCGAAACCTACCATGTTAGAGAGAAAACTGATTGAGGACGACGAGTAGACCATTGGGAAGAAGGTGATAAAGTCGTGGAATTGCCCGGCTGAGATGTTGGAGACGCTCGGCAGATAGGAGCCGTTACTCAGTGCTATGAGGAGTTCTGACCATGAAATACGAAAGGTCTGTATGTGTTTTAATATGTCTCGTCGCCGGCCTGTGTTTTTCGGCGACCGCTTTCGCTACCTACACCTTCCCTGTTAACGATGATTTGGAATCCGATCCGTTCGCCGCGGACTGGGGAATGAGCGGCACCCGAGTATCCTGGAACACGACGCAGGCCGCCAGCGGCTCTTATTCCATTAGTATGCTCAACGACACGGGCGGATGGACGCAGGATGCGGACCGGGCATTTTTCGATGTTTCCGGCGTGCCACAGACCGGCTTTGTGGAAGTGAAATGGAAAGCCTATTTCAGCCAGGTACCATCGGGTAACAAGCTGTATCATATGGTTTTCGGCGACGCCAGTCATCCAGGCAACGGGATCGGCGACCTCCTGGTCGTCGGCGTCGACAGCGCAGTTCAGGTCTGTGATGCCGAAGGGAATTGGATATCCACCGGTTACACTGTCCCCACGGACACCTGGATCCAGTTCAGTGTGCTGTTCGATCAGGACAACGGAACCTACTACCTGACTGCGAATGATGGCGGCGGCGACCAGGAACTCCGTACCAACAAGCCGGTGATCAACGCTGGGGCCAGATTCGGTGACGGGGCCGAGGACCATAATTTCTGCGTCTCTTATTCGTCTTGGCCTTCCCAGTATTACATCGATGATCTGGAAATCACGACCGGCTCACCTCCGGGTCCCACCCCCACGCCGACGCCGGGGCCCGATCCGACAAATCACGATTCACGGGACGAGTTCGAATCCGACCCGTTCGGAGCGGGTGGACACTGGTCGAGTGTTGATAATGATTCGAATGTCACCTGGTCGATGAACTACGCCGTCGACAGCCTGTACTCGCTTTGCTTAAACTATCATGGTGGTACTGGCGATGTTCCGCGGGCCTCCACCGAGCTGGCCAACGTGCCGCAGACGGGGATTGTGAAGGTCCAGTTCGATGTTTATTTCGTCTCCTCCGGCAGCAACGTCGCTCAGTTCGGCCACTTCGGGAACACCGTATCTCAAGCAGGCGACGGTTACAAGATCGTGACGCTGGCCTTCTTCCCCGACGGTTTCCTGAAGGTTTACAATTGTTCTGCGTGGAACGACACTGGCATCGCCAACGCCGATCTTGTGGGTAAATGGGTCAATCATAAGGTGCTGTTCGACCAGGACAACCTGACCGTTGACTATTACATCAATGATGGCAGTGGCGAACAGCTTTTGCTGGATGATCTCGCAACTTGCGGCACACCATTGGGCCATGCGAGTTATCCGCATTTCACGTCGATCCCATTTGTGGGTGGCACCACATATTACATCGACAACTTCATTCTGGGGACCGAAGATTTCGTTCCCGTTGAATTGTCAGAGTTCACGCTTGAATAGGACCGCATCCGAGGGGAGGCCCAGCCGGCCTCCCCTCGGCCCTTTCGTCAAGAGAACTTCTAGCGAACGTGAGGAAGTCGATAATGGCATCCAATGGGATGTTGCACAGTATCAAAAGGGGCTTCACGTTGATCGAGCTGCTCATCGTGGTGGCGATCATAGCGATCCTGGCGGCCATCGCCGTGCCGAATTTCCTGGAGGCGCGCATGCGATCGAAGATCTCGCGCACGCTGGCCGACATGCGGACGGTGGTGGTGGCCATGGAGTCTTATACCGTCGACAACAATGTATGGATCTTGGACGGGTTCGATTACCTGCGGCTGAGCGACTATCGGGACCGCGAGAGCGGCCATGGCTTTGGCTTAACGACGCCGATATCCTATATCACCACGATCCCATTTGATAATTTCAATACCAACATTTTCGAGAATCTGGCGCCCCACAATAATCAACGTCGGGTCAAGAACGCGAGCGTGTTCTATCGTTCGTCCTCGAATGGTCCGGGTTCGTGGCTGCGCGGCGGAAATCAGTGTTGCGCGTGGCCGCTCGATCGGGGCGATTGGCGACAATTTGGCATAAAGGGATTCAATTGGATGATCTCCTCGGCCGGTCCCGATCATGTTCCCTGGCCGCAGAATTCAGTCGGCCATTACTATAATTATGATGAGCTCTACTACGATCCGACCAATGGGACGATCAGTGTCGGCGACATCTGCTACATTGATACCTATGGCTGGCGCGGGGGTGGGGTGCAATAAACGGGAGGCAAGGTTGATCCAAAATCCCTCAAGGAACCGGAGGGTGAGTGATCGTTCTACACGCGTGGATGCCACGCAAAGGGGGTGAAAGAGGTTTGATTCGCCTGCTACGGGCGAAAGACGTCCAGGTTTCATTTGGAGTGAACGGAGACGCCGCTCGGCGTTCATCTTATCCTGATACTTCTGAATCCAATGCATGGGAGAGATTGAGATGTTCCATGGTAGGTTTCTTGCAATTTCGATGATGATCGTCCTGCTGCAAGCGGGGATCGCCCATTCCCAGGCACCGTATACTTATCCGTTCACCGAGAATTTCGAGAGCGGCGGCCTGAACGACAACTGGGCCCCCGCCACTAGCGAGGGTATCGCGCAGCTATCAACCGATCAGGCCAACAGCGGCTCTCGATCGGTTTTCCTCGAAAGGACGCAAAGCGCCCACAGTTACACCGACCCCGCGATCCTGGCGGCTGTCGACGGCATCCCGCAGACCGGAAAGATCGAGGTGAACGCGTCGATCTACCCGGTCACTCTGGACGGTTCCAACTTCATCCATGTCCTTGCCTTGGGGGGCAACACGGGCAACGCTTATAGCTGCGTCACCGTCGCCATTGCGACCGGCAGTTTTCAGCTTGAGGCCTTCAATTTTGACCAGGGTTTCTGGAATGGCGGCTCAGGCATCGTCATCGAGACCGACCAATGGTATCACATCAAGGTCGTCGTCGATCAGGACGCCGACATATACAGCGTTTTCCTGACCGTGGGCAACGGTTCAGAAGTTTTGGTTATTCAGAATGGGACGTTGGGCGCAAAGTTCGGCTCCCCGGACAACAACCACATCATGAGCTTTCCGTTCGTTCCCGGTAACAGTTATTACGTCGACGACGTCTCGGTCAAAGCATTCACGGGCGACACGCCCCCCACCCCCACCCCGACGCCCATGCCCGTCACGCTCGACTTTCCGGCGTGCGAGGATTTCGAGACCGATCCCGGACCCGCCGGGGTTTTCCAACTGCTCGGCCACACTTCGGGGGTCGCCGAATGGTCAACCGACCAGGCCAGGAGCGGGACGCGCTCCATCCACTTGAGAAAGGATTCCGGGAACTCCGACGTTCCGCGGCTTCAAGTGAATCTGAGCAACGCCCCGCAGACGGGATCGATCGAAGTTGAATTCGACACCTATTTTGTAACAACCGCCACTAACTTCATCCAGTTCGGCCACTTCGGGAACAAACAGACTCAGATCACCGACGGTTACAAGATCATGACGCTCGGGATCAATCCGGGTGCTGAATTTCAGGCCAACGATGGTGTCGCCTGGCTCGATCCGATCGGTGGCCCCATCTCGCCGGCGCTCGACATGTGGACGCACCACCGCCTTGTCTTCGACCAGATCAACAAATTGTGGAGCTATTGGCAAACCGTTGATGGCCAGCAAGAGCTGCAATTATACGACCAGGAACTCACGGCCGACAACGCAATCGCGGTGGGCGACGAAGCTTTCCCCTGGTTCTCATCGATCCCATTTGGGAGCGGGGCCGATTATTACTTGGACAACTTCTGCATCCATGTGGCGGGGGCCGGAACCCCAACGCCTACCCCGACGCCGGGGCCCAACGCGGTGGAGTACTGGGAATTGCTGGAATAAATCGTTGCTTGACCGCGCCCAATCGAGCTTGGGCTTTGACATGAGGGGGGGCTGTGGCGCGCTCCCACTAACTCGATCCCGCCGTGGGGCGCGGAGGGGTGATCTATATCCATGGCGAGGCATTGGCGTGGCCGCCGCAGAATAAACCCGGCCGGTTCCGCGATATCGACGTGAACGACACCTTTGATCTTCGACCCTCCGAGTGGTATACGAATGTCTTCCCCGCCGCCGGGACAGGTGAGCGCCTAAATACGTAATATGGAGGGGCCTTTTGCAGTCCGAAAGCTCAATGCAAGTTCTGTTTCTCGGTGAAGCGCCCGAGAAGAGCCAACCCTGGCTAGGTGATTTTCTCGCCTGCGCCGAGGGAGTCTGCGCGGTCACGCTTTTTGATCCGGACCGGCCGCTCGGCGAGCAATTCGCCGGCATGGACGTGGTTGTCGACCTGTGCCGCGGAGGGGGCACGCGCGAGGTGATCGACTGCGCCCGGGACGCCGGCGTCAAACTGTGGCAGGTGATCAGCACGGGGCTGGACAAGGTGAACGTGGAATACATTCTCTCCCAGGGGCTGACGATGGCCTATACGCCCGGCAAGCTCAGTGCGATCGCGCTGGCCGAGCACGCGCTCTACCTGATGCTCTATTTCGTCAAGGAGCATTCGCGCAACCAGCGCAACATCCAGGAGGGGACCTGGTTTCAGCCGATCTGTTCCGAGCTATGTGGCCAGACGCTGGGGCTGGTCGGTTTCGGCGCCAGCGCGCGCGAACTGGCCCGCCGAGCCGGCCCGCTGGGGATGCGACTCATGGCGATTGACGTCGCCCCCGCGGCGCCCGAAGTCGAGCGCGAGTTCGGTCTGGACTTCCGAGGCGGACCCGATGACCTCGATAAAATCCTGGCCGAGTCCGATTACGTATCGATTCACGTGCCGCTCGATGAGCGGACGCGCGGTTTGATTGACGCCCGCGTGTTTGAAAAGATGAAGCCGACGGCGATCTTGCTCAATATCGCGCGCGGACCGATCGTCGATGAAGAGGCGTTGATCGACGCGTTACGGACCGGGAGGATTCGTGGGGCGGGCGTGGACGTTTTTGAGCGCGAGCCGGTCCCGCCCGATAATCCACTGCTCCACATGGAGAACGTACTGGCCACTCCGCACATCGCCGGGACGACCCACGGCACCTCGCGCCGCCGCGCGGAGGCGATCGTCGAGAACATCCGGCGCGCCGGACGCGGCGAGCCGCCCTTGTATCAAGTGACATCAGCTAGTTCGCCATAGGCTCGGATGTTAAACTAGACGGACACCAGGGAGAGAAGGCGGCGCGTTGACGGGCCTCGGTTCTCCGCCGCCGCCGGCACAACATGAAATACAAAGTCACCGTTTCCGATTATTGCTCGGATTGGGTCATCAAGGAAGGCTACCTTCATCCCAAATCGACTCCCGGCTATCGCACGCGCGAGGAAGTCATCAAGTCCTACGAGACGTTGGAGATCGATGCGATCGAGCTGAACGAGCTGTATTGGGCCGACACGAGCGGCGAGCGGCTCAAGGCGATCTGCGCCGATTCAGGCTTCCCGATTTATAGTTATAATTTCTTCGTCGACCTGGCCCTTGCGCCCGGCGAGTTGCAGAGGGGCGTCGATGAGGTCCGACGGCTGATCGACAAATCGGCCGAGATGGGTTCGCCCAATGCCATGATCGTCCCCGCGGCGCTGAAGGAGGGCATTGCGCGCGACGAACAACGCAAGTGGATCGTGGAGGGCCTGCAAAGGTGCGCCGCATACGCTCAGTCGGTCGGCGTGATGCTGATCAGCGAGAACTGCGACTATCCCCCCCTGCGCCCGGTCATGGGACGCGGCTCGGATTGCCATGATTTCTGCCGCGACGTCGGCTCGCCCGCGTTTCGCCTGATCTACGACTGTTGCGCCTCCCTGTTCGTCGAGGAAGACCCGATCAAGACGCTCCACGACATGAAACCCACCATGGTCCACGTTCATATCAAGAACAGCCGGCGGGTCGGGCCGGTCGAGCAGGTCGAGCGCCACCTGGACTCCGACGGCGGCGCGCGCTATACGGGCGTCCTGCTCGACCAAGGCGCGGTCGACATCCCCGCCGTTCTTGCGGAACTGGACAAAATCGGCTATAGTGGTTTTGTGTCGGTGGAATACCAGGGCATGGATGAACCGTGTGAAGCACTCAGATACAACCTCGAATACGCCGAAAAGGTGTTGGGGGACCCATGACGTTCCCGGGCCCACAAGTTATGGTGGTGAAGTGAATGGCGACGCCGGGCGCGAGATCGGGATGTCGCGAGATTAAGGGCCTTTGACTAATGAGAAGATCGATGCGTTTGAAAGCAACAGCTCTGTCGGCCATATTGATCGTGATGATCGGAGGCTACCGTCTGGCGTCTGGCGCCGGTGAGATCGAAACCCAGGCAGAAGGCGTCGCGCTAGTCGGGGACCGGCTGAAATTCGCCGCCGAAGCTTTCTCCACCGAGTGCGCCCAGTGCCATGAGGTCGACGGCAACTCCGACTTGCCGAGGCTGAATCTGGTCGATGACGTTTGGAATCACGGAGGCGGCCCGGCCGAGATCGAACGGACGATCCGCGAGGGCGTGCCGGGCACCTTGATGAAACCGATGCAAGACCGGTTCAGCGCGGACCGGATCGCGGACCTGGCCCGCTACGTCGCGCTGCTGAGCAAGGATCGACAGACCGCAAACGTGGAACCCGAGGTCGCTTCCGAGGCGCAAGCGTCCGATGCCCCTTCTCAGATCCCCGACCCGGAGCGCCTACCCATTGCGCCGCCGGTCGCGGTCGAGGGCCTCACCTTGCTACGGATCATCCCGCCCGCGCCCGACCTGTGGGGAGCGGAGGCCACGCAGCGCATCATCGTGCTGGGCCGGTTCGCCGACGGCCTGGAGCGCGACCTCACCACGGCGAGTCAGCTCAAGCTGTCCGACCCCGCCGTGGCCGGCCTGGACGCGGAGGGAAGACTGGTTGCGCTTCAAGACGGCGAGACCCAATTGGAAGCAGCGGTCGGCGAGCATCGCGCATATGTCACCGTTCAGGTCAACGACTCGCAATCCAACCGTCCGTTCAGCTTCGCGCGTGATATCGGCGAGATCCTGACCCAACACGGATGCAACACATCGGATTGCCATGGCGGGGTCAAGGGTCAAGGGGGGTTCAAACTCTCCCTGAACGCGATCTATCCGCGCGACGATTACAAATGGATCGTCGAGGGCGGCGTCTACGAAGTCCTGACCGACGAACAAACTGAATCGCCCGCCCCCCGCGTCGATAAGGAGCAACCTGAGCAGAGCCTGCTGTTGCTCAAACCGACCCAGACGTCGCCCCACGGCGGGGGGAAAGTGTTCGCGCGGGACTCGCGAGGCTATCAAACGATCCTGCGCTGGGTCCGCGACGGCGCGCCCTACGGCGAAGCCTCCGACGAGGCGGCGGCGGTCATCACGGGACTCGAGATCGAGCCGCGCCAGACCGTGCTCGAAACCGACGGGCGCCACCAACTGTTGGTCACGGCACTGCTCTCCAACGGCCGTCGCGAAGACATCACCGACCAGGTGCGTTACAAGTCGATCAACCCGCTGGTGGCGCAGGTGATTGGAGCGGGCGAGGTGCGCGGGATGCGCCTGGGCGAGACGGTGGTGATGGTGCGCGCCGCGGGGCACGCCGCCAGCGCGCGGGTGGGCGTGATCGCCGAGCTGATCGCGGATTACCCGGAAGTCCAGGGACGCAATTTCATCGATGAACACATCCTGGCCAAACTGCGCACGTTTAACATCGTCCCCTCCGGTCTCTCGCGCGACGAGGAGTTTCTGCGCCGTGTTTGCCTGGACGTGACCGGGACGCTGCCGCCGGTCGATCGCGTGCGCGAGTTCATCGCCGACACCGATCCGGACAAGCGAGACAAGCTAATCGAAACGCTGCTTGCTTCGCCGCAGTACGTCGATTACTGGGCCTACCGATTTGCCGACTTGTTTCGGGTCTATTTCGACGCACAACAGAGCCCCCAAAACACGCAACTATGCCTAGACTGGATCCGCAACCAGATTGCGCTGAACACGCCTTTTGACCAGATCGCGCGCGTGCGGATCGCGCCCGAAGGCTATAGCGGGCTCACGATGCAGTACTACCGCATCCAGTGTGAAGTCACGCCCCAGGAGATCGTCGCGGAACAGTTTCGCGTGTTCCACGGGGTCAGGATGGAGTGCGCCGAATGTCACAACCACCCGTTCGAGGCCTGGACCCAGGACGAGTTCTGGGGCTTGGCCGCGTTTTTCAGTCAGATGACGCGCTTGCAAAACCCAAATGTGCTCGTCGATTTCCCGGTCGCTCCCGGCTCGCCCCCAAGCGGCAAAACGCTCACTCACCCACGCACCAAACAACTCGTCCGACCGGCGGTGCTCGGCGGCGCCGAACTCCCCGAAGATCAGTGGGGCGGACTGCGGATGCAATTTGCCCGCTGGATGACCTCGCCCCGGAACACGCAATTCGCCAAAGCCACCGTCAATCGGATCTGGGGCGCCTATTTTGGTCGCGGTCTGGTTGACCCGGTCGACGACTTCCGCTCCACCAATCCGCCGACCCATCCCGAACTGTTGGACGCGCTTGCCCAGGATTTCATCGATCACGGGTTCGACCTGAAACACCTCATGCGCGTGATCGCCCAGTCGCGGACTTACCAGTTGACGGGCGACGCAGACGAATCAAACCATGAGGACCGCGTGAATTATTCTCGGTCTCTGCCCCGCCGGTTGAATGCGGTCGTCCTGCTGGACGCCATCTCCCGGGCCACGGGCGTCGACGAGCAATTCATGATGGACGTCATCGGCGGAGGCCCCGCACCGCCCCGGACGCGGGCGATTGACCTGGTTCCGGATATGTATTACGGCCATTTCCTCGACGTTTACGGGCGGCCCACCCGCCAGACCCTGCCTCAAGAGAGCAGTGACCCGACCGTCACCCAAGCCCTTCACATGCTCACCGGCCCCGCCTACACCGAGAAGATCATGAAGGAAGGAGGCCGCGTTAACCGGTTGCTCAAGAGCGGGACGGCCAATCAGGAGGCCATCGAGGAACTCTACCTGGCCGCCCTGTGCCGTTTCCCAACTCAGGCCGAGCGGGACGATCTGGAAAAACTGATCGACAAGCAGGAATCACGCGAAAAAGGGCTCGAAGCCCTGGCTTGGGCCTTGATCAGTTCACGTGAATTCGCGTATACTCACTGAAGGTGCTCGAAGGAGAGACCCCGATGATGAAACAGCAGGTGCTCGAAGGAGAGACCCCGATGATGAAACAGCCCGGGTGCGTTCACTGTGACGGGGGTCGGCTTGCCCGACGCGACTTCTTGCGGGTCGGCTCGTTGGGTCTGCTGGGGATCGGCCTCGGCCAGTACTTGCAGGTCAGTCGCGCGCTGGCGTCTCAGGAACTCGCGGGCCTGGCCAAGCGCAAGGCGAACGCGTGTATCCTGCTGTGGCTGTCGGGCGGCGCGCCGCAGATGGATACGTTCGACCCAAAGCCCACCAGTCCCTTCAAACCCATCTCGACCAACGTGGACGGCATCCAGATCTCCGACCTCTTCCCGCGCCTGTCCCAACACATGGATAAGCTGTCGATCATTCGATCGATGCAAACAAAGGAGACGAACCACCCGCAAGGCACCGTCGAAGTCATGACGGGCCACCGGCCCAACGCCGGGATCAAATGCCCCAGCCTGAGCACCATCATCTGCCGCGAGCTCGGCCCGCGCAACGAGTTGCCGCCCAACCTGGTCGCCCCCCTGCCGATCAAGCACAGTTTCGCGCCCTATAAGGACGCATACCAAAGCGGGTTCATGGACGCCCGCTATGATCCGATGTTCCTGCCTGATCCGAGCGAAAAAGACTTCGAACTGCCCGACTTGACCCTGCCCCAGTCGCTCACGCCCGAGGCCATCGAAGACCGGCGCGAGTTTCTGGGCGTCGTCGACCGGCTATTCCGGCGCAAGGAACAAATGGCCGAGTTCAGCACGCTCGACCAGTACACCGAACAGGCCCTCGGCATGCTCCTCTCGCCCAACGTGAAGAAGGCGTTTGACCTGACGCAGGAGTCGGACGAAACCAAAGACGCCTACGGGCGCAACAAGGTGGGCCTGAGCGCGTTGCTTTCGCGCAGGCTCGTCGAAGCGGGCGCGCGTTTCGTCACCGTCACCGGCTCTCCGAAGTCCTATGCCGATTGGGACACCCATGCCGACAATAACAAGACCATGCGCGAGAGCCTGGGGCCGGTGCTGGACCAGACCCTCCCCACGCTGCTCGAAGACCTCAAACAACGGGGCCTGCTCGAGACGACGGTCGTATTAGTCATGGGCGAGTTCGGCCGCACGCCGGACATCAATACCCAAGCCGGCCGCGACCATTACCCGGACTGTTGGTCGATGCTGTTGGGCGGCGGGGGCATCGAGGGCGGTCAAGTCATCGGCGCAAGCGACGAAAAAGCCGCCCACCCCATCGAACGCCCCACCTCGATGGGCGAGGTCTTCGCCACGGTCTACAAAGCCTTCGGCATCGATTACACCAAGACCTACATGACCCCGGTCGGCCGCCCCATCTACATCGCCAACGGTTTTGAAGACCAACTCGGCCACCCGATTCCTGAACTGATCTGAGACCGGTCAATTCCAGCGGTCCGTTACTTCAGCAGGCCATCCATCCGTTTCTTAAGTTCGTTGATCAAGATTTCCGGATCCCACTCGTAGTGGATCTTGCTCCACATCTCGACCGACCAGACGCCGTCGAACCCCGTCGCCCGGATGACCTCGATCATCTCCTTTAGCGGAACGACCCCATCGCCGGGCAAGGCGGTGCGGTCGTCGTCGCTCCATTGCATTTCCGCTTTGGGGTTGGTGTCGGCGACGTGGATCGAGAGGATGACGTTGGGGTCCAGTTTGGCCAGGTCGTCCACGCGCGTGCCGTCGGCCCACAGGTGGAACGTATCGACATTAAGCTTCACGTTCTCGCGCTCGGTCATGTCGAGCACTTCCAGGCACTGGGAAAGGGAGTGAAACGGCGACCAGACAAGCGGTTCGACGCCCAACCGGACGCCGAAGGGGGCCGCGATGTCGGCCAGATCGCGCAGGGAGGCCGCGTACTTGCCCCGCGCCTCGGACCACGACAGGTCCTTGAGGGCGTCCAGGGCCACGACCTGAACCGCCGTGCAGCCGATGGCCTGGGCCCAGGCGCAATAACGCTCGCAGTCCCTGCGCAGGCGAGTCCGCGTCTCCTTGTCGCGCGGCTCGAAGGGGTAGAGCGCGTCGAGCATCGTCACGGAGAATCCATCGAGCGTCGCCTTCAAATCATCAAGCGTGAACCCCACGGCGAAGTACTTCTCCATCTTGGGGATCTGTAACTCGATCTCGTCAAACCCGGCCCAACGGACCAGCTTGATGTCGGTGACCAGATTGCACTGCATCGTCGTGGCCGTCTGCAGACCCATTTTCATATGAAGCGATCCTCCCTCCCAGGCTTATTCCACAAGTGTCAGCCGCGGCGGCGTCCCATTTACCCGCACCGCCCATGAACGCCTGGATTCCAAATACCGCTCCGGATTTATATCACCGAAGATTCCTATTCACAAAAGATATATCACGCCCCCGCCCCGAAGGGGATCGATCAGGCCGCTTCACCATTCAGTTCAACCCTTTCAGGGTTGTCGCCGTGTGTGCATCGCGAACCGTGGGTTGCCACCCACGGCTAATTACATGGGATCCCTCCGGGGTCCAGGACAACTACAAAACTGATTTGCGCCCGCCACCCGCTTACCAGTCAATTAACTGATCCGGGTCAGCGACGAATCGTTCGACCTCACGCCAGCGTGTATCGGTCTCCCGCAGGTGATCGCGATTATAGAGCGGACAGATCCTCCCCGGCGGATCGATCGAGACCACGGTGTTTCCGCGGACGATAAGGGTGAATTCTTCCTCGCCGATGGTTTCTTGCTCGATGCGTTCGCTGATGGGGAACTCGATCTGGATAAGGTCTCCCGCCGACGCATTTCCCACATTAAGATAACGCCCTTCCCAAGCCGCCGCGCGCGGTTGGTCGTTGACTCGGACGGTGATCTGTTCGCCGCCGGTCCCGATCCATTCCGGCGCATGAACCTTGACCGCCTCACAGGCCTGCTTCATCTTGATATCGACCTGGCCGCGATAAGGGACGTGACTGTGGACGTCGGCCCAAGGCGAGGCGCGATTGAGCAACATGTTGATTCGCAAGACGCCGTCGGAGTGGTCCAAGATGTCTTGCCAGAGGTAATACACCGTGCGCGTGGCGTTGCCCGTGCAGCAGTGCATGACCAGGTTGTCGGTGCCGCGTTCATCGTTGCCCCACCATTCATTGCCCTTGCACCAACTACTGAATCCGCCGATGTTGCGCTCGACGACGTTGTCCATTGTTTCGTTATACAGCAATGTCTTCGCTTCCATGCTTTTCCCACGGCGAACGAGGTAGTCGGCCTTGGTCGGCGTCATCTGCATCTCGGAAAAATGGTTCCGCGCCCAACGTTCGGCGAGTTCGTAGTAGTCTCCGGCGCCGGAGAGCTTCAGGGCCAGCGCGATCATGTCGGCCACCGCGCAGCCCTCGCTCGTACGGTACGGTTTGGTAAATTCCGGGATGAACCCGGTGATCGGCGCCGTGCCGGCGGCCGGAGATCTCGCCCATTCAAAGCAGCGCTGAACGAACTGCAACAAGTCCCGATCGCCCGTCGCATCGGCCACTTCCAGCATGTTGAGCAAATAGATCGTGCCGGCGTGGAAATGCTTCTCGGCAAGGAATTCGCCGTCTTCCGCGAAATAACCACTATGCGCGCGCATGAAGCGACTGAGCTTCTCGCCCAGCTCGCGCGCCGGCTCGTAGCCGGTCAACCTGTAAAACCGCCCGCAGCCTTCGCCGAGCCGACCATTGATCTCACCGGCCTGGAGGCCCTGGGGCTTCACGACCTTTGGGTCGTTGGGATCATATTTGGCGTTGGGCTCGTAGTACAGACTCGGAAAGTAACAATAGTCATCTTCGTGGATCGCCAGTTCCAGTAACCGGTCGATCATCCGTTCAATCGTCTGCTTCCACACGGGATTGCCGTCGCGCAGATAATAGATCAGCATCACGTTGAGCATCCGCCCGCACGGTTGCGGATGAGTGAACTGCTCGATGCCTGACTTGGCGATGATGGTATGCGCATGGGGAACGGCGTACGTGTCCAGGGTTTTCTTGAATGCTTCATCAGGCTTCTCGGTCTCGAAGATCGTCCCGTCGGCGCGGGCGATACCCTTGGCCCACCAGAATTCCTTGCTGTACCAAGGCTTGCCGATGAGTGGAAAATAATACAGTCCGTCGGGCCCGATCGATTTGAGGGTCGTCTCCATCCAGACCCGGTCAACCTGGTCGCGGTAAGTGGCGCGCGTGACCGTCCGCAACAGCGGCAGTGCTTCCATGTACTTGGGTGTGCACCAGTCGCTGAAGTTGTGCGCCATTCGCAACGGATTGCCGATGTAGAGCGAGAAATACTGTTCGTGATCCTGGCTGGCGTTGGTGGCGCCGGTCAGCACGTTGATCGACAGCGCCGCCATATCGGCCAATTCCAACGTGTCGGGCGCCATCTCCGCGTAGCTCTGGCCCTGGTAGGGCTCGACGGATACGGCCGGTATTTCCGGCCGAATGTAGCGAATCGCCTCCTCGACCCGGGCGTCGTCGTACGGCCAGTCCGCCGCTTGCGACTCGGGCTCGGCCGGCTCGACCCGCGAGCTGGAAACCACCAGCGCGCTGATCAAGAGGACGGACAAAACGCGGTACAGACTCATCATCAAAACCCCCTCTTTGCGTTAGACCAAACTAGGACAGCCTAATCGACTACATCCTGACCTGCAATTGCAAAAGCTTCGCAGGGACCACGCTGGGTACATCTGACCGATCCGTGATATGCACCCTTTATCCATTTCGCCGCGACTCAGGAAACTTGCGGACAAGTAACCGACGAGCATGCACCGTCCGACGCACAAAACTGTCCGGTCGGGCCCTTAATCGGTCGGTATCGGCAGTGGGTGTTTTTCGGCGATGATCTCGGCGATGGTGTCGGAATAAAGCTGGTGCTCGACGGCGAGGACCCTTTTCTGAAGCGACTGAGGCGAATCCCCCGGTTCAACGCGGACTCGCCGTTGACCAAGGATGGGGCCTTCATCGTATCGCTCCGTGACGACGTGAACCGTTACGCCGGTTTCCGTTTCGCCAGCGGCCAGGACCGCTTCGTGCGGCCGGATGCCATACATGCCTGCCCCCCCATAATGAGGCAGCAGCGAGGGATGAATGTTGATCATGCGCCCCTTGAACGCCGCCAGCGTGCGCGGCCCGATTCTCTTCATGTAACCGGCCAGGCACATTAATTCGGTCCCCGCATCCACCAAAGCGTTCAGCATCGCGACATCCCGCAAATCGGGGTCCGGATAGGTTTTGCTGTTCAGAACCTGGCAAGGCAGCCCGGCCTTGCGCGCCCGCTCGACAGCGCCGGAGCCGGGATTGTTACTGATGACCAACACCACGCGCGCATCAAGCCGACCCTCGCCGATCCGATCGATGATGGCCTGCATATTCGAGCCGCCGCGCGAGGCGAGGATGCTAAGTTTCAAACAAGCCATCGGTATACGCATCTCGTATTCGAGTCGGACCGTTCCCTGAGCGCGAAATCAGCGTAAACGCGTAGCACCCACGCTGGAACGGTTGGCGCGGCTTCTCGCCCCGGCCCCGGCCCTTCAACCACCGTTCCCCACTCCCGAAAGCCGTATATCGATCCCGCGCACCTGCGTATCGCGCCGCGGCGTCCATTCAAACTTATCGGAAACGGCGTAGATATCCATCTGGTAATGCAACGGGATGTGGACCAGGTCGTCAACGGCAACCCTGTTGGCCTCCCGGACGAGCGCTTCGCGGCGAGCCGGGTCGAACTCCCGCGAGGCCAACTCGCAAATCTCATCGACGCGCGGATGAGAGTAGGCCGTCGAATTGTTCGACCCGCCCATGCTTTTCTCCGGCAGATTGGTGTGCAACAAGTGGTCGAAAGTCCCAATCCCGTCGCCGTTGGTGTTAGACCAGCCGATGAGGAAAAACGAACAGTTGCCCTGTTCCTCTTCACTGAAGAACCGGACCTTGGGCATTGCGTTGGCCTCGACGTCGATCCCGATCCGCGCCAACTCCTGAGCCACCGCCGCGAGGATCTTCGAGTCATTGACATAGCGGTCGTTCGGGCCATCGAGCCGCACCGTGAAACCCTCCGGAAAACCCGCCTCGGCGAGCAAACGTCGCGCGCCCACGTAGTCCGGCCGCTCCAGTTTTATCGTGGGATCGTAACCGGTCACGCCTTGGGGCAGCAGTTGATCGGCGGGTTCGGCGTTGCCGCCCATGATCGTCTTGACGATCAGCCGGTTATCGATCGACTTGAGGATCGCCTGGCGCACGCGACGGTCCTTGAGCGGGTTGGGCGGCGAGTCCTTGATCCCCGGCGTCTTGTCGCGTCCGCAATCCAGGCCGAGGTATATCAGCCGCAGACTCGGAGATTTCAGAATACGGAATCCGGGCAACAGTTCGGCCCGCTTGACGTTGGTCGGCGGCACGTTGACCATGATGTCGATCTGCCCGCGCTGAAGCATCACCATGCGCGTGGCGTCGTTGCTGGTCGGGATGAATTCCAATCGCTCGACGACGGGCGACTCACCCCAATAGTCCGGATGGCGCGTCAGCACGCACCGGGTGTCCTTGATCCACTCCTCGACGCGATAGGCGCCGCTCCCGTTGGCGTTGGTGGCCAACCACGCCTCACCGTGCTCGGCGATCGCCGCTTCGGTCCATTCGCGGTCCATGATGGCGATCGAAGCCAGCCGCAGGGGCAGGATCGCGTCGGGAATCCGCGTGCGGAAACGCACCGTATGGTCGTCGACGGCTTCCACGTGTTCGACCGTCGGGATTTCCGACTTGAACCGCGACATCGGCCAGTCCAACACGCGCCGCACCGAGAAAACCACGTCATCGGCCGTCAGCGGCTGCCCCTCGTGAAAGACCACCCCCTCGCGCAGTTCGAAGACCCATTCGAGCTCGCCCACGTTTTTCCAACGATGGGCCAGCCAGGGGGTCAACTCGATGTTCACATCATAATCGGTCAACGTTTCATAAACGTTGCGCAGGACCGAAAAAGTCGGAGACTCGTTCTTGAAGTAAGGGTCGAGCGAAATAACATCGGACCCCTGGCTCACCCGAACCGTGACGGGCGCCCTGGCGGCGTCGCTTGTGCTTCCGGAATGCGACACGCCGGAATCAGTCGATTGCTCATCCGGCGCCTCGGGTGAAGAGCAGGAGGTCAACAGCAACAGTAGTATCGGAACCCATTGTGGGTGGACGAGGAGTCGGATCGTGGGGCTACAAATCCTCATGACGGCGAATCGGGGTCAAACATCCAAGAATCCTCGCAAGCATCGGCTCTTTCAGTTCGGGCCGTAAGACGCATTTTCGTCAACCATGATGATTTCGTCAACCATGGAGAGGGGGGCTGGAAGAGTTAATTCGAGTTCGTGTTCGAATGTGAATCTCGGAAATTGCCCTTTAAGGCGCCTCTAAAAGTTCAGTCCCGGCAGAGACAATTGCAAACCGGATTTTTAGAGGTTCCCTTATGTCGACGCGACTTGACAGAGAACGGAGAATTAGGATTTCATAATGTGCTCATGCTTTTTTCTGATGCGCCTGCGACACTGTTCGTGGATTGGCCCCATCGGGGTGAATAGGGTCGTCATGTGGCGCAGGCAAACGCGGATTTCGCCGAGGGGGTTTGGTTATGTTTATGAGCCTTGTTGAACATGTATAGGTCGAAGAGAAAAGAATGCTTTGTAAACGAACGGTTTTGGTTCTCGCGCTTCTCACGTTGGGTGGACTCCTGCAGCGAACACGCTTGGCCGCGCAGGACGTCGGCCCCGAAAGCGTCCTGCGCGCCGAGGAAGCAACTCGTCCATCTCTTAAATCCGCAGGCCCTCGTTGGTGGAAAGGAAATCTACACACGCATTCGCTGTGGAGTGACGGGCAAGAGTTTCCCGAGGTCATCGTCGACTGGTACAAGGGCAACGGCTACCACTTTTTGCCCTTATCGGATCACAACGTACTATCCGCGGGCCGGCTCTACATCGCCGTCGGTGAGCAGACCGAAACGCACTATCCCGATTTCGAGACCAACGTCGTCTCTCGGGAAACCTTCGCCCGATACCTCCAGTGCTTCGGTCCGGATTGGGTCGAGCGGCGCCAGAGCGAGGAGCGCCATCTCGTCCGCCTCAAGTCGCTCAGTGAGTTCCGGCATCGGTTCGAGGAGCCGAACCGCTTCATGCTGATCCAATCCGAAGAGATCACCGACAAGTTTGAACTCGCCGGGGTCCATGTCAACGCCACGAACATCCTCGAACCTATCCCACCTCAGGGCGGCGCCGGCGTTGTCGAAGTCATGCAAAACAACATTGATGCCGTCCTCGAACAACGCGAGCGTACGGGCCGACCGATGTTCCCACACCTCAACCACCCCAATATGGGCTGGTCGATCACCGCGGAAAACATCTTAGAGGTCAGGGGAGAGCGGTTTTTCTAAATCTACAACGGCCTGCCCGGAACGTATAACCGCGGCGACGAGGTCCACGCCGGTCTCGAGCGGGTTTGGGATGTCATCTTGAGCCTGCGGCTGGCTCAGGGTTCCGGAGAGATACTGTATGGTCTCGCCGTCGATGACGCGATCAGTACGGACCCGACCCCGTCCCCGCCCACACCGGCCGAGGCTGGGTCGTCGTGCGCGCCACACACCTCACGCCCGAATCGATTATCCAATCGATGGAAGCGGGCGATTTCCATGCCTCGACGGGCGTCCGCCTGCATGACATCCAATTTGACGGGCGGGAATTTAAAATCGCGATCGAGCCCGAAAAGGGCGTGACATACACAACACAATTCATCGGAACGCGAAGAGGTTTTGACCCAACCAGCCATGAGGTCCTCGACCCCGAGAGCGATCCCGATACCGATCCTTCCGGGAACCGGCCGGTCACGCGCCGTTACAGCGACAAGATTGGCGAAGTGCTGGCCGAAGTAGAGGGCCTGACGCCGGACTACACGCTTCAAGGCGACGAGCTCTACGCGCACGCCAAGATCATCTCATCCAAACCGAAGATGTACCCTTCGGAACAAGGTGAATCAGAAGTTGCCTGGACCCAACCCGTCACACCCACGCCGCGCTGAAGCTCGAGGAAGATAGTGTAACAAAGTTTCTGTAAATTGCAAAAAGACCACGGGTCTGCTCCAAGCGGCGTTTCGTCGCGGATGTTACGCGCATCGATCTCGGCTCCCGCGTCAAGAAGCAGAGAGGCAGCGTCGGCCCGGCCAAAGAAGGCTGCGGTGTGCAGTGCGGTGTTGCGATCACGGTAACGGGCGTCGGGATCGGCGCCGGCCTCGAGCAGGTAGTTGACGACGTTTCGCCGGTCACCGATCACCGCCCACGCCAGCGGACTTTGGCCGAAGATCGGCTCCTCGCCGTCTATGGAGACACCGCGCTTGAAGTGGCCACGAACTGCTTCCAGGTTGCCGTAAGCTGCGGCGGTCCAGATGTCCTTCCCGGTGTCGGCGGCGCCGTAGGTCGTGTTACCCGATCCTGCCCAGATCACGATGCCCCACATCGCGGGGACGATCGTCACGCAGCCGAGAGCGAGAGGCAGCGCAATCCGCTTGGCTAGCTGGCGCAGTAGTCCGCCGAGCCCACGCTTTCGCCAGAGCATCGCGGTGAAGAATCCAATGAGCAGAAAGAACAGCGGCATGCGGAAGCCGTGGATCGCCGAGGCGAGGAGCCCAAACCCTCCTGTGTCCCTCGATCATTAGACGAAGCTGACCTACCCGACATTTCCCATTTCGCTAACCAAACCGTTCGATCCTCCAAATCTTTGAGTGGATCATCCCACCGTACCTGGCCAAAGGCAAGGGATTTGACCATGGATTCTGGCCGAAGAAGCTCTTTTGAGTTCTCACGGCCGTAAATTTCAACATGCACCCCCATGGATCACCTCCTTCTCTGACGGCAAGACATGACTCACCCTGTGATTTTGCGACTCCCGAGTTTTTCAGCGTGCCATCCATCCTACCCAGTCCCGGGCAACAGTCGTAACTGGGCGATTTTGTTCAGGATGGCTGCAAACAGTTGCCGGGGGATCGCTACTTCGGCCATCTGGAAGGTCACGTATTGGGCGTGGCGAACAACCTTGGCACCGATCTTGACCCATATCCTGGTCTGCTTCCTGGCGCTGGTTATGTGGCGCACGCTCCAGCACTGGATGCAAACCTGGGGCCTGGGCACGGCGCCGCGCAAACTGCTCGAAGAGATGGCCGAGGTGCACAGCCTGGACGTGGTGCTGCCGACCCGCACGGGCCGGGAAATCTGCCTGCGGACCATCAGCCGTCCCGAAAAACACCTCGCGATTCTGCTCCAGCGTCTGGGGCTTCCACTGCCGAACCGATCCAAAAGAATTCAAAATGTAGTGCAGACTTTTACCCTAAAAATTAAAATTTCCTCGAAAACGGGCACTTCTAAGATCTGAACTGCGAAAAATGGGTTAGAGTTGTGCATTGTCAATTTGAGACAAAATGGCGAACAGTCCGTAGCGGCGTCATTGCTCCGCGCGCGGGCCTGTTCACGTAAAGTGGAATGACATACGGGTCGTCGTCGCGGCGCGGTTCGATGTCGATGACAGTGTTGCCCATGAATGTCGCCTTGTATTCCTTCCGATCCACCGTGAACCGCTCGGTCCGCTCGGTCGAATTGAATTCGATAACGATTTCATCTCTAGGTTTCATCCCGTCAACCGTCAGCCATTGGCCTTCTTGCGTCACGACGATCGCCTCGACGATGCGCGCGACCTTTACATCGGCGGGGTCGACATGATCAGGCAGCCGAATCCGTATCCTTTTAGCCTGACGGTTCCTGAGCCGCACCTTCCCTTCGTGGGGAAGCCAGCTTTCGATGATCAGCCAAGGAGAGGAGCGATTGAGTAATAGGTTGACGGTGGCCGTCGATCCGTCGAAGCGCGTGATCGCCTCCCAGACGCGGTAAAGCGCCAACGACCCGTTCGCCGTGCAGCAGGCATCGATCACCGAATTGTTATCCATATATACAATGCCGGCCGACGTGGGTTTTCCGCCGCCAAATCCGCCCAAGAAGCGGCCGAGGAGGCCTTGCCCCTGTACGACGTCCGCCGAGGCGAGCTTGTCGAACTCGATCGGCGGGCTGCCCCGCGAGGCCGCCGCTTGCATCGCGGCCAAGTCGCCGAATTGTTGTTCGACGAGCTGGTTGCGCGCCGCGCGAGCGACATCATCCCAGTAGTCTCCCGCGCCCGCGTCGCTGAGGTCGATGGCCAACATGATCCCATTGGCCGTGGCGCACGTTTCGCCCCAAGTCGAAAGCATGCCGGGGTAACCGTGCGCGCGAGTGGGCGCCCAATGGGGATACCAGCCGATAGCGGGCACGCCTAGTTCGCGCGCGTGTTCATAACCGGCGGTAATCCGCTGGATGAGTGCGTCGTCGTTCGTTGCGCGAACGTAGGCCAACAAAGCCCGGAGGGCAGCGAGGTGGCCGGCGACGCTCCCTTTCCAATGGACGAAGTCGGGGGCGTGCTCCGTGCTCAGGGAGTTTTCCCAAAAATGAGGTCGCAGCATGAAGCGAGCAAGGCGCGTCGCCGTTTCCATCGCCACGGGATCGTTGAACGCTTTTCCCGCGGTGACCAGCGCCGTCAGCGGGGCGGCCTGGTCGTAAAGCACGCTCCCTTTGTAGCCGACGTGCTCGGCCGACGGCTCCCGGGGTGGCTGGTAAACGACTGGCGGCTTGGTGAGTAGCTTGTCGCGCCAGCGGGGCTCGCTGAGCCATTGCCCCGAGGGTGTCACGCCCGATTCCGGTGGGTAGTAAACCTGCTCGCCGGCGGCGACGGCGTACTTGCTTAGTCCCCCAACCAGCTTGCGCGCGGCCTTTAGCCATTGCTCGTCGCCGTCGCGCGCGTGCCACTCGAGTAGCGCAACCACTGTGTGACCGGCCGCGCTGGGATAGCTCGCGCCGGCGGGGATGATCGAGTCGCCGTCGGGATAGATCAACAGTCCCTCCTCGTCGATCCAGCTGATTTGCGCATCCATCATCGCCGCTTCGACATCGAGATTTAGGTCGCTGCCGGTCATACGGCGCAACTGAGGCAGCGCGGCCAGGTGCATGCAGGGGGAGATGCCCGTTGGAAACAGTTGCAGTTCCCATTGGGTGGTCGGTGCCTGACGGCCGAAGCACAGTCTTTCGTAAACCAGGTATCCATTAGCCGCGTCCACGCCTCGCGTGAGACAGTTGATCGCGAGCACCGCGTTGGCCGTCAAGTCGAGCGTGGCGGGCATCTTCGCCTCCACCCATTCGCCGTCGGGAATGAGCTTATCATTTAGCTCAGTGCCTGCCCGGGCATTGGATGACGACAAAAGCGCGACAAAGCAACCGATTAGGGCCATGAACAATTGGGCCATCGCAAACCACGTCGTCATGCGAACGCCTCCTCGCCGAAACGCGGATCGGGCCGACCGGGGAAACCCGGATGTGGAAGACGGTCATTCACGTACTCAGTCCGCAAAGCACGGTACCGCTTGCGCATCTCGTACAGCTTGTCGCCGTACTCCGATGCGAGCGCCAGGTTGCGGATCTCTCTCGGATCCCGGTCCAGATCGAACAGCTCCTCATATAAGGGATCGGATTCCAGATAGCGGATATATTTCCATCGCTCCCCCCGAATCCCCTCGCTCTTGACCAAGGTCGGGTAATCGAACAGGTGTTCGTAGAACCAATCCTTACGCCAATCGGCGGGTGTCCCTCGATCGAGAAAGGGGATGAGGCTGCGGCCTTGGGCCGCCGGGGGAATGGAGACGCTGGCCAGATCTAGAATCGTCGGCGAGCAGTCGATGTTGAGGGTCATGGCATCCACCGTCACCCCGTGGCGTTCGGCCGGTAGCCGTGGGTCGGCAATGATCATCGGCGTGCGGACCGATTCCTCATACATCAACCATTTCCCCTCGAAGTGGTGCTCGCCGAGGAAGTAGCCATTGTCGGAGGTGAGGATGATGACCGTGTGCCCATCGCGATCGGTCTCGCGTAGGGCCGCGCGAATACGGCCGATCTGGTCATCGACGCCGGTCAATGTGCGATAATACTTCTTCACGCTTTCCTGGAAGCGCTCCTCGTTATCGATGCGCCACGAACGCGTTGCGTTGATCGATTGCCTAAGGAATTCGGGCATCCGCGCCAGGTATTCATCCGAATACGTCTCGGGCAATGGAATCGTTGCGTCCTTATATAGATCGTCGTACTTCGGATCAGGCTGGAAGGGATCGGGAAGGTGATCGATCACGTGCGGCGCCTTGAAGCTGACCGAAAGGCACAGAGGGCGGTCGGCGGGTGCCGTTCGGATGCAACGGACCGAGCTGTCGCCGAGCATTTCGGTCAGGTGCCGCCACTTTCCGTCGACGCGATGGAAATAGACGTTCTGGCCGGGGAAGCCCTCCCAATAATCAAATGCCTCGGCGGGCAGATTGTTGCCGACGCCATACTTACCGACAAATCCGACGTGATAGCCGGCGTCCCGCATAAGCCACGGATAACTGATCGCTTCGAGTTCGGGAGTCAGGTCCTGGTCAAAGTTCAGGATCTGGTGCGTGCCCAGGTAAAGGCCGGTGAAGATGGTGGCCCGGCTGACGTTGCAGATCGACGTGGTGACGAAGTGATTGCGAAACATCACCCCTTCGGCCGCGAGGCGATCCATGTTGGGCGTGACGATGACGGGATTGCCGGCGCAGCCCATCGCGCGCCAGTGTTGATCGTCTGTCAGAAGAAAGATGATGTTCGGCCGGTCCGCGCTTGCCCGCGTCGTCTCCTGAGCGGCATTCGATTCCTGGACACCCAGCGCCGCCGAGGCCGCAAGCGTGCCCTTGAGAAATGTTCGTCGTTTCACCGGTACTCGTCCTCCGTCAAGTATTTTTTTACAGATTTAGGGATGTTTCTTGAGGGTATCCCAGAGGCGTCTGATCCCTGCCGTATCCCCTCGACTCATCCTTCCCGCACCTTTCCCAGGCATCGCCATTTTCGCAGCCCTCCAACTCACCCCCGAATTTACCACTGGCCGCTCGAACTGGCAAGAATCCCGATTTAAAACCGGGCTTGAACCGTCAAAATTGATCTTCTTCGTCAAGGCTAAAGTAGAGGGGGCGGGCGCAGCCCCCTACTTATGGGCGGCGACCATTTCGCGCACCATGTCCTCGACGGCCTTCACGTCGGGGATGCCCAAAAAGCTCCGCTGCGGTTGGAGGGACGCGAGATTGGCTTGCTTCGCCACCTCGGATTGAAAGAAGAGGTCGCCCGATCCGTCTTTCTTTTCTTTTCGGGAAAGGTGCGTGATTCTCTCCGGCCCGTAAGAGGTGACCGTTCGTGAGAAAAGACCACCCACGATGATCGCTCGACGGTCGGTAACGACGTAGACGAATTTGGATGCTCTTCGAAGTGCCCAGAGCGGGGAGGATAACATACCAATGCCGACCAGAACGAACGGGACGCCAAAGAGAGGGAAAAACCTAAACACTCCTTCGGAACCGGGACCGGAATCTCCCATCGAAGCCGCACTCACGATCCAGAATACGGCGAACGCTGTCCAGGGGATTGCGAAGAGCACGAG
>CAUZJO010000069.1:0-24692 GCA_963580245.1 Candidatus Sumerlaeia bacterium | reverse complement strand
TTCCGCAACTCATCGAGCCGCTCGGACTCGGCGCAGGCCAGGCAATAGCGGCCCGTGTGCAGCTCGATCTGCTCGGCGCCGCACTGGGCCGAGGCGTCAATCTGCCGCGGCTCGGGATCGATGAACATACTGACGATCACGCCGCCCGCCCGCAACCGCTCGGTGGCCCGGCGCACCGAGTCCCCATTGCCCGCCACGTCCAGGCCTCCCTCGGTCGTGACCTCCTCGCGTCGTTCGGGCACGAGGGTCGCGATATCCGGACGTATTTCCAGGGCCGTAGTCACCATCGAGTCGGCGCCGGCCATCTCCAGATTCAAGTGGCCCTGGACGACATTGCGGATCAGGCGGACGTCGCGGTCCTGGATGTGACGTCGGTCCTCGCGCAGGTGGACCGTCACACCCGTGGACCCGCCCATCTCGACCAGGGCGACCGCCGCCATGGGATCCGGTTCAGTGCCCCGGCGCGCTTGGCGCAGGGTCGCGACGTGATCGATGTTGACGCACAAGCGGGCCATTTGTCCTCTCCCTCGCGCCCCGGCAAGAAGAAATCGTCCTGCCTACGGGGCCGAATCTTCCTCTGCTTCGCCCAACGGTTCATTTTCTGCGGCCGTCTCTTTGAACTCAACCGTTATCCGCGGAGGGTTGCATTCGATGATCTGAACGCCATCGGCAACCTCCTGGGGCACCCTGGATTTGAATTTGGCCTCGACGCCGATGTCCTGGACCTCGCCCGGGCGCTCGTCGAGAGAACCCTGCGTCTCAAACTCAAAATCACCCGGACCGATTTGCTCCAACAACGAGATCGGGCCCTCCACCTTCACCTTGGCGGTCTGGGGGATCACCTGGACCTCAACCTCCTGGAAGCGGATCAATTCAATCGGCACGTCCTCGATTTCCTGTGTGAGGGTCACTTCGGTCAATCCAACGTCCACCTCGATGCTGGCGTCCGGTCTTTCGAGGAGGAACAGGTTCTCGGGGATCTCGACCTTGAGGAAAAGCACTTTGCTCGTTTTCAATCCCGACAGGTCGATGGATTCAGTCCAAAGCGTGTCGTCGGCCTCGGCCAATGCGTTCAGAGCGTCTCGCGAGCCGGTGACCAGCAACTTATCGGGATCGGCCTTGAGCGGTTGGGTCAGCTGATGGGTATCAGGCAATTCCCCCTGGGTTCGAACCTCAACCCGGACCTCGCGCCAGCGCAGGCTCGCGTGAAGCTTTAAGCTCTCGGGCTCCACGGCGGTGACACGCACCGACCGCGCGGTGTTTTTCTCCACCATGTTCTCATCGAGCACGTAATCTCGGGCCATGGCCACCGTTGGCGTGACCCATTTGGTCGGGTCCTCGTCGAAGAGTTCTCTAGGGTCTATCTCGAGCGAGAAGTTACGCTCCACCACGCTGTTGCGCACGTCGGAGGGATATTGGACGCTAATGGTAACCCGTGGCGGTTCCATCTTCACCTCCATGAACTCGGGCACGTTGACCAGCGTCACCGGAACCATCAGCCGGTCGATCTCCAGTTCGGCCTGCTTGGCGATCAGCCACAGGACAAACGCGATGAACAGCGCCGAGGTGACCAGGAAAACCTCGCTACGTATCCTAGAGGGAGTCATTGGTCGTCTCCTCCTCTCCCTGGTCCGTCGTGATATCCAACTGCTGTTCAAGCCGCTTACGCAGTTCCTTGACCTCGAGCCCGCGATGGATGCGGCCGTGCTCAACCAGCGAGATCGTCCCGGTCTCTTCGGAGACGACCACGACCAGGGCGTCGCTTTCCTCGGTCAGCCCCAACGCCGCGCGGTGGCGCGTGCCCAGTTCGCTGCTCAGTTCGGGGTTGTCGCTCAGGGGAAGGATGCACCCGGCGGCCAACAGCCGCTCGCCCCGAATGACCAGCGCGCCGTCATGGAGCGGGCTATAGGGCGTAAAAAGCGTGCGGATCATCTCGGCGGAGACCGCCGCGTCCAGTTCAGTCCCCGAGGCCATGTATGTCTTCAGCGGATTGCGCCGCTCAAAAACGATCAGCGCCCCGATATTGCGCCCGGCCATCAGCTTGACGGCGTTCATGATTTCATCAAGCACGAAACGCTCGCGGCTAGGGAACAGGGCGCGAAGATAGCGGAGCTGCCCGATGTCGGTCAGCGCCCGACGAAATTCGTTCTGGAAAACCACCATGAAGCTCAACACCACGACGACCCAGAAGTATTTGAAGATGAGGGTCATCGCCTTGAGTTCCCACGTGACGGCCAGCAGAAAAATAAGCAGTGAAATAACCATGAGTATGACGATACCCACCAGCGCCACGTACGAGCGCGTCTGGCGCAGGATGGCGAAGATCGCATAGAAGAACGCGGCGGCCAGCAAGATGTCGAACACATCGGCGGGCCGGATATTATGGATAGTGGTTAGTAGCTCATGCACGGTCTTGGTATTTAGACCGAGGCTTGCGAGGAATGTTCCTGACAGCCAAGGTGGGGAAACGACCCGCGTGTGATCAGGGAACCGGGGCGACCGGGTTGCGACGGCGCGTATCAGTTTCCCATTATGCCCATCTCCGCGCCGCTTGCAAGTTCCGCGATCCTTGTGTTTGATCGGTCCGCCGTTGATGGATCGCGGCGACGGCGGCGACCGCGCCGATGGCTCCAATCACCACGAAGGAACTTGCAACACTCTCCCATGCACGCCCATTCCCGACTTCGCTACTCGGATCGTCGCCGGCCCTTGCGGGGGCTGATCTTTGATATGGACGGCACGATCGCCGACACGCGCGACTATCACATGCTGGCCTGGCGGCGGCTGGTCGAGGAGCTGGGATTGGGTGAACGGGAGTTTCGCATCGCCGAGCACGGGTTCGGCCGGACCAACTGGGCGATCTTCTCGCTGTGGTGGGGCGAGAATCCGCCCGCGGGCGCCGACTGCCAGAAGCTCTCGGATCGCAAAGAGGCCCTCTACCGCGAGCTGATCCGCGGCCATGCGCAGGCGCGTCCGGGATTCATGGAACTGCTGACCAGTGCCCATCGCCGCGGGCTGCGCATCGGGCTGGCGACTTCGGGGCCACGCGAGAACGCCCTGTTCATGTTGGACCAACTGGGCATCGCATCCTATTTCCACGCGGTCGTTTGGGGCCATGCCGGCATGTGCAGCAAGCCCCATCCCGACTCCTTTCTTGAGACCGCCCGGCGGCTTGGCGTGGTGCCGGGCCGTTGCATGGGCGTCGAGGATTCCAACCACGGCTTGTGGGCGGTGCGGCGCGCCGGGATGCTCGCGGCGGCGATCGCCGAACAGTCCGGCGACTTGCTACACCACCGCGCCTGGACGCCGTTCGCCTACCCAGACTTTCGCCCCATGATTGGCGTCATGCAGGATTTCTTCTTTTGATCAGGCCCCGAATTTACGCAGCTTGCCGGCGTTCGCCAGCAACAGGCCGATAAGCTTCTCCGAATGGAACGTTCCCAGGCTGCCGCGCAGGCACTGGGTTTCTCCGAAGGCGGCCGTTTCATCCACGTCACAGAACGGCCCGTGAACCAGCAGGGGGATCGGGTGGAACGAATGGCTCTTCATCACCGAGGGGGTGCAGTGGTCGCCCGTGATCGCGATCACGTCGGGCTTGAGCTCCAGGATCGAGGGGAGCAGGCCGTCGAATTCTTCGATCACGGCCGCCTTGCCCGCCAGGTTCCCGTCCTCGCCGTTCGAGTCGGTCTTCTTGACGTGCATGAACGCGAAATCGTAACGGCCCCACGCCGATTCGAGTGACTTGATTTCATCGGCGACGGCCTGGCCCGTCTCGATGACCTCCATCCCGGCCAGGCTGCCGACCCCGCGATAGAGCGGGTAAGTCGCGATCGCGCAGGCCGTGAGTTGATACAACTCGCTGAAGGAAGGCAATCCGGGGTCCTTGGCAAAGCCGCGCAGGACCATCCCGTTGGCTTTCGGCTCGTCACCCAAGACTTCGGACGCCTTATCGAGGAAAACCTGTACGATCCGCTCGGTCTTCTTCCCTGCGGATGTCTGGGCGTGGCTGCGCGCGGGCAGGGTCTTCAGTCCCACTTGTTGAGGATCGGTGTCCTCGATCGAGGCCTCCAGCCCCGGTCCCTCGAAGATCGCGCAAAATCGATACTCCTTGACCGGCCGCACGTGGACCGCCACGTCTTCGATGCGCGAAATGACCCCCTGGAGCTTTTCGCAGATGCGCCCGCCCTCCTCGCTGGGAATGCGCCCGGCGCGCCGATCGGTGATCCTGCCCTCGCCGTCGAGCGTGCAGAAATTGCCCCGTGAGGCGACCATTCGGTCATTGAGCGCGAAGTTGATCCCGCAGGCCTCGAGCGCCCCCCGCCCGATCTCGTGGCGCGGCGCGAGCGGATCATACCCGAACAGCGCCAAGTGACCCGGCCCCGAGCCCGGCGTGATGCCGACCTCGGCGGGGATAAGCCGGCCCAAGGCACCGCGGGCGGCCAGGGCGTCCAGATTGGGCGTCCGCGCCGTCTCCAGCGCCGTCTGCGGCGAATCGACCGTATGGATGCCCCCCAGCCCGTCCAGCACGATCAGCAAGATCTTTGAGTCGGTCTTGACCGCCAGTTTTTTAAGCAACATTTGATGGGGCGTCATCGATTTACTCCTTACAAACGGTCAAATACCACGAAGCCTGCCCGGTGGGGTCGATGCCTCCCGCGCTCTTTCGGAGTCGGCTCGCACCGTCGCCTAAGTGCTATGGCACGCCGGAGACTCGGCTCCCGGCTCCCGTCCTCGTAATCGGCGTTCTTCTCGGACCGAAATCGAATTGGGCTCCGATGATAAGATCGATTACGAGGACGAGGGACGAGAGCCGGGAGCCGAGCAACCACCAGATAGGGAACGCTTGAGCGAAGCGGCGTTGACTCCCAAAACTGAATCGCATCCCCTCTCAGCGGAACAGATTGTATTTCAGGATGCACCAGATCGCCCGCACCCCGTCGCGCCAGCCGATCTTCTTGCCCTCATCGTAGGTCCGGCCGTAGTACGAAATCCCCACCTCATAGATCCTGCACCCCAGTCGGGCGACCTTCGCGGTGATCTCCGGCTCGAAGCCGAATCGGTCCTCCTCGATCGTGATTCCTTGAACGATCTCGCGCCGGAACAGCTTAAAGCACGTCTCCATGTCGGTCAGGTTGATGTTGGTGAGCATGTTGGAGAGCGTGGTCAGGAAACGGTTGCCCATGTAGTGCCAGAAATAGACCACCCGATGCGCCCCGCTGCCGAGGAACCGCGAGCCGTAGACCACGTCGGCCTTGCCCTGCAGGACCGGTTCGAGCAGCTTGGGGTATTCATGCGGGTCGTATTCGAGGTCGGCGTCCTGGATGATCACCCAGTCGCCGGTGCAATGTTCAATCCCGGTCCGCAGCGCGGCCCCCTTGCCCTGGTTCACCTCATGGTGAAGCGCCCGCACACCATTCTGGGCCGCCGCGATCTCATCGATCATCGCCCCGGTGCCGTCGCTTGAACAGTCGTCGACGATGATGATCTCCCGGTCGATCCCGTCCAGCCCCACGCCCCGCACCTGCTCCAGGATCGCGTGGATCGTGTTGGCCTCATTGTAGGCCGGAATGACGATGGATAAGGTACCCGTTTTCCCCATGCTTCTGCTCTTCCCCATATACCAGCCACGGACCGACGTCCGGTCGCCCCGATTAAAAACCGCGCCGCGGCCAATCGCAACTTGAAACCCTTCGGTCGGCGGGACCGCGTCTCAACTCTGTTCGGTTCCGGAGGATACTCGCGCCCGGAAAGGCTCACCCGGGTGGACGAAGAACCACGGCGCGCGAACTCAAGCTTGTGATGGCAACGGTCGGTCTCGACTCAGCCGGGCTGCCCCGCGACGTCATCCGGCCGCCGCCTCCACCCCGGATTCCTCGGGCGCGGGGCGGGCCCCTAGTTTGCCCCAACTCAGAACCGTATCGACGACTAACACCACGGTCATCGCCATCATCACGACGTTGACCCACCCGATCAGCCGACTCGTGAGTTCATCGGCGAACAGGTGGGTCTTGATCAGCATGACCATGCTCGTGCACGTCGTGATCATCATGAATACCATCGGCCAGGCAACAAACCAGATCGAACGGCCCTGCGACTTGCGCCAGATGACGATCACCAGTAGTGCCAGTGCCGCCAGGAGCTGGTTGGTCGTCCCAAACGCGGGCCAGATCGCGCGCCAGGCCGGAATCATCGCCGCGGAGTTCTTCGGATCAGGGAATTCGACAAAGGCAAAGAACATCAGCGGTAGGATCGTGACGATGGTGGATAGGTAACGCCAACGGGGACCGCGCAGATTCAGGAACTCCTCGACCAGGTAGCGGGTCAGGCGCGTACAGGTGTCGAGCGTGGTCAGCAGGAACGTGCTGACGGCCAACAGGCCGAAGGCCGTCCCGATATGGGTCGGCAGGCCGAACGAGGCCAGGAACATCCCGATTCCCTGGGCGAACGTGGCCGTTGGGGTCCCCGCGGCCTTGCCGCCCACGACCACCAGCGTCGCCATGGCGATCACGGCCAGCGCCCCCTCGGTCAGCATCCCCCCATAGGCGATCGGCCGGGCGGCGGTCTCGTCGGGCAGTTGCTTGGCCGTGGTGCCCGAGGAAACGAGCGAGTGGAACCCGCTGCACGCCCCACAGGCCACCGTGATAAACAGCATCGGGAAAAGGTAGGGCGCGTTTTCGGGGTGGATCCCCTTGAAGAATTCCAGGTTGGGGGACAGGTCGCCGGCGAAGCTCCCCAGGATCAATCCCAACCCGCCAAAGACCAGGCAGGCAAAGAGCAGGTAGGAACTCAGGTAGTCGCGCGGCTGCAGCAGGATGTTGACCGGCGTGATCGAGGCCACGAAGCAGTATCCGATGAGCAGAATCGACCAGGTGTATTTTGGATTCCCTCTGATGGGGGCCGGCAGCAAATCGGCCGTCAGCGGGGCCCAATGCGCCACCGCCAGCGTCACGAAGACCAACGGCACGAAGACGAGCGAACCCTTGAACAGGCTCAGGCCGAACCGGCGCATGCAAAGCCCAAACGTCGCGGCCAGGACGATATAGAGGATCGATGCGGTCGCCACCACCCCCCCTTGGCCGAGCATCTCGGGGCGTGACGGGGCGTAGGTCAAGGCCGTCAGGTCGAGGAATACGATGAGCACATACACCAAGGCCAGCCAGATGAAGATCAGGAAGAAGCGGTAGGTGATGGGATTGAGGTATATCCGGCAGATCTCGGCGATCGAGCGGGCCCGATGGCGCACGCTCATGACCAGCGCCGCGAAGTCGTGCACGCCGCCGATAAAAATCGCCCCGAGCAACACCCACGCCACGGTCGGCCCCCAACCGAAGTAGCCGGCCGCGATAATCGGCCCGACGATCGGCCCCGCGCCCGCGATCGAGCTGAAATGGTGCCCGAACAGGATCGGCCGACGCGTGGCCACGAAATCGACCCCATCGGCCATCGTCACCGCCGGCGTCACCTTCTTCTCGTCGATGTTAAACTGGCGCGTCAGAAAGTGGCCGAACGTCACGTAGGCGACGATCAGCGCGATACACCCGCCAAGAAATACCATTCCGAGCATCCCGGTTCTCCTCCGACCACCCACAATAAGCGCGCACGCGCCATCCCTCTGGGAATTTTCTCCGATACCGACCTCCCGGTCAACCGCCAGGTGGAAGGCGTCGGGGGCCGGGGCGCATCTCGGGGATCAGCGGGATGCACCCCGCGAATCCGTTGTGTCGGGGAACGGGTTGCGGCTTTTTCCCGAATCGAGCACAATGGGCCGCCTCGATTTTTCGCGCAAATGGGTACGATGGACCCCGCTTCAGTCAAAAACCGACAAGGGCCCGTGGGCGGCCAGCTTGAGTTATTCGAGGATCTGGAAGGGCTGGAGGCCGACCCGGAGCAGGCCCGGCCGGCCGCCGCACAACGCCAGGCCACGGTCCGCCTGGTCCATGGCGACTTCCTCGAAAAGGCCCCTAACGCCGTCGAGGACGGCTCGGTCGACGTCATCGTCACCTCGCCACCCTACAACCTCGGCGTGGCCTATTCGAAATACAAGGACGACCTACCGCGCCGCGAGTATCTGGACTGGACCGACCGCTGGGCGGCCGAGGCCAAGCGCTGCCTGGCGCGCAAGGGGTCGCTGTTCCTCAACGTCGGCACGCGGCCCAAGGAGCCGTGGGAGGCGTGGGAGGTGGCGGAGGTCTTTCGCCGCCATTTCGCGCTGCAAAACGTCATCCATTGGATCAAGTCGATCGCGATCGCCAAGAGGGACGTCGGCAACTATCCCGGCATCACCCAAGACGTGACCGTCGGGCACTATAAGCCGATCAACAGCGACCGCTACGTCAATGACCAGCACGAATACATCTTCCACCTCACCCGCGAGGGCGACGTGGAGCTCGACCGCCTGGCCGTCGGCGTTCCCTATCAGGACGCCAGCAACGTGAAACGCTGGAAGGGCGCGGGCGGCGGCATCCACTGCCGCGGCAACACCTGGTTCATCCCCTATCGCACGATCAAATCCCGCCACCACGACCGCCCCCACCCGGCCTCATTCCCCGTCGGCCTGCCCGAATGCTGCCTGCGCCTACACGGCACAGTGACCGCCCGCCGCGTGATGGACCCGTTCCTGGGTTTGGGAACCACGGCCCTCGCCGCCGCCCGCCTGGGGATCGATTGCGTGGGATTTGAGATGGATGAAGCGTATCTGGGCGTGGCGCGGGAATACCTGGAATGCGAGGCGTGCCGGGTGGAAGTGGTTGATTGAGCGGACGGGATCTGTTTTGCCGCAGAATGTGTTTACCGCCTCACTGCGACGCACCCGAGTGGGGTCGCGATACCAAACGCGCGTCGCCGCAGAGGGCAAGGCTACAGCCACGGGGACCGGAAGGCGCCTTATGCATCCGGCGTGTTGACTCTGTCAATAAATGCAGGCGTCGAGTATTGAAAGAACTTCGTCCAACACATTGGCGTCCGCGCGACCAATCCTCCGTGTTCGACGGGCACGGAAATCGATAGATTTCACCTGTTCCACCATCACCACTCCGCTGACCTTCGCATTATCCGGAATTGCCACATGAAGGGGGAAATCTCGCCGTGTGTTCGTTATAGGGCACACGATGGCGAGACCCGTATGTCGATTGAAAAGGTCATTGCTGACCACCAGCACCGGACGGCGTCCTTTCTGCTCATGCCCAGAGTGTGGATCAAACGTGACCGCGATGTAGTCGCCTTTCCGCGGGACATACGGCGGCATTTACCACACCTCCCGTCCGACCGGAGTTCCCCACGAGACCTCTTCCGATTGGTAATCTTTCGGAATCCGGGCAACGAGCTTTCGTAGATCATGCTTGCCGCGAGTACGCCTGACGGGCTCAACGAGTATCGCGCCGTCTCGGACGGCCACTTCCACCTCGTCACCCACCGAGATGCGCGCGTCCTCCAAGACCTGCTTGCTGAGCCGCAGCCCTTGGCTATTGCCCCAGCTCTGTACCTTCGTGATCATGATTCACCTCCCTAGGCTATACTATGTATAGCCAACACTCGGGAAAACGTCAAGGATCCGGTCACACCACATCCGCTTCTTCCCTCGGCGCCTCCAGGACCGAGAGGTAATCGGCGAGGACGGTTAGGAGCTGTTCGGGGGGGAACTGTTCGCCGTCGCCGCGCGGGGTTAGGATGACCTGGTCACCCAGGCGGCGTAGGCTGGTGAAGGCCTGGCGGCCGGCTTGGGCGTTGGCAGCGAGGGCGGCGGCCAGCTCGGGAGCGAAGACGGGGGCCTTGATCCGCACCGTGCCGTCGGGGGCGGGGCGGATGGTGTCGATGCGCCAAGGCGAGGCGGCCAGCTTGAGTCGGCACGCGCCGATCAGGTTGACGGCCGGCGGCGGGAGCGGGCCGTAGCGGTCGAGCAACTCGTCGAGGAGCAAGTCCAGGTCGTTGCGCGTGCGGGTCGAGGCGATGCTTTTATAGAACCGGATGCGCTGGGACTCGATCGGGATGTATTCTTCGGGCAGGACCTGCTCGATCGGCCATTTGATATCGACCGGCCACAACGGCTGATCGAGTGGCATGCCGCGCATTTCGGTGACGGCTTCTTCGAGTAGGCGGCAATACATCTCGAACCCGACCTCGACGATCGCCCCGTGCTGCTCGCGACCCAGGATGTTGCCCGTGCCGCGGATTTCGAGGTCGCGCATCGCGATCGAGAAGCCGACGCCCAGCTCCGTGAACTCCTCGAGGGTTTCGAGCCGCTTGACCGCTTGCGGCGTAATGGCCCGGCCCGCCGGGAGGATCAGGTAAGCGTAGGCCTGCCGCACGTCGCGCCCCACGCGGCCGCGCAATTGGTAGAGCTGCGCCAAGCCGAACGTGTCGGCACGATTGATGATGATCGTGTTGACGTTGGGGATGTCGATCCCGTTCTCGATGATCGTGGTCGAGAGCAGGATATCGTACTTGCCGGCGACGAAATCGAGCATGATCGTCTCCAGCTCGTGTTCATCCATCTGACCGTGGGCGACGGCCATGCGCGTGCGCGGGACGATCTCGCGGATGGTTTCCGCGACGCTCTGGATCGATTCGATTCGGTTGTGGACGAAGTAGATCTGGCCGCCGCGGTTCAGCTCGCGCAGGATCGCCTCCTCGATCTGCTCGCGGTCGAAGCGGATCGTGCGCGTCTTGATCGGATGGCGGTCGGCCGGCGGCGTGTTGATGATGCTCAGGTCGCGCAGGCCCGAAAGCGCCATGTAAAGCGTGCGCGGGATCGGCGTGGCCGTCAGCGTGATGATGTCCACGTCGGCCCGTAGCGACTTGATCTGCTCCTTCTGCGCCACGCCGAAGCGCTGCTCTTCGTCGACGACCAGCAACCCCAGGTCGCGGAACTGAACGTCTTTCGAAAGCAGGCGATGCGTCCCCACCACAAGGTCGACCTCGCCCTCCTTGACGCGTTTGAGCGACTCGCGAATCTGCTTGGCGTTGCGGAAGCGCGAGAGCATCTCGATTTTGAACGGGTAATCGGCGAAGCGCTCGCGAAGGGTGTTGTAGTGCTGTTGAACGAGCAGGGTGGTCGGCGCGAGGACGGCGACTTGGCGTTTCTCGACCAGCGCCTTGAACGCCGCGCGGATCGCCACTTCGGTCTTGCCGTAGCCGACGTCGCCGCAAACGAGCCGGTCCATCGGCTTGCGCGAGCACATGTCTTCCTTGACTTGCTGGATCGCCTGGAGCTGGTCGGGCGTCTCTTGATAGATGAACGACGCCTCGAATTCCTGCTGCCAGGTCGTGTCGGGGCCAAACTCGAAGCCCTCGGCGGCCTGGCGTCGGGCATACAGCGCGAGCAGCTCGCCGGCCATCTTGCGCACCGCTTCCATCGTCTTCTTGCAGCGGCTCTTCCACTTCTTCGCGCCCAGGCGGTCCAGCACGGGCTTCTTGCCTTCGGCGGACGCGTATTTCTGGACCATGTGCAGCTTATCGACGGGTGCCAGCAGCAGGTCGTCGTTTTGATAAACGATCTCGAGGAACTCGGTCAGGCGCCCATCGATTTCCTGGCGGCGGATGCGCTCAAACAGGCCGATCCCGTGATCGAGGTGCACGACGTAATCGCCGCGCTCGATCTGGGTGGGGTCGGCGATCGATTTGCCGCGCGTGGCCTTGCGGTAGATGTGGCGGCGTTTATAGCGGCCGAATATCTCGCGGTCGGTCACGATCATCACGCCCGCCTGCGGCGACTGAAACCCTTCGTGCAGCTCGCCGACCGTCAGCAGGACGTCGGGGCAGGGGTCTTCGGGACCGCGCGGCAGGCCCAGCGGGGTTTCTTTCCCGTCCAGGAACGCCGCGGAGATTTCGTTCTCGCGCAGCATCTCGTCCAGCCGCATCACCTGGCCGTCGTTGTCGCAGACGACCACGACCCAATGCCCTTGGCGCAGGCGTTCGCGGATCAGGCCCAGGTATTCGGTGAACTGCGAGGGGATCGACTCGAAGCTCTGGGCGGGGATTTGAAAGAGGAGCGGCCCGGGCTCGGCGGCTTGGGGCCCGTCCTCCTCGACGCTCAGGTCGGCCAGATCGACGCTTTGGAACCGGCCCAGGCCCGCCATGACCTGATCGCGGTCGAGCAGCCAATCCTTAGGCGGGATATCATTGACGACGAAGAAGTTGCGCTCTTCCTCGTCTCTGATCTTGTGGATCTCGTCCCAATGGTGTTGGGCGATGTCGTCGAAGCGGATGAGTCGCTGGTCAAGACGCGTGGGACCGTCGCGCACGATGAGCGTCCGCGACGGCAGCAGGTCAAAAAACGACCCAAGCGCGTCCCCCTGGGCGAGCCATTCGAGTTTCGGCGCCACGCAGGCATTGGCCAGGATCTCGATCGTCTCGATTTCCTCTTCCATGGGCAGCGAGCGCTGGGTTGCGGGATCGAAGCGCCGGATTTGCTCGATCTCCTCGCCGAACAGGTCCAGACGCCAGGGCGTGTCGGTGTTGGGCGGGTAGAGATCGACGATCGACCCGCGGATGGCGAACTCGCCGGGGCTTTCGACCAACGCCTCGCGCCGGAATCCCAACGCGACCAGGCGCCGAGAGAGTTCATCGAGATCAAGCGGCTCGCCCCACATGATCCGCAGCGACTGGTCGCGCAGGACCTGGACAGGGAGCGGCCGAAAAGCGAGGGAGTCGACCGGCGCGACGATGAGCGATGGCCGCCCGGCCACCGCCCGGCCATCGACCGCCTGGGCCAGTTGCGTCAGAGCCCGGCAGCGACCGGCCAGGACGTGCAGGACCGGTTCGGCGGTCTCGAAAGGGAGCGTTTCGAAGCTGGGGAGCAGGAGCGGCCGCTCGCCGAAAAAGCGCAGCCCGTCGGTGATCGACTCGGCCTTTTCCAGGGAGCTGGTCAGAACGAGCAGGGGCCGCTCGAGGCGGCGGGCGAGAAGGCCGATCAGGGCGGGAGTCGCGCCGGCGCTGGCCGAAGTGACTTCTATATTGTTATCAGAAGTGCCGACGGCCTCGACAAGGCCGCTAACCTGGGCCTCAAAACGATCCAGGAAGATGCCCATGACCGGTCGCTTCATCACTCGCGGCACTATAGGGCGGGAGAATTGAAATAGCAAACCCGGCTTCGGGGGTTTCGCTGGGGTTCTTGCCTCCCGCGGTCCTTCAGCTCGGCTCCCGGCTCCCGTCCTCGTCCCTCGTAATCGGTCGTTTTTTCGGGTCACAATTAAGGTGAAACGCGATGATGAACACCATTTCGAATACGATTACGAGGGACGAGGACGGGAGCCGATCATAGACAAGGACGGGGACCGGGTTTCGCGACGATCCGCTACGCAGGGCTCGCGCCCCTTATCGCCCGCCACCGCGATTATTCTTGGTCGATCAGTTCCAGCATCTGGAGCAGGGGTAGGTCGTTGGGCGCGTGGGTGAGCACTCGCCGGACGTTGCGCCGGGCCGAGTCGTGGTCGGCCAGCTTGCGCCACTGGATGAGCGGGACGTAACGCAACGCCGAGCGGAAGTCCTCCTCGTCCGATTCGCTCCAGAGCTCCGAATCCGGGGACGGGTTCTGGGGGCGGACCCGCAGCGCGAGCTCGACCGCGCGCTCGCAGGCCGCGATCGCCTCGTCCCAGGCCTCGCGTTGAATCAACACCCGGCCGTGCATCAGTTGCAGCACGAAGCTCTCGGCGTTGTTCTCGATTCCTTCCTTGATAAACGCCTCGGCTTCGTCCAGCAGGCCTTCTTGGTTCTTGGCCCCCTTCATGAGCCACCACGCGCCGGTCATGTATCCGCGAACGTGGCTGGGGTTGCTATAGGTCAACATGCGATACCAGGGCAGGAGCTGTTCTCCCGAGGTATGCTCGTGGGGCGCATCGCGGTCCTGCCACGGCTGCACGGCCCGATGCAAGGCGCCGACGAATCCCCGATAGTCCTCCCGCGCCTCGGGGATGACGGTGCTCATGCCCTCTTCTTGATCGCCGTCAGGCGCTTGGACCGAATGATCATGATTGCAGGCGCCAGGATCGTGGCCGTCCTGAGCCTCGTAGGCGCCGTGGTTGCAATGTTCATCATGGACATGGCGCTCGGGATGTTGATCGGGCTCATCGTGAGTTTGCTCATCGTCGTCATGGGCATGTTCGGCGTGATCGTGGTCCTCATGCCCACGGGGCTCTTCGTGAGGAGGACCGACGTGGTCCTGATGAGTGGAGTCGGCGTGGGGCGCGTTGGTCTGGACCTCGCCCTTGCGGGCCATGGCCTCATAGTTCACGTGCGAGCCGTAGGCGACGCCGCGATGCAGGTAACGCTCGGTCTTGACCCAAATAAGATCGGCCATCGTCGCGCGGACCTCGCCCATGACCACGGCGAACGCGTTGGAATTGGCCGCCCGGCGGGTCTGGTCGTTCAGCGCGAAGGCCGGCGTATAGGGTTTGGCCTTGGTCAGTCCTGGTTTCAATGCCCCGGCCACGGCCAGGCCCGCCAGCAAACACAGGCCGGTAAACACGGCATGACCGCGACGTTGAGCTTGAGAAGTGGAACGCTTGCCACGCATCGATCGGCACTCCATCAAATGGGCTGACGCCTGAAACGGGCGGCCGCCAGTGCGCCGAAGACCACCGTCCAGGCCACGCCATAAACCATCAGCCCGGCGGCCTGACCGGCACTCAAGAGGCCCCCACCGTCGACGTAGCGTTGAAAGTGGTCCATCAGCGAGAAGTCGGGCACGAGACGACTGAGATACTGAACAACGTTGGCGTGCCCCGTCGCATTGATGATCAGGTTCACGCTCGTTGTCCCAAAGAAATACAAAGCGCAACACAGGACGAGCGAGACGGCCTTGGGCATCCACAGCGAGAGCCAGATGACCAATCCGGTCAACATGGCCAGCGACGCGGCCTTGATCAGCAGCGCCTGCGCCAGCGGGCCGGGAGTTTGATACGGCAGGCGCGGCGCGATGGCCAGCGTGGTGCCCGTGAACAGGAGCATCGCGGCGACGCCGGCCAGCCACGTCGGCAGCCCCTTGCCCAGCAGGACCTGCCCGCGCGAGACCGGCTTGGCCAAGACCGGGTAGATCGTGCGCTGTTCGATTTCATCGGGAACCTGGCGCGCGCCCATGACGATCACGAGCAGGGCCGTCAGCGTCGAACCCAATTGCAAACCCAGGCCGGTGACGAACCGCGCGGTCTGCGCCGATTCGATCCCGACGATGCGCAACACCAACGCCCCCAGCACGTATAGCCCGAGCAATATCCCGACGACCCAGATTTCATTGCGCCGCAGGGCTTGGAGCCACACGGCCCGAACCAGATGCCGCAACGGACGCAGCGCGCCCGCCGAATCCGCCGAGCCGATCGCGGGTTGAAGTTCCATGGCCGAATCCATTTCGTTTGCCCTCCTTAAAGCGCCCGCCGCCGAAACAGGAAAAAACTCAGGCCCAGGTAGGGCACGATAAACATCATCAGGTAAAGGACCCCCAAAACCATGACGTTGGCCGAGAGCGGCGGCCAGTCGTGAACCACCTTGGCCGAGAGATCGAACAGGGCCGGTTGGGGGATCGTGTAATTGAGCACGAGCAGCAAGACCTTGCCCGCCGTCCCCATGAACTCGTAAAGGATCGCCAACGCGTTGGTCAGCACGTGACCGAGTAAATAGAGCAGCGCCGTGGTGACGATCGCCGCGTCCAGCCCCATCACCATCGAAAGCAAGAACGCCAGCGCGGCCAACGTTGCGACGCCCAGGACCTGCAAGAACACGTACTGCAGAAAGATTGGGAAGTTGATCGATCCGTGACCGAGCAAGCGGCCGAGGCAAAACACCGTCATGAACAACGCCAGGCAAAAAACACCCGCCAGCACCACGCCCAGGTACTTGCCCAACATGAATTCCCAACGCGCGACGGGCTTGGCCAGCAGCGTGTAGATCGTGCGCCGTTCGAACTCGCGTGGCAACTGGCGCGCGGCCAAGATTATGACCGTCAGCGCCGTGGCCATGATCATGACCTTGAGCGCGATTTCGTGATAGAACTTGTTCAGGCTCTCGATCTGGAAAAACCGGATCGTCGAGGCGGCGACGATCAGCGCGACGGTCAACAGGACGATGACGTAAATCTCGCGCCGGCGGACGGCCTCGGTGAAGATCGTGCGCGCGAGCAGCCATTGACGACGGATCATGCCGTCACCTCCGCCTGTTCGGGCCGGATCAGGTTCATGAAATGTTCCTCGAGCGTGACGGGCCGATCGCCGCCGGCCTCGCGCAGCTTCTCGAGTAGCGTTGGGACTTTCTCGTCCGCGATCTTGCGCCCCTGGTGGATCATGATGACCCGGTCGCAGAGGCTCTCGACTTCGTGCAACTCGTGCGAGCTGAAGAAGATCGTTTTGCCGCGCCGTTTGAGGTCGAGCAGGACCTCGCGCAGGTCGCAGCGCCCGATCGGATCCAGCCCCGAGGAGAGCTCATCGAAGATCAGCAGGTCAGGATCGGCGATAATCGCCTGCGCGATCCCCACGCGCTGTTGCATGCCCTTCGAGAAGTTCTTGATCAGGACCTCTGCCTTGTCGCCCAGCCCCACGCGTCCCAGCAACTCCGGGATGCGTCGGCGTAGCGTGGGCCGATCCAGCCCATGCAAGCCGCCATTAAAGTTCGAGCCCCTCGCGCCCCTTCATAAACGGATAGTAGAGCGTCACCTCGGGCAGATACCCAATCCGCCGCCGCGAAGCGACCGACCCGGCCGCTTGGCCAAACAGCTTAATCCCCCCCCACCTCGGGAAACATAAACCCCATCATCGTCCTGATCGTCGAGCTTTTCCCCGCCCCGTTGGGGCCGATGAACCCAACCGTCTCCCCGCGCCGCACCGAAAAACTCAGGCCGTCAACCGCGACATGCCGCTTCCCGCCGCGCCCATACGCCACGCGCAGCCCATCGACGTTGATGACGTTCTCAGGTGTCGGTTCCATTTGGCTTGTTCATCTCCGGTTGATGTGGAAACGCTCGCCGCTCTCGTCCACGCGCGAGGTCTTCGGGATCGGGCTTCGAGGCGCGAATCCGCACACCTCGCCCCTACCCAAGAGGGGACCGCTCTAAGATATCTATCGTCAGAATCTGGGCGCCATTTGAGAGGGAAATTGCGGAATGGTTGATAGCCGGAGGCAGAGTTCACCCACGCAAGTGATGCACGACGAGAAAGGGGAAAGCAATGCGGTCTCTCGACCTAGCCCTTATAGGCGTCCTTGTGGCGGGCGATGATCGTGATGATGACTACCTGACCGGCTTCGTCAATGGAGTAAATGATCCGGTATTCCCCCAAGCGGTATCGGTGGAACCCCTCGAAGTTACCCCCTAAGCGGCTTGATGTTGGGATGCCTGCGCGGTTCGCGCTCGATGAGAGAAAAGCAACGGTCGAGACGGCGTTGGAGCGCGGCGGGGGCGTCTTCAAAGAATCGCCGTGGCCGGGAAATCAAAGCCGCCCGGGCGCGGCTTCGTGGCGCCGCCTGTACGCTCCCGCCGCAAGCGAGTACAGGTATGTCGAAATAAAACACGCCGCGACGATCGGGGTCGCCTGGGGCGCCCGCCAGGCCGCGACCAGCGCGACGTTCACCAGACCGATCATGGTGGCCGACTTCGTCAGGCTGCGGAGAAGATAAGGCATCCGGTACGGCACAAGCATCGACACTGCGTGGACCGCGAATGCAATGGTCAGAAAGGGCGCTGGGTTGAAACCGAAGTTCCCCGCCAGCAGAATGATGAATAGCATGTGTCGCATCAACTCGTTTGTCGGCGAACCCGTGTTAACAGGCGCATTCGGATCGAGCCGGGAAACAACGCGGAGCATGAGCGCGCCTACCGCCACCAGGCTTATCGCGCCGCAGACGCCGCCGTAGCGCATCCCAACCACCATCACGAGCAGAGTATGAGCAACCGCATCGCAGACGTTGTCCAGGATACCGCCAAAACCACTCTTGATGCCCAGCTTGGCGGCCAGGATGCCGTCCAAATCGTCCATGATGTTGTTGTAGATAATAAGGGGGATCAGGTACTGGTAGCCCCCTTCCCCCAGGAGCAGGCAAAGCGGAAGCACGCCCAGAATCGAAACGGCGTTCGCCAGGTTCTTGTGAACAACCCTTGTCAGCGATCCAAGCATCTCTGTCCTCGCGGGGTTTCGAAACGGAAGGATGCCACGGGTGGTTGCGCGAGCCGAACGCGCGGCCCCGCATCTCTAGTCCGCCCGGAGCACGAAAAAGTGATTCGTGAGTTCCGGAAAGGCAAGGCTCAGCGCACCGGGAATACGCGTCGCCCACGGATTGCCAAGACGAAGTCCACGGTAGACGAGACGCCCCGCGATGGGTATGGCCTGTAGCCGTTCCGGCGCGAATGTCTTCCATTTCTTGATCAGTTCACACCCTATTTGCATGAGAATGTACGGGACGTTCCTCTCCACTTGCACGCTCGTGACGCCGCACTTCATAAATATGTCGGTGTAGGTCCGAACGGAACGGTACACAACCTGATACGCACCCTGGCGGCTGAGGGTCCCTCCCCGCACGGTGCTCTCACGGCAAAGGACAATAGCCCCCGCTTCAAGGAACGGAATCACTTTGCGCAGCAAGTCGATGACGTCGCTTTCGTTCAGGTACATCAGCATTCCGCCGAGGAACACCAGCGCGTAGCGGCCGTCGGGCTCAAACGCCAACACGTCGCCGTGGATCACGTTCACGTTGGAATAGGGGGAGCAACGTTGTTTCGTCGCCTCAACCATTGGCCCGCTTCCCTCGACGGCGACAACGCTTTTGAAGTCCCGCGCGAAGTATTCGGTCCAGTAACCTGCGCCGCAGCCGAGATCCAACGCGGCGCCGCGCGTGTTCACGCCCCGAATCAATCGCTGCACGATCCGGGTTTCCGCGCGGAACCGAAACCTGCCGGCGCCGGCGGGGAAGCCGAACCCGTCCATCATGTACGGACCCAGAATCGACGGCGTGGCGTTGTTCCAATACCGCCTAACCCCGTCGTAGTCGAGTTCCGCTCCGCCTGGCCGCATCGTCCTATGGCCCCATCCTTCTCATGCTTATATTCCGTTCATTGCATTTCCAGGACGTGGGTCCAGGTGTGGTCTTCAGGGAAAAGTCGTTCGGCTCCGCGCAGGTCCTCGAGCGTGTCCACCTCGTACCAACGCTCGGGATCGAAAAAGACTGCTTGAAATGAGCGATCGCCCTCGGCGACCAATTCCTCGAAAACCGTCTCATAGTAATCGTTCAATCTGTCCTCGGAAACATGTCGCTCCAACCGCTCCCTCACTCGCCGCCATGACGCCGACGAAAAGCTGTAAATGTTCACGGTCTTGTAGGCGGCTTCCTTGGGGCGCCCACCGGAACCGACATGGAAGGCCGTGACCCGCCCGCGAACATCGGTGGTAACCGTGGTGCCTTTCATCCAGGGTAGGATAGGGGAAACGGCGATTTTGTTTGGAACCAGCATATCCTCCAGCAAGGAGGGGTCGAAGACAAGATCGCATTCAACCAATACAAACGGCTCTTGGATTGCCCGCCGGGCAAGCCACAGCGAGTACATGTTGTTGGTTGTGCGGTAGCACCGATTCACCACGTAGTCAATCCTCAGTCCTCGCGCGTGTTCCGAAAGGAATTCACGGATGCAGCGTTCCTGATGCCCAACAACCACTACGAGGCGTCTGAAGTCGTGCCGGTACAGGCAGCGGACGAACCGTTCCAATATCGGCGCCCCACTGACCTCAGTGAGGCACTTGGGCGCGTCGTGCGTCAGGGGTTGAAGACGGCTTCCCGTACCCGCGGCAAGGAGCACGGCAGTGGTTATTCGGTCGCTTTCATGGCCCATCATCCCCAAGAACCCGCCTTTCCATGGTGTCCGACACTGGGAGGGCCACGCTAGCGCGGCTATCGACACCCTGCTTCGGCCCTCGATATCCTCTGGCGATACGTACGGATATCCCCCAACCAGATACACTATACAGAAGCCCAACCCCTCATTGTAAAACATGCATAAATAAAAAGTCAAGGTGCTACTTGTTGAGACTGGCGAAACGATGGGAAGCGAGGATTTCTGTTTATTTCATCTCCATGGTCTTGTATCATTAGGGCCGAAGGTGCCATGACCGTTATTGACGCAGCGGCGCGATGGTCTCGCTTTGTCCGTCCCGACGGTCCGCGACGCCCGATGTGAGGATACAGGGATCATGCTTCATTCACGGATGGAACGGGTTCAGCATTTGCTCCGAAGCGAAATCGGGCGCATCATCGACCAGGATTTGCGTGATCCCAACCTGCCGCCGTTCATCACGGTCCATCAGGTCAAGGTGTCCAAGGACCTGAGTCAGGCGGTGGTGGCGATTACGTTTCTCCAGGACCAGCGCGAGGAGGTGGTCCGCGAGACGGTCGACGAGCTGAATCATTGCGCTCCCTATATCCAGAGGCTGATGACCCGGCGCGTGGTCCTGAAACGGCACCCGAAGCTTAAGTTTGTCTACACGTCCTCGACCCGCAATGCGCTGGAACTAGAGCACCTTTTTCAGCGACTCAAGCGCGAAGAAGCGCCTCGGGAGGGAGAAGAAAGGGAGCCGGATGCCGAATCGTCCTGATTTTGGCCCAGATTTCGGCGATGGCCGAGGGAGGTTTGAATCGGGATGAGCGTCCTGGTGACCGGTGGGGCGGGTTATATCGGCGGCGCGACGGTTGACGCCCTCCTCGCGCGGGGCGAGCGGGTGGTCGTTCTGGATGACCTCTCGACGGGCCACCTGGGTGCCGTCGCGTCCGGCGCGGAGTTTGAACGGGCCGACGTGGGCGACGCCGAAAAACTGCGGCGTCTGATCCCCCAACACGATGTTCGCCTGGTGATTCATTTCGCGGCGCTGACCTCGACGACCGAATCAGTCCGACATCCCGGCCGCTACTTTCAGACTAACGCTGTCAAGACCCTGACCCTGCTCGAGGCGATGCGCGAGGCGGAGGTCAAGTCGATGGTTTTTTCATCCACGGCGGCCGTTTACGGCGACCCGCAATCCGTTCCGATCGACGAACGCCACCCCACGGGGCCGATCAACCCCTACGGATGCTCCAAACTCATGGCTGAACAGATGATCGAGGCGTACGGCAAGGCCCACGGCATCCGCTGCGTGACGCTGCGCTATTTTAACGCCGCAGGGGGGTCCCCGGTGCGCGGCGAGGACCACCGACCCGAGACCCACCTGATTCCCCTGGCCCTACGCGCGGCACTGACACCGGGATTCGAGATCAAGACATACGGCGTCGATTACCCCACGCCCGACGGGACGTGCGTTCGCGACTACATCCACATCGAGGACCTCGCCGCCGCTCACCTGTTGGCCATGGATTACCTGAAGGGCAGGGACAGGGGCGAGGGCGCGACGCTCAACCTCGGCATCGGCCGGGGCTATTCGGTGCGCGAGGTCGTGGAGACCGCCCGCGAGGTGACCGGGCATGCCATCCCGACGATCGAGGTCGACCGCCGGCCGGGCGACCCCGCGCAACTGGTGGCCTCCTCGGACCTGGCCCGCGAGCGGCTGGGCTGGGAGCCGAAATACCCCCACCTGCGCGACATCATCGCCTCGGCATGGGAGTGGCACAGCGCGCATCCCAAGGGTTATGGGGATTAGCGCGGCGGCGATCGGATGATTTCTTGGTTTGGCCTTCAAACGTGGTTTTGATATAAGGCGTTGCGAGGCGATCCGATAAGGCAGCGCCCCGGACCAACCATTCTCCCGAAAAAGCCGGACCCGTCATGGAAGGAGCAGTGATGACCCCAGCGGATAGCGGCGCCGCGGGCCAACCGGCGAAGACGGGTTCACCCAAACCCGGTCAGGCCAGCCAGGCGGTCCCGCGCTTGTCGGTGGTTATTCCGTCCTACAACGAGAGCCGGCGACTGCCCGATACGCTGGAGAAGATCCAGGCCTTCCTTGAGGAGCGGGACTGGCCGTGGGAGGTCGTGGTCTCGGATGACGGATCGACCGACGGCACGCCCGAACTGGTCCGGGACCGGTTTCCAGGCTGCCTCGTCGTGGCGGCGGGGCGCAACGAGGGCAAGGGCGCGGCCGTGAGGCGCGGGATGCTGAAGGCAAGCGGCGAGTTGCGGCTGTTCAGCGACGCCGATCTATCAACGCCGATCGAGGAAGCCGTCGGGATGATGCAGGCGATGGAGGAGGGGAACCACGACGTCGTCATCGCCTCGCGCGCGCTGCCCGGGTCCGAGCTGGTGGTCCGTCAGCCGTGGTGGCGCGAGATGTCGGGCCGGGCGTTTAATCAGCTCGTACGGCCTATTTCGGGGCTGCCCTTTCACGATACGCAATGCGGGTTCAAGCTGTTTCGGGCCGAGGCCGCCGAACGGCTCTTCGCCGGACAAGCCTCCAGTGGATGGGCCTTCGACGTGGAGCTGCTGATGTTGGCGCAGGCCCTTGGCTATCGGGTGCTCGAGCACCCCGTGCGCTGGATCAACAGCGAGGCCTCCAAGGTGAACATGCTGCGCGACGCCCCGCGTATGCTTGGCGACATCATGGCGTTCCGCTGGCGGCTTTGGAGGGGGAGAACGGGAGCGTGAGGCGATTCGATGGGACGCGACGGCGAAACAACATTCAAATGGGACACGGGGGAGTATTGGACTGATGGCCAAAGGAAAGAAAAAAGCATTCGAGGGCGCGCTGGCCTCTCGCGCCGAGAGCTTCTCGGATTGGTACGTCGACGTGGTGCGCAAGGCCGAGCTGGCCGACTATTCCGACATTCGCGGCTGCATGATCATCCGCCCCTACGGCTATACGCTGTGGGAGAACGTGCGTGACGCGCTGGACAGGCGCATCAAGGCCACCGGTCACCTCAACGCCTACTTTCCCCTGTTTATCCCCGAGAGTTACCTGACGAAGGAGGCCGAACACGTCGAGGGCTTCGCGCCCGAGGTCCCCTGGGTGACGCACGTGGGCGAGGAAAAGCTCGAAGAGCGCCTGGCGATCCGCCCCACCTCCGAGACGATCATCTGCGCCACCTACGCCAAGTGGATCCAGAGCTACCGCGACCTACCGGTGCTGATCAACCAGTGGGCCAACGTGGTGCGCTGGGAGAAACGCACGCGGCTGTTTCTGCGCACGACCGAGTTCCTCTGGCAGGAAGGCCACACCTGCCACCGCACGCGCGAGGAGGCGGTCGAGGAGACGCTCAAGATGCTGCGCGTCTACCACGATTTCCTGCGCGAGGAGCTGGCGATCCCGCCGGTGATGGGGCTCAAGAGCGAGAGCGAGAAGTTCGCCGGAGCGGTCGATACCTATTGCGTCGAGGCGCTGATGGGCGACGGCTGGGCGTTGCAGGTCGGGACGTCGCATTTCCTCGGCCAGAATTTCGCCAAGCCGTTCGGGATCAAGTTTCTGGACAAGGACAACGTCGAGCGCTACGTCTGGCAGACCAGTTGGGGCGTCTCGACGCGGCTGATCGGAGCGCTGATCATGGCCCAGGGCGACGACGCCGGCCTGCGCCTGCCCCCCCGCGTGGCCCCGATCCAAGTGGTCATCATCCCGATCATCTTCGATGCGACCAAGGAGCAGGTCCTGGCGGAGGCCGGGCGGGTTCGCGATACGTTGGAAAAGGCGGGGGTCCGCGTGCGGCTCGACGACCGCGACTGGCACTCGCCCGGCTTCAAGTTCCACGACTGGGAATTGCGCGGCGTGCCGGTGCGGGTCGAGATCGGCCCGCGCGATCTCGAAAAGGGCCAGGCGATGCTCGGCCGGCGTGACGAGAGGGGGAAACAGCCGGTCGCGCTGGAAAAACTACCCGGACGCGTCGCCGAGCTGCTCGATGAGATCCAGGCCAACATGCTACGCCAAGCCGAGCAATACCGCGCCGACAACACGACCGACGTCGCGACTTGGGACGAGTTCAAAGAAGTCTTGGAGAACAAGAAGGGCTTCATCCGCTGCGGCTGGGACGGCACGGCCGAAACCGAAGCGTTAATCAAGGAAGAGACCAAGGCCACGGTCCGCTGCATCCCGCTCGAAGACGGCGACCCGCCCCCCGGCCTCAAAGACATCCGCTCGGGCCAACCCGCCAAGCATCAGGCGCTTTTTGCCCGTGCCTATTAAGGTGGAGGCCGATGAAAGGCCGTGATGCGCGCCGTTCGCGTAGTGAATAGATCATGGCTTTCCGCGGCACACGCGGAGCCCTTTGAACGTGGCCTTGGGGAGCATCAAGAGAGATCAGAATGCTGATCAGGCGTCGCGAAACGGCCCACAGGCGCCCATAATGAGCCCCACTTCGCCCGTTTCTTAGCGTGTATGGCGACAGCTATCTGGTCTGTACCCTCACTCCCCTGGCGGAATGTTTTTCGTTTTTCTCATCATTAGCAGGCTTCGCACTGCTTCGACGGGCACTTGATGGTGCCGTAGGAGCAGAACACGCAGCAGTCCCCCGCTTTGGGCTTGAGCGTGGCTTTGCAGTTGATGCAATCGTAGAAAAACTGACAACTATCATTTAGCATTGTTTCCTCTTTGGCAAAGCCGCACTCCGGGCATGTGATGGTTGATTCCAGTGTCGATTCCATTGAAGTCTCCTTTCTTTCCATCTTACTTAGTCGATCCTGAAAAAGCCCTGCTCAAGCAGTCCAGCCGATCAGAGCTGAACTCGGGTGAACCAGAGGCATCCGTTTTCGACTCGTGATTTGCGCCAGACGCAGCAAAAGATAATTAAAAACCGCCGCGTGGGCCAGCAGTTTCCTGAAA
>CAUZJO010000068.1:0-24747 GCA_963580245.1 Candidatus Sumerlaeia bacterium | reverse complement strand
CGAATACGAAGATAGTCGTCGACGAGATCCTCGTTGATCTGCTCGTTCAGGTCGTCGAAGAGAAACTGGATGACTTTCCCTCCGTCACCAAGCAGGATATCGAATCGATTCTGGATGGGGTGAAGAACCAATTGGTCAATGGCCACTAAAACGAGACTTCCCCTCGCTCTTCCAATTCACGGCGTCTCCGCCGCCACGCGGTTGTTGATCTCCTTGAACATCAAGAACCGGTTCAGCGCGTTCAGATACGCGTGCGCCGACGCAACGATGATGTCGGTGGCCAAGCCGACGCCGCGGATTTCCTGGCCGTCGATCGACATCAGGACGTTGACCCGCCCTTGCGCGTCCTTGCCGCTGGTCACCGATTCGATGCCGTAATCGAGCAGGCGGATGGCGTGGTCGCTGATTGAATCGAGGGCGCGGTAGAGGGCGTCGACCTGGCCGTCGCCCTCCTCGCAGGCGGCCTCGCGCACGTCGTCGGGGCCGCAGCGCACCCGGACTCGCACCTGGATACCGTCGTTCATCCGCGCGCGCACGTCGAGGTCTTCGAGCTGATAGGTGGCGGCCGAGCGCGCCACTTCGTCCTCGACCAACGCCAACAGGTCCTCGTCGTAGACGGTCTTCTTGAGGTCGCACAGGTCCTTGAACCGGTCCCAGACGTGGCTGATGTCGTCGGGGCCGAGGCCGCGGATGCCGAGCTCCTCCATGCGCCGGGCCAGGCCGTTGCGGCCCGAGTGTTTGCCCAAGACCATCGACTCGCCGGTCCAGCCCACGTCCTCGGGGCGCATGATCTCGTAGGTCGTGCGTTCCTTGATCATGCCGTCCTGGTGGATGCCCGCCTCGTGAGCGAACGCGTTGGCGCCGACGATGGCCTTGTTGGCCTGGACGCGCTGGCCGGTGATGCGGCTGAGCAGGCGCGAGGCGCGGTAGATCTCTTCGGCGTTGATCGTCGTATCCACGCCGAAGTAGTCGCGCCGAACCTTGAGCATCATCACGACCTCCTCGAGCGAGGTGTTGCCCGCGCGCTCGCCGATGCCGTTGATCGTGCATTCGATCTGGCGCGCGCCGGCCTTGACGCCCGCCAGCGAATTGGCCACGGCGTGGCCCAGGTCGTTATGGCAGTGGACCGAGATGACGCAGTTTTCGATGCCGGGCGTCCGTTCGCGGAGGTTGCGGATGCAAGCGCCGAATTGCTCGGGGACGCAGTAGCCGACCGTGTCGGGGATGTTGAGCGTGGTCGCGCCGGCTTCGATCGCGGCCGTCAGCACCTCGACGATGTAGTCCCAATCGGTGCGCCCGGCGTCCTCGCAACTGAACTCGACGTCGTCGGTGAAGCTGGTGGCGAGCTTGACGGCGTTGTAGGCCGTTTCGATCACCTTCTCCCTGCTCATGCGCAGCTTCTTCTCGACGTGCACCTTGCTGGTGGCGATGAAGGTATGGATGCGCTTTTTGGCGGCGGGACCGAGCGACTCGCCAGCGCGGATGACGTCTTTTTCGAGCGTGCGCGCCAGGCCGCAGATCGTCGGCCCCTCGACCTGACGCGAGATTTCGTGGACGGCTTCGTAGTCGCCCGGCGAGGTGATCGGGAAGCCGGCCTCGATCACGTCGACTCCCAGGCGGGCGAGCTGATGGGCCATCTCCAACTTCTCGTTGAGGTTCATGCTGAACCCCGGCGATTGCTCGCCGTCGCGAAGCGTCGTGTCAAAGATGATGACGCGGTCTTGGTCTGTCATGGTCGTTTACCTCTCATATTCATCAGGGATGGGGGTGGAGCGAATGACCGGCCCCTGTTCAATGGGGAAGGCCGGGACGAGAAACCGCCGAGTCGGGGCGCAGTCGCCCGGAGATGTGGAACGTGGAGGCGAATCCCATTCGGTCCGAGGATGTGTAAATAAAGATGACCATCACAACATGCCTAAACGTGCTCTTCCCATTTTTATCGATCTTCCAACATCACTTACGAGCCGCGCGAACCACGAGTGCTCCAACGATCAACACCAGCACGATGACGGCGATGAGTTTAATCATTGGCCTAGTCGGTCTGTCCGCCGTGATTTCGGATGGCTTTGCCATTCCGCGGATCGCCGCTCTGAGCCGGCGAACAATACAAAGCGCCCCTGAGTCTTGATCATGGACCCAGGGGCGCCGAAAATTTCATGAGCGCGGTACCACCCTGATTCGGTGCGCGGACCGACAGGCGCGCACACCCTTCATTCGGGTCGGTTAACGGGGACCAACCGGCGCGGATTACGCAGGGGAATCGGGGCATCAAGCCCGCTGATTCACCCTTCACCCACGCGGCTCCGAGGTCAGTTCAACCGCGACGCCCACTGCCTCGCACCACCCGGCAGCTCTCTCAAGGCGCACCCGTCCAGCCTACTACTCCTCATCACGGCCTTTCGCTTGTTCCCAAAGAACCGGGGAAGCGGCCCGCGCATCGCCGCCGGGCATCCTCCCACTCGTAACCCTTTCTAAATCAACCTGCCGGAACGCGTCAAGCCCTAAATCGAGGGCGGTCCAGGGTGATCGCTTCGAATCCGGGGCGAGCCGCGATTTGCCGGATCTCGCGGGCGGACGGGACATGATCTCAATCCCAAGGCATCCCCCTCCGTCCCGATCGTCTTTCATGCGTCGTGCGTAGTTTTACAACATGCATTTTGAGTTTTGTGGGTTGACGCGGTGGTGGCGGGATGTTTCAATGGTGGAGTGCTATCTGAAGCAGGCCCCGTTACCTGTTCTTCGATGTGTGCGGAATTCCGCGATCGTGCGATGCCAGTCAGGTTATACTGTTCGCTCGTGAGAAGAGGTTGTGGCTCAGTGGGTGTGTTGGGTGTCAGGCATTTATCTCCCTAAGAAGTGAGTGACGGCTGTGTTACTAGCGAAAATCGATAGTTCATCAACGCGCATGGGTAAGCTGCCAGGGGTTAACCGCCTTTATGCTCCGGCATCCGTCTTGTTGTTCACCTTGATATTGTCTTGCTCTCCTCTCCTTTGTTCCGCCAGCCCTCCGGTTCTTAAGGATATCAATCCCGAAGGTAGCTCTGATCCCCATGGGTTTACAAAGGCGGGTGAGTTTACTTATTTTACCGCTTTTCATTCCGAAACGGACCGAGAATTGTGGCGGAATAACGGCTCCGCTGATCAGACGGCACTGGCGCTTGTCTTGGACATCAAGCAAGGTCCTGACAGTTCCGATCCGGATCAGCTCACGGAACTGAATAGGGTCCTTTACTTCACGGCTGATGATGGAGTTCATGGGCTGGAGTTATGGAGGACCGACGGTGAGCGAACGGAGATGGTGAAGGACATTTATCCTGGTGAAACCGGTTCTTCCATTGGCGTAATCGGTCGCGACCTGACGCCCATGACAACGTTTATGGGGAAACTATACTTGCTCGCAATGGATCCGATTTACGGAAAACAAATATGGACGAGTGATGGGACGAATGAAGGCACTGAAGTTCTGGATTTTCTTGGACTAGGTCCTCATAACTTGGATATTATGAATTTCCATGAATTTCAAGGTGAGTTGTATTTTGTGAGGAGTAAGGAGAACCTCTACAAGACGGATGGGGCCGCGGCGGGAACGGTGAGGGTCGGATTCATCGATTTTGATCGGCTTGACGCATTAACGTCGATCGGCGATGCGTTTTATGCCGTATTAAGAAGCGATCTTAATCAATCAGTTCTGGGAACACTGGTGGACGGCAAACTGGCCGTCCTTAAGGTCATGCCAGCAACCGGATTTCAGCAAACATTCATTCGGGATATGACTGAATTCCAGGGCGAGCTATTCTTTAGAGTGGATTACCATTATAGGGGTGGCGCGTTTCTTGATTCCGAGTTCTGGAAAAGCGACAGCACTACCGACGGCACAGTAAAAGAGGAGTCGACGGATGAGATATACGGTGTCCACAACGGCGAATTATACTTTACAACTAACAGTACCTTGGCAAAGTATCAATCCAATGGACAGAATATCAGGATTGGACCTGTGGCACCATATGAACTCGTGGGTGTTGACGGAAGACTCTTTGTCGCGGGGTTTGGGAGTGAGAATCCAACACGGGATGGACTCGAACTATGGATATCAAATGGAACATTCGAAGGCACCGATCTCCTGAAGGATATCTGGCCGGGGCGTAAGGGTTCGTTTCCGCAAAACCTTACTGCATTTGGTGGCAGGGCTTATTTCACCGCGGATGATCGTCAGAATGGACGCGAAATGTGGTAAGCGACGGGATCGAATTGGGGACCATCATGGCAGGTGATATACATCCAGGAACAAACTCATCGAATATATCAAAGATTACAGTGATCGATGATTTATTGCTTTTCAGCGCTGACGATGGCATGCACGGGCAAGAATTGTGGATAATGGAGCTAGACGAATCGGCCAGTGTCGGAGAAGAAGCTTGGCTAAGATACGGTGGTGGGGAATGGTGAAATGATGATTGACACCGCCGCGGTGCGGTCTATCTTTAGTGACAGACTGAAATTAGTTTTCTCAGCCCACTTTCAGGGAAAGCGCATCATCGAACGTATCGCGATCCCGGTCCCGCTGGCTCTGCTAATCCTTGCCGGATGCGCGAGCGCGCTCGGGGCCGGGCGTTTTCATTGAGCCGTCTCCGTGGATTTGTTATACGTTGCGTATGAGCGTGCCGGGGACGGCGCGCATCGATTCCTTTTCGATGGGAGAAGCGTCGTGATACGACTCATTCAATGGACATGGATGGTTCTGATAATCCCCGCGTCATTGCTCCTGGCCGCGAGCTGCGAGACGGCTTCGGTCGACCGTGGGGCCGCTCAGGCTCAGACCGGGGTGCCGGCGGCGGCCCAGGTCGAGATCGTCTCGATTCCGTACGACCCGCAAGTGCCCACCTTCGTTGTCGCCGTCGAGCCCCTGGTTTACGGCGCATCGGGCGAGATTTCGGGTACGGGCGCGGCCTCGGCACCGGCCCCTCGCGGGGGCGTGGGCGGCATACTTGACAGCGGCACCCAAGGTGGCGGCCTTGAGGGCAATCCGGTCCAGCAGCATGGCCCCGGAGCACAGGTGGGCGCGGGCATGGCCGAGCAACTCCGAACCGCCCTCACGCGCAGCGGCAACATCCAGCTCATTGAGGCCGACGCGATCACGAAAAACGCGGACGGAAGCTACACCTGCGCGCTGGAGGAAGGCGAGCTCGGACCCTACATCATCCGGGGGACCGTGACCGAGTTCAACGAAACGGCCGACCTGTCGGAGGAGAAGAAGGGCGGATCGCTGGGCGGGATTGGGGCGATCGTCGGGCTGGCGGGCCTGGCCACCGGCAGCAAGGCCTTGGGTTACACGGGCGCCGGCGTCGCCATCGCCAACCCGACCTACGAGAAAGGGGACGTCAAGCGCAGCGGCATGGTCGGGCTGGACCTGCGCGTGGTCAACGGCAAGAACAGCCGGATCTTGGGCGCCTTCATGTCATCGGGCACGTTCACGACGGTTTCTTCGACCAGCGGGGTCAGCGTTTTCGGCATCGGCAAGGGCAACGCCGAATTCGCCGCCAGCGCCCTGGGCCAGGCGACCCGCGCGGCCATGAACGACGCCGTTCAGCAGACGACGGACCTCCTCAAAATCAAGGCCCGGTAGACACGATGGGCTGGGCTGGGCTGGGATCACCGGACGGGGCAGGTCGATCCCAGGCCAAGATCGGGGCAAGTCTCGTACGCCGGACTGAAGAAATGGGACGCTGATTTAACGGATTTTACGGATTAACACTGATAAAGCTGGGAACTGCCTGGCGGCATTTCTCGCCGGCAAGCCTCGCAGGCGGAAGGGGGGCCGGAAAAGCGGCGGGGGGTGCCCCCGTGGATTTTGACTTGATGTCCGGATGGTGCATGAGCTAACATAAGTGAACGGTCGGCGGGGGATAGCCGTGTTAGGTGGCTGAAGGTTCAAGCATGGTCCGCGGACCGCTAAATAGACCGATTATTCCCGTGATTCGCGTTTTACACCGAGAAGATTACCTCGATGTCAGTATTATCCAATGACAACTCCGCCTGGCGGGCCTTCGAGCAGAGCGAACTGACCCATTCGGCGGCCCATTATTTGATGACGATCATGCACCTGCGCAAGGACAACGGTTACGCGCGGGTGACCGACGTGGCCGAGCACCTCGACATCACGCGCGCGGCGGCCTCCAAGCGCATCTCGATGCTCAAGGAGCGCAACTACATCGTCGAAGACTCCAAGCGGATGTTGAGCCTGACCGAGGAGGGAATGGCCCTGGCCCGCACCGTCGAGCGCCATTTTCTGGTGATGGCCGATTTCTTCGAGGACATCCTGAACATCCCCAAGGGCGTCGCCTTGGCCGATGCCTGCAAGCTCGAACACCTGCTCAGCCCCGAATCGGCCCATGCCATCTTCCGGCTGGGGCGGGTCCTCAAGAACGATAAGACCCTGCTCGATCGACTCAAGGGAGAGGTCCGAGACTACCAGTCCGATTGCAATGGCGAGGGCGAATGCGAGATGTGCGCCGAATACGGCGGCTGCATCGCCGAGGACGCGGCATTGATGGCGCAATTCAGCGCCGACGCAAAGAGTTCCGCATAAACGACCAGCCCGCGGCGCGAGGGGGTCGCGCCCACGCTCTGGGGAAGAACCCGCCCCGATTGAGGGGGGATTTTTTTGCCCGGATGCTCTGGCACTTGGAGGAGAGGGAGAGATGAAAAAAATTGGCGTGGGCTTCGCTGGCGCGGGTTGGATGGGCGGCGAGTTGATGAAGCGGCTCGCCGAGCGGGATGACGCGGAAATCCTGGCGCTCTTTCAACCCAACCGCGCAAGCACCGTTCGCGCGCTCGAAGCAGCGGGCCTTGCGAGCGACCTATGGACCGACGATTACGACGCCATGCTTGAGCGGCCCGAGATCGAGGCGGTTGTGATCGCCAGCCCCAACCGGTTTCATGGCGAGCAGGCGATGAAGGCCCAGAAGGCCGGCAAGCACGTTTTTTGCGAGAAGCCCTGCGCGACGGGTTTTGACGAATTCCGCCGTCAGATCGAGTTGGAACGCCGGCGACCGGAACAGATCACGTTCGTCGATTACATCCTCTATTTCGACCCGATGGAACAGTGCTTGCGCGAGATGGTCGCCGCGGGCGAGTTCGGCAAGATTACCCAGATTCAGATCAACTATCGTCATCCGGTGAACATCGCCGGCGGCAAGGCTTGGAAGTTGAGCCGCGACCTGATGGGCGACGCGATCGGCATGGGCATCGTCCATTCATTGTCCGCGATGGTGTGGCTGATGGCGAGTCAGGCGCGTCCGGCCGAGGTCTTCGCGACGAGCATGGAGGCGAGCGTCAGGCCGTTCGAGCCGGAGCCGGTCTGGAACATCATGGTCCGCTTCGATAACGGCGCGACCGGCTTGTGTCTGGGCAACATCGACGATTCCAACGGCTATGACGCGTATCACAACCTGTCGGGGACCGAAGGGGGGCTGATTTTCGATTCGCAGATCGACCAACCTCTCAAGGTCCGGTATTGGTCGCAACGGGCGACGGGGCGGCGCTGGGTTTATCCTCTCGATGCGGAGCGTTGCGCCCGCGAAAACCTCGCCGAGTTGGCCTGGCCTCCGGGGCTCAGCACGCCCGATAGCGGCAACGTCATCTATCACCAGACCGACGCCTGCGTGGGCCATTTCATGGAATGCATCCGGAAGCGGGAGGCGTCGCCTTTGAGCTTCGCGCGATCGGCGGTCTTCGCCGAGATCGGTTGGGCCGCGCAGATATCGGCCGCGACGGGTCGCCCAGTTGGGCTACCGCTCGATTGGGAGAGCGCGACCGATTTCTTTCAATCCCAGCTCCAGCCGGCGGCCTCGTAGAAGCCCGGGCCGAGAACATCATGACCCGGTAATTCACGTCACGATCCACTGGCAATCGTATGGATCGTGGCGGCTTCCATGGCCTCCCAGTCGATCTCCAAGCCCAGACCCGGACCCCGTGGCGCCTGGACCGTTCCGTCCGGCCCGGTGCGGATCACTTGCTTCATGCCGTATTCATACGAATCGTAAGGCACGGCTTGCTCGAAGTAGTTGCTCAGGTTGTGGGCGAGCATGAGGTGAAAATTCGCGGCCGAGACCAGCGTGAAACCCCACGACATCACTTCGCAGCGCATGCCCACCGCCTCGACCAGGGCCATGGCCTTGCGCGCCTGCGTGAAGCCGCCCATGACCGTCACGTCGGTACGGGCGACCGACCAGGCCCCGCAAGTCAGGGCGTGATTGAACGTGTGGAGGTCCTGAAACCAGTTGCCGGAGGGGAGGATGGAGATATCGACGGCGTTCGTAATCTTGCGGTAGCCCTCCAGGTCGTAGTCGAAGAGCGGCGCCTCGAACCACTCGAAGCCGATGTCTTGGAGTTCGTGGGCGGCCCGCAGCGCGTCGTCGCGGGTGTAGTTGTTCTCGACGTCGAGCATGAACTTCACGTCGTCGCCGGGGTGTTCTTTCTTGACGGCGCGCGCGAGGGCCAGGTCCTTTTCGGGAAGGCACCAGCAGTGGAACTTGATCGCCTTGAAACCCTGCGCGATGCACTCCTCGACGAATCTCAAATAGGCGGGCACGTCCTCGAACATGGGCGTGCTCGCGTAGGCCGTCATGCTGTCGCGCGCCCCGCCGAGGAGCCGATAAATCGGTTGGTTGCACACTTTGCCAAACAGGTCCCACAGCGCGATGTCGATGGCGGCCACCGCGCCCGGAGGCAATGGGAAGACGCGCGGCCAGATCTCCCTCAGGATCGTCTCGCGCTTCAAGGGGTCCTTACCGATCAGGATCGGGATGAGATGGCGCAGCGTCTCGGCCGTGTAGCGGTCGTAATCATACGACGTATAGTTGGCCACGGCACCGACGCCCTCGACGCCTTCGTCGGTGTAGATGCGCACCAATGTATTGGTCATGTACTGTTCGGGGATGTCGTGCGACCACGTGTAGCGCTTGACCTTCGGACCCACGACCCGGACTTCGACTCGATCGATCTTCATCGTCCCTCATCTTACCAAAACTGGATAAAACACAGATAACACCCCAGGGCCAGCACCAGGCAGACCAGGACGGCGGGCGTGGGCCGTCTCGCGCCAGGGGATGCGGCCGGCGCCGCAGCTTCTTCGCGTTTCAGATCCTGGACCGCCCGCCGGCTCGAGCGCAGCCAGGCGCCCTGTTCCTCGTACCCGCTCCCGAGCGCTGCTCCACGCGGCTCGAAGCCCCTCACGAGCGAGACCAGCAACATCGATGCGGCCGTGATGAGCATCGCGAGCGGATAGGCCGCATACTGATCGACCATGAAGCTCGGGAGAATGGCGACCCCCCACTTCTCCGCGATGAGGGGAGCCGATAATCGCACGATGCCGTAAGCGGACCCAATAAACAGCCCGATGACACCCGAAGAACGATGAACCCTCGTGAACCTCCCCATGATAAAGAGCGTCAATAACGGGACCACGAACGTGCTCGTCAGCGCAAAAAACTTGAGCAGCATGTCTCCCTCCAGGAGAAACGGCACGTAGAGGAAGGAGATGCCGATAACCACCGGCGTCAGCCACTGCCCGACGCGCAGGTAGTGGTGATCGTCTCGGTCGCGAACGAACAATCGTGCGTAGACGTCGCGTGTCAGCAGCGCGGAGAGCGAGGAGCCGATCGAGTCATAGGTCGAAAACGACGCGGCAAAGATCCCGGCCACGACAATGCCCTTGAGGCCGATCGTTTCGATTTGACTGACGAGAAACGGATAGATCTTGTCATGATTACCGCCGGGGAGGGTCGTTTGGTCGGGCACCCACGCCCGCCCCAGGATGCCCATCGTAAGGTTGAAGTACGACATGACGATCATCGCCAGGCCCGCCACGACAACCGACATCTTAAGGTCCCACTCGCTCTTTGAGGCGAACATCCGCATGCTCTGCGTATGGTTCACGATGGAATAGCCGATGCCCAGGATGAGAAAACCGAGGGCGAAAACCCAGCTCGGCGTCCTCCGGGTGATGGTTCCGTCCTCCGCGCGGTACACGCCGCCCAGCAGGAGCTTGCGATCGATCTGTTGTTGCGTGCTTTGACTGACGTCCTCGACCGATGGGAGGTCGGACCCCACGTGGAGGAGCTGCTCGAGTTCCGGGTCGGCGCGAGTGAGACGTTCCTCCACGCCGCTCCAGCCGCCGACCTTGCCGAAGACGATAAACCAGATGATCAGGGCCGCGAGCGTCATCACCACGAACTGGAGCACGTCGGTGACCGCGACCGAGCGCAATCCGCCGCATGCCGTGTAGATGCTGGCGAAGATGGCGACGCCGGCGACCGTCAGCATGGCCCGTGACTGATCCCACCCGCAGACGACGTTCAACGTCCAACAGAGCGAGACGCCCATGATGCCCAGGACGAGCGTGCGGTACTGGACCTGGACGAACGCGCACAGGACCCGGGCCGTGGGGCCGTATCGGGCTTCGAGGTATTCGGCGTTCGTGTACATCCCGGCGCGGTACATCGGCAGGAACACGAAATAAGCGGCGAGGGCCCAGCCCGCCACGATTCCGACCATGTTGGCGACGAAGTAGCGGAAACCGAGGGTGTACGTTGCGCCCGAATCGGCGATGAGGTCGCTCGCGTCGATGGCCGTCGCGTACATCGAGAGCCCGACGATCCACCACGGTAGTTGGCGTCCGGCAAGGAACCAATCGGCACTGGAACGAACCCCGCGAGCCAGATAAAAGCCGTATCCGATGATGCCCCCGTTGAGCCCAATGACGATCAACCAGTCAATGAAGTTCAAGACCGCGTCCTTTCACTCGAGGAGGCTCGGGTTGCACGATCGCGCCCTCGACGCGGGCGCAAAAGTTGATGGCTTATGGCTCGCCCCGCATCGGAAATGGGCACTGCACGGGCTCGAAATGCTTCTCGCGGTCCACGCCCCGCACCAAAATGGGCCGCCACTTCAGGTCCGTCCCAATCGGACCCGGCGCGGTCGGCTTGAGGTGGGTGGGAATGTAGGGGATGGCCAACCCGCAGCGGCGTCTCGTCGAACGGTTCGGCAAACTCCCATGGACCACCGTTCCGCCGTGCAGCGAAATCTCACCCGCCTTGAGCACGCAATTGACCGCCCGCTCCTCATCCTGCTCGTCAACCTCGACTTCTTGATTGATCGTCAGCAGGTTCCCTTCTTGTCCCGACTTGCCGTGTTCGAGCAATCGGTCCCGATTGAAACCCGGGACCACGCGCATGCAACCATTTTCCACGTCGCTATCGTCGACGGCGTACCAGGCCGAGACGGCCACGGGCGGTTCCAGGCCCCAGTAGCGCAGGTCCTGATGCCAAGCCACGAACTTATCGTCGGGCCCGTGCTTGCAGAAGAAATGGGAGGACAGCAGAAACACGTTGGGACCGATAAGGGCCGTGACGCAATCCAGGATGTCGGGATGCGTGGCGATATCCCAGACAAAGCGGTGATCGAAATGTGGGTCCGCCAACTGATTTGCGGATTTCTGGCACCCCTCCCTCGCCTCCAGAGCGTCAAAGCCGTCGCGGTATTGTCGAATCTCCGAATCCGTCATCACGCGAATGCCGGATAGGAAGCCGTCTCGTCTGTAGCTCTCGATTCGATTACTGTCCAACATGGCCATTCTCTTAACCAGGCAAGCCTGGGGACTCTCAATCAACACGCTTCGGGCGCGAAATGCGGGTGATGGAACTGGCCTTTTAACTCTTATAGAGATCGTTTTCAACACATTCCTCGGCTGAAGGGCCAGTCGGCGGGCGCCCCCTATCCGGTCCCCGGCCAGTCCACTTCGGGCAGTGGGCGGCACTCGATGAGGCAGCGGCAGTGATCGAGGATCACCGCGGCGCGCGCCGCCGCGGTCAGGCGGCCCCGCGCGAAAGCCTGGGCCGAGGTCGGCCAAACGCCGGCGCAACGGCTTGTCGGCGGCCAGTCGCGCGATGGCATCGGCCAGGGCTTGGGTGTCATCGATCGGGACGAGCAATGCGGTCTCGCCGTCGCGCACGATCTGGGGAACCGTTCCCACGCGCGTGGAGACGACCGGCACGCCCATCAGCATCGCATCGAGCAGGACCGTGGTCATCCCTTCGCTGCGCGAGGGGATGACGAGCATGTCGAGGGCGTTATAGACCGCGGCGAGGTCTTGGCGAAGTCCCGCCAGAACGAGCCGCTGCGCCGAGCGCAGCCGCGAGGCCCGGGTCCGGCACGCCTTCCAGGTCGGCCCCTCGCCCACCAATACGCCCTACAGGGCCGGGCACTCGGCCGCGGCGCGGTCAAACGCCTCCAAGAGCCGTTCGGGGGCCTTCTCGGGGCAGAAGCGTTCGATCACTCCCGCCAGCACGGCGTCATCGGGGGCGTCTCCCAGCCAGAGCCGTCGCGGGTCATCTTCTCCACGGCTCGCCCGCAAGGCGGCCTCGGAAATCGCGTTGAGGACCCACCGGATGCGGCTGGGGCCAACCCCCTTGGCGGCGAGCCGACGGCCGAACTCCGGCGAGACGACGATGACTTCGTCGGCCCGGCACAGCCAGCGCACGTCGAGGGCGTGATAGAACCGCACGCGCCAGTTCTCCCACGTAAATCCGTGAAAAACCACCTGCCAGGGCACCCCGCGACGGCGCGCCGTCAGCCCCAGCAGGCTGCCCTTGTAGCCGTGGCTCTGATAGACGTCGGGCTGGAACTCGTCGAGGACCGCCCGGAATTGGCCCAGGACCCCAGGATCGAACCGAAAGCGTTCGTGGAGCAATCGCGTGGGGATTTGGGCCGCCCCCCGGGCCACGCCGCAACCCCAGCATGAGCACCTCATGGCCCCTCGCGAGGGCCTCCACGCTGAAATCGAGGGCCAACCAGGCTGGGCCGCTGAGGTAATCGGTGTCGAGGAATATCAGCAGGCGCATCGGGGACGTGCGATCGGCGGAAGGGGGATATGGACCGGGATTAAGAAAGGCCGTCCGGCACCGGATGCCAATTGAGCATATCACAGCGACGCGGGCGCGCAATGGCTCGTCCGAGGTTCTCAAAAATAGGTTGAGTTCGGCCCGCCGAACCGATATACACCTATGGGCGTGACAATGTGTGGAAAGGGACGGGAATTCGCCAATCTTGTACTTTCGTGCTTTTTTCGACTTAGAGCTTCGTCTGAAGGAGAGGAGAGGATTCATGATCTGCAAGTTTAATCGGGGACGGTGGTGTTTGATGATTTTGGCCGCCCTATTTCTGGGGCCGGTGGGATGGACCGACGTCAACAGCCCCGAAGTCACGGTGATCGGCCTTGCGGGGCAACAGGTCAGTTTCTCCCTGGATGTGAGCGCCACCGAAGTGGTGGCCGGGATCAACGGCGAGTTGATGTATGACTCCAACGTGTTATCAAACCCCGAGATTCAGTCGGGCCTGGGTGCCCTCGGCTTTAACGTGCTGGGCAATCCAGTTGTCCCCGGCCAATTCAATTTCGTGGTCTATGCCGACCCCACGGCCAACCTGAACCTCGCCAGGCCCATCGCATTCTTCGTGTTCGACATTTCCGATCAGGCGGTGGGGGAGACTTCCACCATCGTCACGTACGCGATGGAAGCCGCCGGCAGCCCCGCGGGGCTCTCGCTGGCCAATGAGAACAACTCGGACATCCAGTTCGGCAACGTCGCGGTCGAGATCGGCGGCAACGCGGTCAGGGACTGGCTGATTTACGAATAGAACCCGGCGCCGAACCGTCTCGCCCTCAAATCCCATGGATGACTGAACCGGCCTCCCCCACGGGAGGCCTTTTCAATTTGATTCGGCCGCGCCGCCGGTCGGGATGTGGTTGCGAAACACGACGCATTGGGTCACCCTTTTTTCCATGACCCACTCCGGCCCGGACCCTCGCCGTCGTCGTTCAGACCTTGCCGTCGCGCTGGCCCTTGCGGCGGTGTTGTTGGGGGTCTTTGGGCTGACGGGCTCCAAGCTGGGTTTCGGCTATGAGGGGCAGAACATCGCCCAGGCCGAGGCCCTGGTCCGAGGGACAACGGGGCCGCGCGAGGCGGGCGGGATCGAACCCTATACGCAGGGCGGCGCGCTCGAGGTCGCGGCTTACCTTCCACTGGCGGTGCTCAAGGTTGGTCTCGATCGAGCCGGGCGACTTCCGGGCCTGCGTCAGTTGGGCTATGTGTTCGTCATCCCGCTGTTGACGACGGTCCTCTGCCTGGTCTTCTATGGGTTGGTGCTGGAGCTTTATCGCGATCGGCGCGTGGCGGTTCTGCTCACCCTGCTGCTGGCTTTCACGACCACCATTTGGCCCTACGCCAAGTTCGGCATGGAGACCCAGCAGACGTTGTGGACGTTGGCAGGGGTGTGGGTGCTCTTGCGCTACCGGGAACGACCCACGATGGGCGCGGCACTTGGCTTCGGCATCTCGCTGGCGGCCCTTGCGCTGACGAAAATCACCGGGCCGCTTCATGCGGTCGCGCTGGTCCTGGCGGGATTTTGGCTCCTGGGGCAAGGCGGCGGCGCGGCGTCCCACCCCTCGGCGCGGCGGTGCCTGGCAGCGGTCGTCGCATGCGCGGCGGTCGGGGCGATCCTGTTCCTGGGGACCAATCGCTGGCGATACGGGGGCTGGCTGTGGGAGGGACGCTATGGGATGTCGGCCGAATTGACGCCCTTTCCGCTGTGGGAAGCACTGTGGGCGGTCCTGTTCAGCCCCGGCAAGAGTCTGCTGCTCTTCAGCCCGCCGATCATCATCGGCCTGTGGTTCTGGGCGGCGTTTTGGCGGCGTTTCCCCGCGATGCGGCCGGTCTGGGCACTGATGCTGGTGTTGGGGGTGGCGCACCTGCACAATCGTCCCTGGGCCGACGAGACGTGGGGACCGCGCCGGCTGCACGCCCTCGCGCCGCTGCTGATGTTGCCGGTGGGCATTTGGATCGAGCGGTTCGGGGACCTCCATTCTAGGGTACGGCGGCTGGGGGTGTTGGTGGTGCTGCTGGGGCTGTGGGTTCAACTGGTCGCCGTCGCCTTCGATTATACCGCGCTGGCCCGAGTGCTGGGTAACAAGCCGATTTTCGCCCAGGAAAACACGGTCTGGGACCCTCAACTGTGTCCCCTGCGTTTCAACCTGCACCTGGCCGCATCGGCCCGTCATCGAGCCAAAACCGGCGATTCGATTCCGTTTGTGTACGAACGCCACTACCTCCCCTGGACCGCCCCCAAGGAGCCCACCGCGCCGGAGGTCTATCCGGTCGACGGCCACGACCGTCTTGATCTGTGGTACATCCAACAACAGGCCGACTGGCCCGACCGGCCCTACTGGTTCGCCTCGCTCTCCTCCTACCTTGTACTTGTCCTGGCCGCGCTGGCACTTGGCGGGATGCTGGCCCTGAGTCTCATGGTTCGGCGGGTTCGAACGCCGACATGATTGCGCCCGCTATAAGGCCCAGCTGCAATCCAAATCACCAGAGGGCGCGTTGGCTGTAGGGGAACCTCTTAAGAATCCGGTTTGCAGTCGTCCCTACGGGACTCCAAATCATCATCGGTTTGATTTCCCGCCACTTGCGTGGCGGGCTGAAAGCAATCGTCCCTCCCGGGACTGAGTTTCTAGAGGTGCCTTTAGATCGTTGCGCGTCCCCCCGCGAGTTTCGCGGGTAGGATTTTCCGCTTGGCGGCGGGTCGGCGTTTTGGCATGGTTGGGTTGATTTCCTATCGCCCGGGAGCCCCGAAATGTCCACACGCAAACGCGCCGTCACCGTCCACCGCAAAACCAAGGAGACCGACATTCAGGTCAGCGTCGACCTCGATGGCCGCGGCGAGCTCACCGGATCGGTCGGTGTCGGGTTCGTCGACCACATGCTGGAGCTAATGGCCCGCCACGGCCGCTTCGACCTGGAAGTGCGCGGCAAAGGGGACCTTCACGTCGACCAGCACCACCTGGTTGAGGACCTGGGCATCACGCTCGGCCAGGCCCTGGCCCAAGCCGCGGGCGACAAGGCCGGGATGGCGCGCTTCGGCCAGGCTGCGGCGCCGATGGAGGAGACGTTGGCCGAATGCGTCGTCGATTTTTGCGGGCGCCCCCATCTGGAGTTCCGGGTCGAGTTGCCTAAGGGCAAGGTCGGGGAGTTCGACATCGAGCTGACCGAGGATTTCTTCCGGGCGCTGGCCATGCACGCCGGCCTCACGCTGCACCTGCGCCTGCATTACGGCCGCAACGCCCATCACATCATCGAGGCACTGTTCAAGGCCACGGCCCGCGCCCTGGCCCAGTCGGTCACGGTCGACCCCGCGATCCAAGGCGTCCTCTCAACGAAGGGTAAACTGTGAGCGGCCCCCCATTTGATCAGGGACCGATTGGAGAATCGCGATACTGAATTGCGCCCGGATGGTCGCTTGCGCCGCGCTTTGCTTTACTCGGCCTTTTCCTTTCCGTATAATGTGTCGAAAAGATAATGCGTCCTCTCTAGGGGTACTCCTAAGGTCGGGAATTGGCGCGTGAGTCTTTCGAGTCCGGTCCGATTGTGTCCGTGTAGCATGAAAATGGCATCACCGACATTTCTTGGGTTATTGACCTTATGTCTGGTTTCGCGGGTCGGCGCGGATCTTAGTTTGATGTCGGTCTACCCCCTCGGCGGCCAACGCGCGACGACGACGGAGTACGAGGTGAAGGGGGGCGGCCTGCGTGGGGCGTACGCCGTTCAGTTCTCCAACGATGAGCTGAAGGGGTTCATCATGGATGAGGGCGACGTGGCGGTGCCGCCCGGGGCGGAGGATAAGAAGCCAGACGACCCGCCCGACCCTGACTCGCGCCTGCGCATCATGGTTGAAATCGGCCCCGAGGCGAGGGTGGGAACCCACTCGTTTCGGGTCGTCTCTCCCCGGGGGGTGTCCGGTCCGCTCGCGCTGAGGGTCAGCGCCGAGCCGGTCATCGAGGAGGCCGACACGCCCCACGGTGGCCCGGCCCAGGCGCGTGGGGTGCGGTTTCCCGTCATCGTCAATGGCCGCATCGCTCGGGACGGGGAAATGGACTTCTACTCGTTTGAAACGCAACAGGGACAGGAGCTGTTGATCGAGGTCGCCGCGGGTGGCAGGGGGTTCGATCCGAATCTGACGCTATACCAATCGGGCGGCAGTTGGTTTGACGGCGAGCGCGCGACCCGCATCGCGTTTGCCGACGACCCGCCCCGAATCACCTGGAAGTTTGAACAGGGTGGGCGGTATCTGGTCAGCGTGGGCTCATTCGTGGACCTGGGGGGGACGGATTTCAACTATCAGTTGCGCATCGTGCCGCAGAGCGACACCCCGTCGCCGGGTAAGCTGACGCCGGCGAATCCGCCGTCGTCCGACGGGAGGTTCGGCCGGGGCCTCGATCCCAATCGGCTCAGAAACCTCTGGGCCAGGACCGCGGAGAAACCGCCCGCCGAGACGCCGAGCGCATCGGAATCGGAACCCACCGAAGAGGGAGAGGCGCAGCCGGACCCCGCCCCGGACCCGCTGGACTTGACCTGGACTCCCGAGAACGGTCCGAACGAGACACGCGAGAACGCCGCGCGGGTCGATTTCCCGACGCTCCTCAAGGGCGCGATCGAGACGCCCGGCGACATCGACGTCTATAAGTTCAAGGTGGACGAGGAAACGGCGGCGGCCATCGAAATCCAGACGATGGGCCAACAACCGAGCGTCTTCAATCCCCACGTCCAGGTGTTCGACCCCGAGGGCGACGAGATTCTCAATAACCTGTTCAAGCGCGTGGCGGGAGATGGGGACGACTGGATTCGGACGATCGAACCCAAAGTCACCTACAAGTTCGACCGAGGCGGGGAATATTACCTTCATGTCAGCGACCTGTCCTCGCGTTACGGCGGGCCGGACTTCACCTATCGGGTGCTGATCCGGCCACAGGTCCCGCACGTGGGGGCCGTCTCGGTCGCCGAGGACCACGTCAACATCGTCGCGGGCGGGGTGGCTAAGCTGACCCTGACCGCCAAGCAGGAAGAAGGCTACGCCGGGGATATTGCGTTCACGGTCGAGAACCTGCCACTCGGGATCGAGGCTTTCGCCGGGGTCGAGGTCGAGCCGGAGGCCGGACCGCCGTTCGAGACGATTTTCGAGGAGCGGTTCGTGCCCAAGAGCCAGAAGGTCAACATCATGCTGATGGCCCGCGCCGATGCGCCGGTGACGGTCATGCCGCGGATGGCGAAAATCATGGCCCGCCCCATCGTGGGCGGCCAGCTCGGCGAGCCGTTCGTGGTCGGAGACATCCCGATGATGGTCGTCAAGTAGGGCGGGGTGTGATTCAGTTATCGGAGTAAACGCCGCTTCGATAAAGAGTCCCCGTTTTGCCAGATCATCGTCTCTCGTCCTCGTAAACGATCCTATTCTCGGGCGACAATCGAGTCGGGGCGTCCTGAAGAGGCCGATTACGAGGACGAGAGACGACTCAGAAGGCGGGGCGCGCATCGCTCTGGACTTTGACCAGTCAGCCAAAGTCAGGGGCACCCTCCCCGACCGCTAGACCCGGCCATCGACTTTTCACCATCGGAATCCGCCAAAAAAAATCTTATTGAAGATAACCGGCCGTTGTGCGGGAATTGGGGCCTTGCGTGAGGGATGTTCGCGCGGGCATGAACAAGGTCGAACAGAGGCCGATCCGCGAAATTCTAAGGGAGGCAGTGTAAAAATGGGTGATGAATCAGGTGTGTTAATCGGTCTGGGCTTCCTCGTTTTCATTATCTTCGTTTTGAGTTTGGTCTTATATTTCGTGCCGGTGCGACTGTGGATCGCGGCCCGGGCCAGCCACGTCCCGGTCTCGATGTTCGAGCTGATCGGGATGCGACTGCGTCGCATTCCGCCCGTCGAAGTCGTCGATCCGCTAATCGAGGCGGTGCAGTCCGGCATCAACATCTCGCTCAAACAGCTCCAGAGCCACTATTTGTCCGGGGGGCACGTCGGCTTGGTTGTCCACGCGCTGATCGCCGCCGACAAGGCGCGCATCCCGCTGGATTTCGACCGGGCACGGGCCATTGATCTGGCCGGCCGCAACGTGCTCGATGCCGTCAAGATGAGCGTCATGCCCAATGTCATCGACTGCCCCGATCCCAGCAAAGGGCGGATGACGATCGACGCGGTCGCCAAGGACGGCATCCAACTCAAGGCCAAGGCGCGCGTGACGGTGCGGGCCAACCTGGACCGGCTGATCGGCGGCGCGACCGAGGAGACGATCATCGCCCGCGTGGGCGAGGGAATCGTCACGACGATCGGCTCGGCCGACTCGCACAAAAAGGTCCTCGAGAACCCCGACATCATCTCCAAGCGGGTGCTCGAACGCGGGTTGGACGCGGGGACGGCATTCGAGATTCTGTCAATCGACATCGCCGACATCGACGTGGGCTCCAACATCGGCGCCAAGCTACAGATCGACCAGGCCGAGGCCGACAAGCAGATCGCCCAGGCCAAGGCCGAGGAGCGGCGCGCCCTGGCGATCGCCCGCGAGCAGGAGATGAAAGCCCTGGAGGAAGAGATGCGCGCGAAGGTGGTCGAGGCCGAGGCCGAGGTCCCGCGCGCCATGGCCGAAGCGTTCCGCAGCGGCAACATGGGGATCATGGATTACTACCGGCTCCAGAACGTCAAGGCCGACACCCGCATGCGCGACAGCATCGCCGAGGAAGACGAAGACAAGTAAGGCGACCGGGCAACTCCCTGGGCCATCCAAACCGAGAACTTAAAATCCGACCACCCCGACGGACCGGTGCGTCACCCCATGAAAAACGACATCCTGGAGATCCTTCGCGAGGACGCGCGGGCGTCTTTTGCCGAGATCGCGTGCCGGCTCGACGTTCCCGAACACCGCGTCGCCGAGGAGTTTGAGAAGCTGGAGAAATCGAAGACGGTGCTCGGCTACCACGCGATCATCAACCCAGAGAAACTCGATGAGGAGCCGTGCATGGGCATCATCGAGGTGAACATCACGCCCCAGCGCGAGGTCGGTTACGATCAGATCGCGGCGCAAATCTACAAGTTCCCCGAAGTGCAGACGTGTTATCTGATTTCGGGGAGCTACGACCTGATTGTTTTTGTCGAGGCGAGCACGCTAAAGCAAGCGGCCACGTTCGTCGCGGAAAAGCTGGCCACGATCGAACACGTCAATTCGACATCCACGCATTTCATCTTACGCAAATTCAAAGAGGCGGGCGTGATCATCCACGACGAGGAAAAAGCCGAGCGTCTGCCGGTGACGCCGTAGGGCCGGGCCGCTGGATTTTCCACGCAGATGAACGAGCCTCCCGACCAATGTCCGATGGATGCCTGCGATCTTGCTCAAGTGCTGATCGGCCACCTCGAGCGCGCCGAAGATGAGCAAGGGCGGCGTCTGCTGGCGCTGTTCGGCTTTTTCGACCTGGCGGCTTCCTATCGCCTGCTCGAACAATTGAGCGGCAAGCTGACGGCCGAGCCGCGCGAACGCTTGCTGGGGGCGACGCTGCCGGCGATGGCCGAGGCCGCCGATCCCGACCAGGCACTCGTCAACCTGATTCGCTATGGCGAAGCGCGTTTCGGCGCGCAAAACATCAAGGGTTTGGCCGGTGTGGCGCCGCCGTCGTTATATAAGCTGTGCGTGTTGTTCGGGTTTTCACCCTTCCTCGCGGACTTGATGATCCGATATCCGTATTATCTGGAGTGGCTCGAACACGAGGCGGAACTCGATACGGCGCGGGCGACCGGGGACTATCGCGAGCAACTCGCCCGGGCGGCGGGCCCTTTTGTGTTGGGCGCCCCCAAACGCCGCGAGGCGGCGATCCGCTGCCAACGTCGCGAACTGCTGCGGCTGGGTTTGCGGCGCATGTTCGACCTCTCCGGCGAGATGGAAATGAGCCGCGAGCTGAGCGACCTGGCCGATGCGGTTCTCGAATTCGCGCTCGCGGAGGTCTTGGGGCCGCTTCGGCAACGGTTCGGCGAGCCGATCGAGGAGACGTCGCCCGACGATGCCGTCCCCCCGCGCGAGGCCCGGTTCGCCATCGTGGCCATGGGCAAACTCGGTGGGCGGGAGCTGAACTTCTCGTCGGATATCGATCTGATCTTTATCTACTCGGCCGAAGGGGAGACCACCGGACGCGAGGACGGTCAGGCTCGCATCGCCAACCATATGTTTTTCATCCGCGTGGCCGAGGGTTTGATCGAGTATCTGATGACGCATACGCGCGAGGGTTATTTCTACCGGGTCGATACGCGCCTGCGTCCCGACGGGGCCAGCGGGCCGCTCGCGCGTTCGCTGGGGGCGTATGAGATCTATTACGAAACGCAGGCGCGCGCCTGGGAACGGCTTGCGCTGCTCAAGGCCCGCTTTGTCGCCGGCGAGGACCGGTTGGGGCGCGCGTTCGAGGCGATGCGCGCGCCATTGGTCTTTGATCCGCTGCAGGGCGACCATATCATCAACCAGATTTATGAAGTCAAACAGATGATCGACGAGCAAGGGCACCGCTCGGGCCGCGCCGAGCGTGAAGTCAAACGCGGGCACGGCGGCATTCGTGAGATCGAGTTTCTCGTGCAGACGCTGCAGTTGCTCCACGGTGGGCGCGATGCGCGGTTATGCGCCACGGCGACGCTCGACGCCATCGAGGCACTCAGCGGGGCCGGGTTCCTGAACCCCGACCGGGCCGACCAGATGGTTGCGGACTACCTGTTTCTGCGGACGCTGGAACATCGGCTGCAAATGGCCCACCTGCGCCAGACGCACGCGCTGCCCGACGAGCCCAGGGCGCAGGACGTGCTGGCTCGGCGGTGTGGATTCGGCGGAAGGCCCGACCGGGCCCCGCGAGAGGAGCTGCTGGGCCGCTGGGACGAGGTGACCGGGCGGGTCCACGCCGAGTTCATCGAGTTTTTCCAGCGCGACATGACAGAGACGCCGGCCGATGAGGGCCCGAAAGACCCCGCCGAGTCGGCCGCGCGGGCCTTGTTATCCAATCAACCGGAAAGCGCGCTGTTGCCGCTACTCGGGCCTTTTGGTTTGGCCGGAGGCGGTGCTTTCAAGTCGCTGAGGCGCTTGGCAGGGATGGGACGGTCGACGTATCTGACGACCGGGGGGCGCGAGCATTTCCGGCGCCTGCTGCCCAATCTGCTGCGCGCCTGCGACGCCAACCCACAACCCGAGACGGCGCTGGCGGGGCTCGAGTCGTTTTTGCAGGCCTCGGGCGCGACGGCCGTCTATTTCGAAACGTTCAACGCCAACCCGCGCGTGTTCGAGTTGCTGATGCTGGCACTCGGTTCCGGCGACATGCTAGCGCGGACGATCGTCGCGCATCCCGAGTTTGTCGATTACCTCGGCGACGCGGCGTTGCTCAACAATCCGGCCGACCGCGAAGAGATGGCGCGGAGCCTGGCCAATTGGACGCGTGGGGAGCGAGACGACGATGACTTCTGCCGCGGCCTGGTTTGGTTCCGGCGATTCGAGTACCTCATGGCGGCACTCGGCGAGCTGGCCGGGCTGCTCGATTATCGGACCGTGTGCGGCCGGTTGTGCGCAACGGCCGATCTGGTGATCGATAGCGTGCTCGGACGTAGCGCCGCGGCGATGGGCCTGGAGCCCGAAACGCAAGGCTTCGCGGTCCTAGCGATGGGTAAGATGGGGACCAGGGAACTCGGTTACTTTTCGGACCTGGATTTGATCTTCGCTTGGGACGAGCGATTCGCCGGCGGAGAGAGCACGCCCGCCGAAGCCGCCGCCGAGTTGGCCCGCCGCGTGATCGTGTTGCTGACCCATCCCAGTGCCGAAGGCAAGGCCTACGACGTCGACGCGCGCCTGCGCCCCGAGGGGAAAACCGCGCCGCTTGCCCCGCCGATCGAGCGATACATGGAGTACTACTCCGGGCGAGCGCAGGTATGGGAATTTCAGAGCGCGATGAAGTTGCGTTGGATCGCCGGAGACGCGGCGACGGGGGACTGTTTGATCGACGTGCTGCGGCAAAAGATTATCGAGCGCGCCGGCCAAGCCGATCTGATCGCTGAAATCCGCCCGATGCGCGAGCGGATCGAGGCCTCGGCGCGCGTGCCCCGCTGGGCGTTTTGCGATTACAAGAAGGGCCGCGGCGGGACCGTCGACCTCGAGTTCATCGCCCAATACTTGCAACTCACCAGCCTTGCCAAGCATCCCGAAATGATCGGCCTGGCTCCCAACGAAGTCTTCAAGCACCAGACCCAACACGGCCTGCTCCAGCCGGAGCTCGGCGACGCGCTCGGTCGCGATTACATCTGGATGCGGCAACTCGAACGCCGCGCCCGGCTGCTCCAAGGCTCCGAACGCTCGCTCGTCCCCGGCGGCGGAGAAAAACTCGAGGCCCTGGAGCGGGCCCTGCGCGACAACCTGATCCAAGAAGGCGAACCCCTCCTGGAGGCTCTCGCCCGCGTGCTTAAACGCAACCGTAGTCATTTCGAGAAGACGTTTGCTCCGAATTCATGACGCTTGTGGCGACCGGTGGAAAGCCCTTGCCCGTCGCGAACGGGAAGCCTTCCTCTTACTGGGAACCTCTGAAAATCCGGTTTGCAGATTTCCCGCCACTTGCGTGGCGGGCTGAAAGCAATCGTCCCTGCCGGCACTGAATTTTTAGAGGCGCCTTTTAGTCATTCCACTTACGGAGCGTTTGATCTTATGACACCTGATTGCGAAAAACGCGAAACGAGGCGTAGAGCGTCTCGCGGACACTTATCGTTCTCATGACGGTTTCCATGAAACAACCGGCCGCCGCCGATCCTCTCGATCCGGGCGAGGGCCCCGGCGTCTATCGGGGGCTAATCGTCAAGGCGATCAATGCGCAGCCCGAAGTCCTGCCCGACGTGGGCGTGTGGCTCGCCGGTCCTCACGCGTCGCGTCTGGCCATTATCTTTCCCAACATCCCGGGCCTGAGGATCGACGGTTGGCTTTATGAATCGGGCGGGGCGCGTCTGCCGCTCGACAGCGCCGGCACGCGCGGCGAGAACACCATCGAGCTGCGTCACCGCTATCAACTCCATCCCGAAGTGGTCCATGTGACCACCGTCACCGCCGGGCCGGGAGCGGTTGAATTGACCGGTCATCTGGAAGTCGAGATAGAAAACGCCGAGGGCGGCGAAGAGGGGGCCGAAAAGGGAGCCCGGTCGGCGGCGTAACTGGCCGATGCCTGCCGCGCCGAAACGCATGGGATCATGGGTTCGTATTGGCCTTGGCTGCGCCCGCGCGCCGAGGACAAACCCGACATCGCCCCCGACCTCTGTTTTCAGCTGATCCGTTCGGTTCCGTTTCGTAGCGCTTCGCTCGATATCCCTCGCAACAGCGCCCAGCACGCGCCGTACCTGTGGGACTATGCCAAACGTTGCTTCATTTTCACCGACCAGGGTCTGACTCATCTGGATCAGACGCAAAGAACGCAGATCGCGCCCAAGCATCCCGACATCGAACCGGACGACCCCCGCAACAACCCGCCGGTGGCGCAATGCTATTTGGGCTCGCGGCAAGAGGCGCCGGACGCAACGTATTGCAGTCCGACGCGACACGTCCATCCGGTCATCGGGGCCGAATCGATTGACGGGAAATACCTGGTCGCCGTGGCCGGCGATTCACCGGAGTTCTTGTATCAAGGGTGGATGGACTGCGTGCATAACTAGTCGATCCTGAAAAAGACCCCTTGCCCAACAATAATGGGATCAAAACGCTGGTGGGTGGTGTATAGTTTTGCAAGAAAAGCGGTCAGTCGCCGCCGAAACCTTGCGAAAGTTGGCGCCATGAAACCCAAGCCCTCCCCGTGCGAAGACCTGCAAGGCGAT
>CAUZJO010000067.1:0-25403 GCA_963580245.1 Candidatus Sumerlaeia bacterium | reverse complement strand
TTCAATGCAATCGGGAGCGCGGCGGGGATGAATTTCAGGAAACTGCTGGCCCACGCGGCGGTTTTTCATTATCTTTTGCTGCGTCTGGCGCAAATCACGAGTCGAAAACGGATGCCGACAGTACACCCGGCCTCATCTCTGATTGGCTGGACGACTTGAGCGGGGCTTTTTCAGGATCGACTAATCACATTTGACCCCTTCAGGGTCACGAACGAAGACAGAATTGATTTTGGCTCCGGCCTGAAAGGGGGCATTCACCGGGACTGAGCGATGCGTGACGTTTCGGTCCGCAGCTTCACGCCCAGCCGCCCGAGATCGTCGAAGAACTCGGGGTAGGATTTGCGCACGTGCTGGGCGTGGGTGATCGTGAGGCCCTGGCGGCAGCGCGTGCCGACGATGGCCAGGAGCTGCGCCACGCGGTGGTCGCCGCGCGAGTCGACCTTGATCCCGCCCTCGTAGCCCTCCGGGGCGCCGGTTACCTCGATCCAGTCCGCGCCCGCGCGCGCCTCGACGCCCAGCTTGGCCAGCTCTTCGAGCGGCTCGGCGATGCGGTCGCATTCCTTGAGCCGCAGGTTGGCGATTCCCGTGAACCGGCTTGTCCCGCCGGCCAAACATGCAGCCCCCACCAGCGCCAGGACCGCGTCGGTGGCCAGGTCGCCGTCGAGTTCGCTTGCCGTCAGCTTACCCTTGCCATGGACCACGAGCGTGGCCGGCCGCGGCCGCGTGAACCGGCAGCCCATCCGCTCAAGCATATCCTGGGCGCGGCGTTCGCCCTGGGCGTCCTCCATGAGGCCATACAATGTGGCCATCCCGCCGGCCACGGCAACCGTGGCCATCAGCGCCGCCGCCGACGGCCAGTCCCCCCCCACGGCGTGCTCGCCCGCCCGGGCCCGCTGGCCGCCCGGAACGCGGAAACTCAGCGATTCCATGTCGGCATCCACCTTCACCTCATGGCACTCGAGTGCCTCTCGGGTCTGGTCGATGAGTGGGCGCGAGACGAGCACGGGCGGGTCGCGCGGGGTCGCGCCGGTGACTTGGATCGTGCTGTCACCTTGGAGAAACGGGGTGAGAAACAGCAGGGAACTAAGGTATTGGGAGCTACGGGCCCCGCTGACGTTGACCGCTCCCCCGCGCATCCGACCCGCCCCACCGGCGACGCGGATCGGAAGCCGGCCCTCGAGCCCCTCGCCCCGCGCTTCGGCCCCAAGCTGCCGCAACGCCGCCAACAGGTCCTCGTTGGGCCGTTTGCCCAGCGAGTCGGGGTAATCGGTCTCGAACAGGACCTCGCCCTCGGCCAGGCAGGCCGTCCCCAGCAGCAGCCGCAGGACCGCCCCCGCGTTGCCCGGATTGAGCCGCCCCGGATTGCGCGGTCGCCCCCCAAAACCGGTGATCTCCAGGTCCTCGCCCACCTCATCGATCTTGGCCCCCAGCGCCCGCAGGCAGCGCGCCAGCACCCGCGCGTCATCGTTGACCGCCGGTCCGCGCACGATCCCCCGCCCCTCGGCCAGCGCCGCGCCCAGGATCAGGCGCGTGGTGGCATTCTTCGAGGGCGGAACTTGCAGATATCCCCCCAGCGGACCGGACGGCTCGATGTGAACATTGAAGTCCTGGTGATTCATCGCCTCAATACCCACGAACTGGGTTCGGACACGCACTCAACGCGCATTGTCGCGGGAGCGGCCGGAATTGCCACCGGAATTGCCAATAACCGCCGCCGCCGATAATCAGAACGACGGACCGTCCGGGCGAGTTCTCGTGGGCCCTCACTTCTCTCCGGAAGACGATTCAGTCTGATCATCATGCTTTGAATGGTCCCCATCGCCTTCGCCGATCGCTTGTGCCATCACTTCCGTTCCTTCGCGCAGGCCCCACGCGCAACCCAAGTCCCCCTGATTGATCGCCAACGCAAGCCGACCGTCGCTGTTAAGATACGCGAGCGGCCGGCCCTGGCCAACGTCGCCAAATGTTGTGACAAACGGCACGGTCCTGACGACGGGGCCGACCGTCACCCGCAACCGGTCTCCCACGACAAGCCCTATCTGTTCCAGATGCCGCCCGGTAATATCGGTCCAAACATTGCCGTACGGTTCGTCCGTTCTCTCATAAACGCCAACGATCACCCGCCGGTCGGGATCGACCCGGACCTCGAGCGGATCGAGCAGCACCAATTCCTCGGCCCCGGCGGGCGCCTACAGATCACGCCCGTCAAACGTCCCCGCCTCCCACTGCGCGTTAACCTTCCGTTCTTCGATCCGATAGACCGATTCAATCCCCTGTGACTGAATCACATCGGTCAGCAACCCGTTGTTGGGCGCGACGAAGGTGAAACCGCGCGTCGTTTTGACCGCGACCGAGCCCCGATCGGTCCCCACCCCCGGATCGACAACGGCGACAAAGACCGTCCCCCTCGGGAACTTCGTGGCGCGACCGAGTATTCGCGAACCCTGCCTGACATCGAACGGCCTGACCTGGTGGCTGAGGTCCACGATCTGAATCTCGGTATCGACCGACAGGATCGCCCCATGACAGAGCCCGACCGCTTCGTTCTCCAGCCCAAAGTCCGTCAACAAGACCACGACCGGCCGGGCGATCACGGTGGCCGCGACCGCGCTCAGCAGGAACCCGAGCGTTAGCTGAATGCCGCATCGACGCATAGAGAAAAGTCCCCTCCATCACGGGATCTGAGACCGCCCGTTCCACAAGCGCTCACGCCAAGCACTATTGTGATTGAAGAGACGATCAGGTAGGAAGCGAATAATCCGCCGGCATACCCGCGAGTCGCAAGCCCAAGGCCCCCGCTCAAGGATAGAGCATCATGATCTGCATGCGGAACGTGTCCCCATCGATGCGGCGGGCGCTGGCCACGGGACCGAAATATTCGCCCCACACGTCGGTTGCGGGAGTCATGAACGGTGCGACCAACCCCGCGCCCCCGTCGCTCGCGCCGCCGCCGCCCGGCAATGAGCTCGGTAAAACGCCGGGGGGCAAACCCCGCGCCAGCCAACGGGCGATCCCGCCGATGTCGGCGTAGCTTTCCGCGCAACGATCGGCCGGTAGCTGCCCCATGACGTCCTGGTAGGTTGGCTTGTCGCGCAGGACGGGCACGCCATCGGCGTCCAGACGCTCCAGGACCGCTTCAATTCCGTCGCGCCGGCGACCCGCGATGAACCACCGGTCGGTCGAGCACATGTGCATAAGGGCCCGCGTGGAGCCCGGCGTCGTCAACTCGGGTCGCCCGGAGTATAACGTCAGCGTGGTCCGCCCCCGCACCTGCGACTCCTCGACGAAGAACCCGCCAAACGTCCGCGAGGCGGTCCGCAGCAGCGCATCGAGTGCTTCGCCAAAGACCCGCCCGTCGCGCAGGCCGATCACATAAGTGCTCGGCTCGCTCCGCCCGCGCCGGCCGCCGCCCGGCAGGACGAACCGGACCAGATCCGAGCCAAGTTGCCCGAACAACTGGGTTTCCAAGTCGATCCCCGCCCCGCGGCCAAGGGCCTCCATTTGCGGCTCCAGCGTCTCGCGGAAGTCGGCCATGGCCTCGCCCGCCATCTCCCACAGGATTTTCCACCCTTGGCTCAGCGGCAGGCGCGTCGAGGTATAGATCAGCGTCTCGGGTGGAACGAGACGCGCGCCCAATTGAGGCCCGTCGCCCTCGATCAGGAACAACAAGCGACTCACTCCACGACGCGGCTCGGGGCCGCGCACGGCAAGCTCGGCGACGACACGATCGGCCCGCAGGTCAAGCTTGATCATGGCCACCTCGAGCTGATCCAGGTGCAGGGCCTTCAGGTCCAGGCCCAACTCCGCGGCCGCGACCACGTTTTCGTAATACCGGGCCAGTCCCTCCAGGTCGGCGTAGACCTCGATGTCAGGATCCGGATCGAGGGTCTCACGAAGCTCCCGAAGGGCCGGATCGGCCCCCAGCGAGGGCCCCGACTCGGGATCGGCCAGCAGTTCCAGCACCCGGTGAATGGGCTTGCCGCGCGCGCCGGCATGCACGATGAGCGAGCGGCCGAAATAGTCATCGAATTCATCGACCACTTGGCGTCGGGCCGCCTGATTCCCGGTGCGCACCTTTTCATCGCCGGTTTTCGACTTGCCGACCGGGATCGACGACTTCTCCTCGCGGATCAGCCGGATGGTCTGATAGTCAACCCCCCGGTATTCCCTGGTCACCCGCTCGATCCTGCCCCCTTCGGACTTCGGGCCGACCTTGAAGCGTTCGATCAATCGGGGGTCGCCGTTGTGTTCGATCAGCAGCAGCCATTCAAAAGGACCGCTTCCCCCCTTGGACGCCGGCATCGCCGCCAACACCAGTCCCCCGTTGAAGAAGCCCGTGAACTGCTCGGGCGAGATCTGATGGTGATCGAGCATGCGCCGTTTATATTGCTCGATTTGACCCCGGACGGGGCGAAAGAATCCCGCGGTCCGAGCGTCGCCATAGAATTTATAGAATGGCGAATCTTCCCAGTGTTCGATCAGTTGCGGGACGCTCGGAACGTGGACGGCCAGCAACGCGCCATCGGGGACGTACTGAGTCAGGTCGCGCATCGTCGAAGCCCAACTCACGGCGCCCACGAAAGGGCCGAGCACCACGCACATAACCAGGACTTTCCACGCCGTTCGATTCACGCTTTTCAGATGTTCCCCACGCTGCTGGCTCAGCATAAAGCCTATGGGCCGGCGGCCCGCTTGGCAAATAGATTCGCGATCAGGTTAAGCGTGACACTTTTTGCGGTTGTGGCGCCGCGACGGGTTGGTTAACAATGGACCGCGCGCCAACGGTGCGGTCGTTACGAATCCCAGCAGATCGAGACATCTGGAGAACGCATCATGCTTGACCTGAAAAAGTTTCAGCGAATGAGCAAGGACCTGCAATCGGGGATGGAAACCCTCAAGGACGAGATGGCCGACGTCACGGTCGAGGGAACGTCCGGTGGCGGGGCCGTCAAGGTCACGGTCAACGGCAATCAGGAGTTCATGTCCGTCGAGGTCCAGCCCGAGGCCGTCGACCCCGACGACATCGAAATGCTCCAGGACCTGTTCGTCGCGGCCGCCAACCAGGCCGTCGAGAAATCTAAGCAAATCCACCAGGAGCGCGTCCAGCAGATGACCGGCGGCATGAAACTCCCCAACCTACCTTTCCTCTAACAGCAACTGATAAAAAGCGGAGAGCTTCGCGGCCAAGGCCCCCCAGCTGAACGGATCGAGCGCGGACTGGGCAATGGGATTGGGCCAGGCGGTCCGGCTGATCGCCGCGGCGAATTGCCCGGTCTCAGCGACGTGGACCCACGGGCGCAAGGCTTCGAAGCCCCGCAATCCGAACTCGGTCGTGATCACCGGAAGCCGCGCCGCGCAGTACTCGACCAGCTTGATATTGCTTCCCGACCCCGACTGGATCGGGTTGAGTCCCACGTCGGCGGCGTAGAGGTATGGCCGCACGTCATGGACGCGGCCCTCCCACCGCACCCCTTCCACCTGCTGACCCCTGAAAGCGGCGCAGACACGTCCCACGATCACGGTACGCATTGGCCCCGATGGACCCTGTCGGGGGACCACGTGTTTTAGAATCGCCTCCACGGCTTCCCGATTGGGCGCAGTGTCGTGACCGATGAACACCGCGATCTTTTCGTCCGCCCCCAAGCCCAGCAGACGGCGGGACTGATCGCGCGTGGCCGGACTCGGCTGCTCGACCGTTTCGGCGTCGTAGCCGTTGGGTACCACGACCGGCGGGCGCGCCTCGGGCGCCTCTTCTTGGAACCAGCGCTGGTCGTGTTCGCTGCAAACGACCACCCCATCGGCCCGGGTCGCCGCCGTCAGCTCATGGCGCCGCAAGCCCCGCGCAAACCACCCGCCCAGGGGATGCGCCGCCAGCCGGGCCCGCCAATACTCGGATTCGACGTTGTGCGCCCCATAAACGACTCGGGCGTTGCCGCCGACCGCGCCATAAAGATAGGCGAACCACGGATAGACGAACTCGACGACGTCATAAGGCCGGGCGGCCGTCCAGCGGCGAATGCGCCCGCGCATCAGCCGCAGCCATTGGGGCAGCGTGGTGATCGGGACCACCCCGGCGCGGTCGGCCAGCGAGGCCAAATCGAGCCACAGGCTGTGGGTTTGCGTAATGGTAAGTTGCTCGTCAATCCGTCGCCGGCCGGTCGGATGGTTCCGCGCCACCAGTCCGATCACGTCCACGCGGTGGCCCAGGTGGCTGAGCCCCCGCGCGAGGTGGTGAGTGCGCAATTCACCGCCCGCCCGCGGCTCCCAAAGCCCTCCAGGGCCGATCATGAGGATTTGAAGGGGTTTGGGAGGGCCGGACATCTTTAGGGAACCTCTAATAATTCAGTCCTTGAGGGACGGATGCTTTCAGCCCGCCACGAAAGTGGCGGGAATGCGAGCAAAATGGGACATGAAGTCCCGGCAGGGACGAATGAATTCGAGCACGAGCCACTTTATTAGAGGTTCCCTTTAGTCGGTGCGGTTCGCTCTCACGTGGATCAAACGGAAAACTTCATCGATAAAGCGCGGGACGCGCGACGTCGTTGTTCGGGACAAAGGTCGGGGCGAAGTTGATAGGGCGAATTCGCTGTCACGGGCGCCAAGGCGACAGCCCGGTCGTTCGATCCTTATCCCATGATGAATCGTAAAAGTCAGTCGCGCGACGCTTATTTCAAATCCGAAGTCATCGAAGGGGCGAAACCTAACGGGAAATGAGGGCCTGCGCGACGCGCGCCACGCGAACCATCTCGCGCACGTCGTGGACGCGCACGATCCGCGCGCCGGCCAGCACCGCCGCCGTCACCGCCGCCGCCGTCCCCTCGAGCCGCTCCTCGACCGGCAGGTCCAGCAAGCGACCGATGAACGCCTTTCGCGAGGCCCCGACCAGGAGGGGTCGGCCCAGCGCGCACAGTTCCCGCATGCGTCGGAACAGCTCCAGATTGTGTTCGAACGTCTTCCCAAAGCCGATGCCGGGGTCGAGGACGATCCGTTCGGCCGGGATGCCAGCGCCCTGGGCGGCGCTCAGGCGTTCACGCAAGAAAGCCGCGACTTCGGCAACGACGTCGGCGTATTGGGGATCGTCTTGCATCGTGGCCGGCGTGCCTTGCATGTGCATCAAGACGACGCCTGCCCCCGTGTCGCGAGCGACTTCGGCCATCGCGGGGTCGCCACACAGGGCGGTCACGTCGTTGACGATCGCGGCCCCCGCCCCGAAGGCTTCCCGCGCGACCTCCGCTTTGGAAGTGTCGATCGAGATGGGGATCGGGAGACGACCACGCAGGCCCTCGATGACGGGCATCACTCGCCGTAGCTCCTCGGCGGCGGGGACGCGCGGGGAGCCGGGGCGCGTTGACTCACCGCCCACGTCAATGAGGTCGGCCCCCTCCTCGGCCATCCGCAGAGCGTGTTCGACGGCCCCCTCGGGAGATCCGAACCGGTCCCCGTCGCTGAACGAATCAGGCGTAACATTCAAAATCCCCATCACCAAAGGCCGCCGACTCAGGTCAAACTGCCTCGCGCGACATTCCCAGATTAAGTTGGTTTTCGACATCGGGTCTTATGATCTTAAGGGTTGAGAAGAATGGGACACGGAACGGATTTGACGGATTTGACGGATTCACACTGATAGACAATTATAAGTCCCAAGGACATCTTCCATCCGTTCCAGCAATTGAATTAGAATCTGTGTAAATTCGTCAAATCCGTTCAATCCGTGTTCTATTTACTCCGAGTTCCTCTAGCCACTTCAACAATCGAAGTCACGATCAACAACCCATACCCCGCCAGGATCGGGAAATGGCACCAGTGACCCAGGGCGCTCAGTTGGTATACCGATTGGAAACCCGCGTTCAGCATGACCCAGCCGCCCATCAGCCAACACGCCACGCCCAGCCCCATCTGCCCGCTCAGCCAGCGACGCAGTTGCAGCAGCAACGCCGGCATGATCCAAACGAAATGATGAAACTCAAGCAGGGGCGTCAGGAGGGGGTATGCGAGAATTGCCAACTCCAATCCGCGCAGCCAGCCGATCTCGCGCCGCCGCGCCCAGATCAGGAGCCAGACGTACCCGGCCAGAAAGATGACCAAGCTAATCCGGCTGACCAGGTCGAAACCGTGTGGATTGTCGTAGACCTCCTTCTCGAGCCCGAACGCCAACAGCACGAACCGCGCCGGCATCAGCGAGATGCCGCGCCACCAGCGCGGGACGCCCGGGGCCACTTCGGTGACGAAATACCATTCATCATCGAGTCGACCCATGACGAGCAGCACAATGAAATACACGACCATGAGGCCGAGAAACCCCTGAAGCACCCGCCACCGTTTCCACAGGAAAACCGGCAGGATCAGCGCCACCGGCAGCATCTTGATCAAGGCCAGCAGCCCCCACGCCACCCCGGAAAGGCGCTCGCGGCCGCTAAACAACGCGCACACCATCCCAACGGCGAGAAACGTGTTGAGCGGATCGATATTGCCAACGTAGAGGCTCGAGATCGAGGGTTGGAAAAGGAAAACCACCGCCGCCGTGGCCAGGGTCCAGTGCCGAGCGATCGCTCGCCGAACCAACTGATCGGAGGGCGAAAGGTGGCCCAGGGAGACATGATCGGGCCACAACGTGCGCCACGCCCAAAACCAAGTCGCCCCCAGAAACGCCAGCATCAGCAATTTCCAGACGATCTGGGCCGTTTCGATACTGAAAAAGCCAAGCCAGAAAAACCAAATGGCGTTTGCCTGCGGATAGTTGTAGCCCATCCACAGCTGGTCGCCGATGTAAACGCTGCGGCCCTCCAGAACGGCGCGGGCCGCTAGCCAGTGTTTGGGGTAATCGACGCCGTGAATGGTCAACGGCTTCCACAGGCCCCAATCGATGATCATATAGGCGATATAGACCCAAACCAGCGCCGCCAGTAAACGGGCCAGCCAGGGACTGACCGGCTGAGCACCCGGGCGGGCGGAGATTGGGGAGCTTGATTCCTGTGCGGTTGACATGGGCGCGGCCCGCGACGTTGGTCCATTCGTTTTGAGACTTTGCGGCCCCCATTCTATGGGAATCGGTCCGGACTCGGAATGAAAAGTGAGGCGGTTTTTAAAGATTACCGGGCCCAGGACTCCGATGGAAGACCCGTTCGGCATTTGATAGGATGCCCTCGGAACCGGTTCTTGAGGTGGCAAGCGGCAGCGACATATGCGAATCAGCGGCAAGACACGCGTGGTGGGAGTCATGGGCTGGCCGGTCGATCACTCGCTCTCGCCGCCGATGCAGAACGCGGCGATCGAGGCACTGGGGCTGGATTGGGTCTACGTGGCCTTGCCGGTCGCCCCCGAAAACCTGCCCCAGGCGCTTGCCGGCGCGCGAGCGATGGGAATGGTCGGGATGAACCTGACGATTCCCCACAAACAGGAGGTCCTGGGATTGCTGAACCAAATCGACCCGACCGCCAAGGCCATCGGCGCGGTCAACACGGTCCATTTCACCGACGAGGGGGCCTTCGGCTATAACACCGACGCCGAAGGGTATGTGGGCGCCGTCCAGGCCGAGGGCCGGTTCGATTTCAAGGGCGCCCATGTCCTGCAAATCGGCGCGGGCGGCGTGGGCCGGGCGATGGCCCTGGGCGCGGCCAAGGCCGGCGCGCGGCGATTGACCCTACTCAACCGGACACTGGAGCGAGCGGACCGGCTGGCCGACGAGATCCGCCGGCATGCACCGCAACTCGCGGTCAACGTCGCGGGCGATCCCCAGGCTGTCGCGTCGGCGGCCCGCGAGGCCGATCTGATCGCCAACGCCACCTCGCTCGGGATGAAGGCCGATGACCCTCTCCCGCTGGCCGCCGAATTGATCGAGGCCCGCCACGTTGTCTTCGATACCGTCTACGCCCCCGTCGCCGAAACGCCCCTATTGAAGGCCGCCGCCCAGGCCGGGGCCCGCGCCGTCCAGGGCTTGGGCATGTTGGCCCGTCAGGGTGCCCGGGCACTGGCGATCTGGAGCGGCCGGGAACCCGATGAGGCACTTATGGAGCAGGTTCTGCGCGAACAATTGGCCCGACATCAATGACCCGACCGACCATCGAGTGAGCAAGTCAAAGCAGTCCCATCCGAGTCACGCAACCGCCGATCCCCCGAGCCCTGGCGCGGGCGGCGAGCGGGCGGGGATGATCGGCGCGGGCGTGGCCGGCTTGGCGGCGGCGTTGCGCCTGGGCGAAGGGGGACGCTATCGACCCTGGCTCCTGGAAGCCGAAGACCGGCCCGGCGGTCTGGCCAAATCGCTCCATTTCAAAGGGGTCTCGACCGACATGGGGCCTCACCGCATCCACACCGAGATCCCCGAGGTTCAGCGGCTGATCGAGCAAATCGCCGCCCCTTCACTCTTCACGGTCCGGCGCCAAAGCCACATCTACCTGCGCGGCGCATGGATGCGCTATCCGCCGCGCCCGCTCGAGATGCTGCGGCATCTCGGCCCATGGCGGATGGCGCGTTTCGCCTTGGGATTCGGCCTTGAACGCATCCGCCCCGCCCGGAACCGGGAAACCTACGAGACCCTGATGCGCCGCGCCTTCGGGGGCGAACTCTACCGGTTCCTCCTGCGCCCCTACAGCGCGAAGACCTGGAAGGTGGACCCCGACGAACTCCACGCCGACACCGCACGCGTCCGCGTATCGGCTGGCAGCCTGGCCAAAATGGTCAAGGGCCTGTTGGTGCGCGAAACTCGCGGCGCCGAAACCGCCCTCAAGGAATTCAAGTACGTCCGGGGCGGGGCCGAGACGCTGGTGCGTCACCTGTGGGAACACGCCAGAGACGCCGGCGCAGAGCTACAAGTCGGCCAACCGGTCCAGCGGCTTGAACTGGACGCTGCCGGGCGGGTCGCGGCCGCCGTCCATGGCACGAAAGGCGAAGCAACCCCGGCCAAGGCGTTCATATCGACCGTGCCCCTCCCTGTCCTGCTCGGGAGCTTGCTGCCCAAGACCGAATCCCTCAAAGAGGCCCGGCGTGCCGCCGAGGAGTTGGAGTATCTGGATATGATCTTCGTCTGCCTGATCGTGCGGCGCAAGGTCATCAGCGGCGACAACTGGCTCTATTTCCCCGAACCCCATCTCATCTTCAATCGGGCCCATGAGGCCAAGAACTTCGATCCGGCGATGGGACCCCAGGATAAATCGGTTCTGTGCCTGGAGATCACGCTGCGCCGGGGCGATCCGATTTGGGAGGAGTCGGACGCGTCGATCTTGAAGACCGTCACCGAGCAAGTCGCGTCAACCGGACTCTTCGCCGAGCACGAGGTCGAGGAGGGCCTCGTCTATCGCCTAAGCTGGGCCTATCCGCTCTACAAGCTCGGTTACGATGATCGCCTAAAGACCGTCTTTCAAGGGCTGAGGGCCATCCCCAACCTCATGACCGTCGGTCGCCAGGGTCTGTTCAACCACAACAACATGGACCATTCCATTTACATGGGCCTGCGCGCCGCCGATCTGCTCAACCGGCTCCCGGTCGATGAAGCGGTTCGGGCCTGGTACGATTCGGTTGACGACTTCAAGAAGATGCGAATCGTCGATTAAGGTTCACGCAACTGGTGCGCAGGCATTTGAATCGCATCCCCGCCCCAATCCTATCGGGAATCCGCTGGGTTTGGCGGCGACTGCCTCCACCCGATCCACGCTTTCTTCTCCAAAACCTTGAGTCCGAGCAGCGGCGGCTCAAATTCCTCCGGTCGCCCCATTACCGCAGGTTCGCCGACCGCGAGGCGCAATACTGGTCCGAACAGATCCCAACGGAAACTTCGGATGGCCCGGACTCAACCCCCTGCGGCGAGCAAGCCGGCGTGAAGAACCTGCTCGAACACCCCACGATCCGCCGCGAGATGAATCGCCGCGCGGGCCTGGAGACCCGCGACATCTGGGAATGGCTGGTTAAACAGGATGCGCCGGCCGAGCATGGGTTGGTGTTGGGGGCGGGCAATGGCGCGCACTGCCGGATGTTGATCGATGGCAAAATCGCCCGGCGAGTCACGGCTTATGACATCGCCGAGGAGCTTGTCGAAAAGGCCAACACCCAGTTCGCACGATACGGTTACCCGATTGACTACCAGGCGATGGACCTGAACTTCGCGCGTTTCCCGCCCCGGACCTTTGATCTGTGCCTCGCGATGCACGTGCTGCACCATTTCATCAATCTCGAGACGCTCTTCTCGCAACTGGCGGGTTCGCTCACGGTGGAAACCGGCAGACTCGTCATGGAGGAGTACGTGGGTCCCCGCTACCTTGAATTCCCCAAGATCGTGCGCGACAAAGCCCAGGACTGGTTCAAACGCCTGCCCACCCGCCTTCGCCGAGCCCCGGACGGCCAATCGACGATCGAGTGCCTGGACTTTTTCGACCGCTGGTGGATCCAGCGCCATTCGCCGTTCGAATCGATCCGCTCGGACCGCATCCTTCCGGCCCTGGAACAATCGATGCGCATCGACCACATGCGTCCGTTGGGAGGTGGATTGCTCATGCCGCTTCTGCACGCGATCATCGGCAACTTCGATCCCGCCGACGAAGAGGCCAATGGTTGGATCCAGCGGATCATGGCCGATGACATGGCCCTGACCGAGGCCAACGAAATCCCGAACTTCTACGTCTTCGTCGTGGCGCGACCGCGCTGAGGGCCGAGCCGGGGCGGTCTTCGTCCTATGGGTTTGACCCAACCCGCCGCGCCAGCAGAATCATTCGCGGCGCGTCCTCGCGCCAGGGGTTGCCGTCGTAATCGCCGTGGCGGGCGACCGGTTCAAGGCCCTCCGAGCGCATCATCGATTCGAGTTCGTCGGGTTGATAAACGCGGACCGATTCGTGCCAGCGCCGCACCAGGCCGTCGGGCCGTTGGCAAGTGATGTCCTTCTCGACGCGACGCGCGTGGGCGTCCCAGCGCCGGACCTCGATCACGCACCGGCCGTCGGGCAGTTCTCGTTCGCTGCGCGGCTCGAGGTTGCCCAGCATCACGGGCTCATTGATATGATCGAGCGCCAGCATCCCCCCCGGCCGCAGTACCCGCGCCACTTCGGCCAGCACGCCCTGGTTCTCGACCTCGCGCTCGAAGTAACCGAAACTCGTGAACAGGTTGACGACGTGGTCGAAGACGCCCATGTCGAGCGGAAGCCGCAGCATGTCGGCCTGGATCAAGAGGGGTCTGGTACTCTCCGCCGAAGCTTGCTCCCCTCCGCCGAGCACCACGAAGTGCCGGTGCGCCCGGCGCAGCAAAACAAGCGAGAGGTCCAACCCGACGGCCACGCCGACCTTGTCCCCCAACAGCGCCAAGTGACGCCCCGGTCCGCAACATAAGTCGAGAAGTCGGTCCTCGGGGGTGAACCGGAGCACTTCCTGGAGAAACCGTACGGCGCGCGCCGCCTCGCGCTGATCGCGGTGCATATAGAGGTCCAGGTAGGCCTCTTGAAACGCCACCTGGTACCACGGCTTTGGCCGGCCGGCGACCGGCTGCGTCGGGCCCGTGCTCATTCGATGTTGTATTCCTCCAGCTTGCGGTAGAGCGTCTTGCGGCCGATGCCGAGGATCCGCGCCGTTTGCGCCCGGTTGCCGTTGTTTTGCGCGAGCGTGGCGCGGATGAGTTCGCGCTCGGCATCGTCGAGGGTCGCGCCGACCCGCAGGCTGACGCTCCCACGCGCCGGCAGGGCCGACCGAACCTCCTCGGGCAGGTTGTTGGGCCCAATATCCCGGGAGACACTCATGACGACGAGCCCCTCGATCACGTTGCGCAACTGACGAACGTTGCCCGGCCAGGCGAAATTCTGCAACAGCGTCATCGCCTTGGGCGAAATACGCAGAATCGGCCGACTGTTGGCCTCGCATAACTCCTTGAGAAACGTGTCCACAAGCAGCGGGATGTCCTCGCGCCGCTCTCGCAACGGGGGCAAGGTCAGCGTCACCACGTTGAGCCGGTAAAACAGGTCGTCGCGAAACCTACCCTCTTCAACCAGCTTTTTCAAATCCTGGTTGGTGGATGCCAGCACTCGCACGTCGACCTTGATCGGACCGACGCCCCCGACCCGCTCAAACGTCTGCTCCTGCAAGACGCGCAGGAGTTTGACCTGAAAATCCGGGCTGGTCTCGCTGATCTCATCGAGCAGGATCGATCCCCCGTCGGCCAGCTCAAAGCGGCCCAGCCGCGTCTTGATGGCGTGGGTGAACGCCCCTCTCTCGTGCCCGAACAACTCGCTTTCGAGCAACGTCGAGGTAAGCGCCCCGCAATTGACCGCGACGAAGGGGTTCTTCTCCCTGTCCGAATGGAGGTGGATCGCATGGGCGATCAGCTCCTTGCCCGTGCCGCTCTCGCCCTGAATCAGGACGGTGGCCCGCGTCGGCGCGACCTGACGCACGGTCTGGAAGAGCCGCTCCATCTCCAGCGTGTTGCCGATGATGTTCTCGAACCCGTATCGCTTGTTGACCAGGCTCTTGAGCTCTTTGTTCTCGATGGCCATCCGGCGCGTGCGCAAGGCCCGCTCGCAATTGAGCCGCAATTCCGCCAGGTCCACCGGCTTGGTCTGGTAATGAAAGGCCCCCTGGTGCATGGCCTCGACCGCCGTCTCGATCGTCCCGTGGGCCGTCAGCACGATCACCTCGGTCGTGGGGTCCGCGGCCTTGACGCGTTTTAGCAGCTCAAGCCCGTCCAGGTTCGGCATCTTGAGGTCCGTCACGACCAGATCAAAATGCTGCCGGTGGAACAGCTCGATGGCCTCGCGACCATCGGCCGCGGTCTCGATTTCCATCTGCGCCGCCTCGAGGCTCCACTTGAGACCCTCTCGCGTATTCCTTTCGTCATCGACGACCATCACGTGGGGTTTGGCCATGGCTCTGATCAACTCCTGAAGATGGGGCTGTTGGCGCGGGTTGGACGGGCGAGCGGCACCACCGGGACGAAAACGCTTACCTCGCCCCGCTCTCGATGCTTCCCTCGCCGTTCTCTCCGGTCTGCTGGCTATCCGAATTCGCTGGGGAGCCCATATCGTCATGTCTCAAGAGGCGAACGGGCCGCTGGTGAAGGGGCAGCGCGATGGAGAAACAGGTCCACTGTCCGGGGTCCGTCTCGACGTCCAGCACCCCGCGGTGCTCGGCCACGATCCGGTAGACGACCATCAATCCCAAACCCGTCCCGCCGAACTTGGTCGTGAAGTACGGCTCCAGGATCTTCTCGCGGACGTCTTCTGCGATGCCCGGCCCGTTGTCGCTGACGCTCAGGCGGATCGAATCGCCACTCAGTTCGGCCTCCAGTTTCAGCACCGGATGGAAAACCTCGCCTAGCTCGCGGCTCTGTTCGATCCGCTCCTTGAGCGCGTCCAGCCCATTATTGAGCAAGTTGCGCAGCGCCTGGAGGATCAAGTGGTTGTCAACCATCGCCGAGGGCAATTCGGGGTCGATGCGCACCGAAAATTCGACGCCGAGCTGCTCGCACTGGGGGGCGTGGATGCGCCGGGCGCTCTCGATCACGGGCCGCAGGTCGCGCGCCTCCAGGTTGGGACTGGTGGGACGCGCCGCCTGGAGGAACTCCTCGATGATGCGCGCCATGCGGTCGGTCTCCTCGTGAATCACCTGCGACGCGCGCTCGGTCGTTTGTCGGTCGAGGGGCCGGCCCTCGCGACGCGCCTGGCTGACCTCGGCCTCGAGCAACTGGGTGTGGATGTTGAGCGAGGTGAGTGGGTTCTTGATCTCGTGGGCGATCCCAGAAGTCAACGTCGCCATCGAAGCCAGCCGACTGGCCCGTTCCTGCTCGCTTTGGCGCCGTTGATGTTCGGTGACGTCCCGGAGCAGCACGATCAGCAGGTCCTCGGCCTCTTCGCCATATTCCTCGCCCGTCCTCTCGGCGCGCATCGGCAGGACCGTTAAACGCAAAATCCGATCACCATTGGGCCCGAACGAGCACTCATGGCCCTCGATCTCACGCAGATCCTGGCGCAGGGAGCCGATGATCTCGCGTAGCGGATGGTCCGGGGCGACGTGCCGGTCGAGGGCTTCGCCGAGATGGTCTTTGTCCCGCGGCCAGCCTAACACCGACCGCGCGCGCCGATTGATGAACTGGATGATCAGCGAGCCGTCGGTGACGATGATGCCCTCGTCCAGGTGATTGAAGACGCTGAGGAGGAACTGCTTCTCGGCCAGCAGCCGCCTCAGGTAGCCCTCCACCTGATCGGGGTCCAGCTTGGCCAGCCGGGCCAGCAGCTTGTCTTCGAAACCCGCCGTTTTCATGGAACCGACACCCCGCCTACTTCCCGCTTTCAAACGCACCTCACCGTCTCATTTTGACCCGGTGGATCATAACCGTCAAGGCGTGAGTCATGGACGGGAGGGCGGGGGATACATCTCGCGGAACCGTGAAAAGCACCCCTATAGTTACTCGGTCCACAAATTTTAGATTTGGCGCAAAGGGTGGAACAAGCTATAATCCCCCATGTCCGTGAACGTTTGGTAGTCAGAACAATGCCGGGACCCACGGGTGCTTCACGCTGGATGAAGCGGATAGGGTCCGGCAGGCACGAGGGAAAGGAGCCTAGAACAGGCCATGAGCAAATGGACGAAACCGCAAAGATTATCCCGAGTCGCCACGAACCGGAAAACGAAGGCCCTTGGCGGGGTGGGTTGGGGTGTTGGATGCCTGGTCCTGCTGGCCGTGGGGATATTGGGCGCTGGAACGGCCGGTGCCCAGGAACAAGGGGCCGTCGAGGGTAAAGACCTGAATCGCCCCGTGATCGATTTCGACACGAAGAGCAAGGACCTGGGACGGGTCGAAGAGGGGACAAAACTCGAGTTTTACTACGAGATCACGAATAAGGGCAACGAGCCGCTCAAGATCAGTAAGGTCAAGGGTTCGTGTGGCTGCACCAACGTGCGGGTGGAGAAAGACGAACTGGCCCCGGGTGAAATCACCAAGCTGCTGGGCGTCTTCAACAGCAAGGGCCGGCCGGGGTTGCAGACTAAGACGATCACCGTGACCTCCAACGACCCCCGCCAAAGCAACGCCACGCTGACGTTCAAGACCTACGTCTCGCAGGAAATCAGCGTCAAGCCGCGCTCGATCGGGTTCTATCGCGTCAGCAACGAGGCCCTGACCACGCGCACGCTCCAGATCGACTCGACGGCCGATATCCCGCTGGAGATCAAGGACATCAAGGTGACCGGGACGGATATCGTCGAGGCGCGCGTGCAGAGCCAAGGGCCGCTGCCGCTCGATAGGGATGCCAAGACCTCGGGCACCAAGGAAGGGACGCGGACGGTGATCGAACTGTCGATCCAGCCGGGGGTGCCGATCGGGCGCCAACGCGGCAAGCTCGAGATCACGACGAATCATCCCAAGAAGCCACTCCTGGAGGTCCCCATCTCGGCCGACGTGACCGGTGACCTGAGCGTATCGCCACGGTTGCTTTTCTATAATCGCGCCAAGCCCGGCGAGCCGGCCACGCGCGGATTGGTGGTCAGCAGTTCCAGCGGCACGCCCTTCAATATCACCGGGGTGGAGGCCGGAGACGTGCCGGTGACCTGGAAGTACGGGGAATCGGACAAACCGGAGGTCCAACGTATCACGTTCACCCTGACGCTGCCCGAAGACCAGCAGCAGGGGGGCTACAACGCGCAGATTACTCTCAAGACCGATCATCCCCGTCAGCCCCTGATCGAGCTGCCCGTGCGGGCGAGCGTCCGCCGGCCCAAGCCCGATAAGGCCGCGAAACCGGCCGAGGACGAGGCCGCGCCCGATAAGCCGCAGGTCTCCGAAGTGGTTCCCACGAACCCGTAACGCCCGCGAACATGGCTCGATAACCTGAATCGATGCGGTTTAACCTTCATATCGTCTTGCTTCAGGCCGCCGTCATCGTGTTGGTCAGCGTGGCGGCGGGTGCCTTGCATCGAAGCCTGGTGCCCGACCTGCCGACGGTCGAGCTACTGCCCGAGCACCCCGAGGTCGCAGCCGGGAGGCCCCCGGCAGGCGCGGCGCGGCCGGACGCGTCGGTGACGGACCCCGTGGCGGCCGAGGAGACCGGCGAGGGCCATGCCGAGGGGACCGTCATCGGCATAATCGGTCCGGCCCGCGCTTTCGAGCTCTTTGAGAGCGGCGAGGCGCAGTTCGTCGACGCGCGCAACCCGCCCGACTTCGACGAGGGCCACATCCCCAGCGCGATCAATCTACCCTTCTCGGCTTTCGGCGCGGGCTATCCCGAGCAGCTCGATTACCTCGGCACCGACCTGATCACCGTCGTCTACTGTGAAGGGGGCGAATGCGAGAGTTCCAAGCTGGTGGCCCAGCAGCTCCTAATGGCCTTTCCCGAGCTGGAATTGAAGATCATCGGCGAGGGCTACCCCGGCTGGGTCGACGCGGGACATCCCACCGAGGGCGAGGGGACGCCATGAGCGCGGCGGAGGCGACGCCGGCGCGGGATCAGACCACGTCATCGGCGATCGGGAGTTGGCTGCTGACGCTGACGCGCGTGGTGCTCGGCGGCATCTTCCTGTTCGCGGCCTACGGCAAGCTCCGGAATCCCCATGCGTTCGCCGGCTCGGTCGGCGCCTTCAAGCTCCTCCACGAAAGCATCCTGATCGAGGTCGGCCTGCTCTTCATCTGGCACGAGATCGTCTGCGGCCTGCTGCTGGTCCTGGGCCTATGGGCGCGGGCCGCGGCGCTGGTGACCGGTGCCATGGTCCTCGCCTTCATCATCGCGATGATCACCGCCCTGGCCCGCGGGCTCGATATCGAGTGCGGCTGTTTTGGCAACCTGCTCAAAAGCGGCGTCGGCTGGGGCTCCATCTTGCGCACATCCGTCTTCCTGCTCATGGCGCTCGCCGTCATCCTCTGGGGCCCCGGGCGGCTGAGCCTGACTAGTGCGGGGAAAAGGTGACGGATGATCGGGAACCAAGATAGTTCGCATTCTAAGCGATGCTGAGATAGACCAACTCATCAAGCAGCCGAAGCGATTGCCTAGAGGCTGGCGAGCTCGATTAAGCCTTCGGGAGGTGCCCATCCACGGGCAATTCCGACGGAACCTGCCCATCCAATCGGTCGCAGGCTCTTTTACCATCAAGTGCCGTAAAATGCTCTCTTTCCCCTTGATTTTTGTATCCTCCTCGTTCACGAGGACACGGCTGGCGGCACCTACATTTTGCTACGCTGCAACGGAAAACACCCCTCCCCTCATACAAACAGGCTGGAAAAACTCCAAGGTGACCGTGATCCTACCTTCGGGCCCTGTTTTCATATTCACCGCGCAACCAAGCACTACCAGGATGCGGGCCTGAAAATTGAAGGTTACGCGGAACCAACGACCGCGTATTGTACTTACGAGGAGGCGATCGAGCACTTTGTGCAACTATGCGGCTTCATCGATCCTGAGTCACCGGAACCCAAGCCCTGGTTCGGGCGGGAATCGGGAGATCAATGATGGATATCAAGACACTAGAACAGGAAATCCAGGAAAAGATATGCCGGGAGGTAAGCCTTATAACCGAAGGCCTCGACCGGTATATTGTCATGCAACCGTTTCACTTCGATGATGGAGATCATTTTGTTGTCCTCTTGAAGAAAGACGCGAACGGCTGGTACTTCACGGATGAGGCTCACACGCTCATGCACATGCACATGCAATACGATGACTTGGACCTGAGTCATGGGACGCACGCCAGTATTCTTGATTCGACTCTCACGTCATTCTCCATTGAAAACCGCGATGGAGAGTTGCGGATCGGGGTACCGGATGAAAGATTTGGAGATGCTCTGTTTTCGTTTCTCCAAGTGCTGGTCAAGATATCCGATCTGGACTATCTTACGCGTGAACGCGCCCGGTCAACATTCCTGGAGGACGCGAAGGCATTGATACTAGAATCAGTAAATAAGGAGCGGCTTGAGTTTGACTACCATGACCCTTCACATGATCCCAAGAAGTCTTACAAAGTCGATTGTCGTATAAATAAAGTCAAAATGCCTAATTTTGTTTTCTTCATAGCCCGTGATCATCATTGCCGGAACGCAACCATTGTGTGTCATCAATTCGAGAAGTGGGGTGTGCCTTTTCATGCGACCGGTGTTTTTGAAGACCACCAAACGATTAACCGGACCGCCCTCGCGCAGTTTTCAGATGTTGCCTATAAACAGATTCCGAATCTCGGATCTCGCGATCGGATCGAGGAATATCTTAATGAACTTGCGTCGTCAGACGGGTAATCAGTTGGGGGAATCTTGATCGAAGGGCGCCTAGTCGGGTCGTCAACAATGTGGCCCGCGCGAGGGTTCGAGCACGGAGCCTCCGTGAGCACCGGCCTCGGCCCGTGAAGGATGCCTGATACCGAAGGTAAGTGCATGGACTCTCCTTCTGGGAGACGAACACCATTCTTGTTTCAAAGGGGGGATGGATCATGAACGCAGCCTTGCGTCATTCGCTTATTGCGTTGCTTCTCACCGTGGCAATGCTGGCCGGCGCCGAGCCGCTGGACGGTGATTTTGCCTACCAAGGGCGGCTCGGTCAGGGCGGGGAGCCGGTCGACGGTCAGGTCGATTTAACCTTTAAGCTGTTCGACGCCGCCGTGGGCGGCGCGCAGCGCGGCGCGCCGTTGAGCCGCGAGAACGTCACGGTCGCCGATGGGGTTTTCACCGTCTTGCTCGACTTCGGCGTCGGCGCGTTCGACGGCGACAAGCTTTGGATCGAGGTCCAAGTGCGCAACCCCGCGGGCACGGGGGACTTCACCCCCCTCGCGCCGCGCCAGCCCGTGACGCCGACGCCTTACGCGTTCCAAGCCCTCTCGCCCGACGGCCACTCGCTCGATACCGCCGACGGCGATCCTCAGGACGTGCTGGTCGTGGACCCCGATGGCCACATCGGCATCGGCGAGGTCTCGACCGACAGCAACCTAAACATCCAGAGCGACGGCGCCAATCCCACGATTCTGAACGCCGAGCAGGCCGACGGGACCGACGTGTTCCAAGTCCGGCAAGATGGGGATGTTGACGTAAGCGTGGGGGACCTTCGGGTCGTCTCGGGCAACGTCGGCATTCACCAGATCAATCCCAGCACCGATCTTAACATCCGGAACAACGCCGCCAACACCCTGCTCCTCAACGCCGAGCAAGCCGACGGGACCGACGTGTTCCAGGTCCATCAAAGCGGCGACGTGGAAGTCAATGAGGGGGACCTTCAGGTTAGCAATGGCGGGGTCGTTGTCCGGACCGGCGACGTCGAACGCCCTTTGACCATCGTGGGCAGCGGCGCGGACACGGAATGGATCAGTCTGAAAGACAATGCCGGCTTCACGACGTGGCACCTCAACTACTTGAATGACGGGCTGAACTTCGCCGAGTTCGGCGTGACTGATGGACGATTGTTTTTGGAACCCGGTCAAAAAGTGGGCATCAACAACACCGAACCGGATTCCGCCCTCCACATCATCGGCGGGGAAAACAACGGCAGCGTCGGCGCGCTGAAAATCACGACCAGCGCCCAGAACATGATCCTCGATGGCGACGAAATCGACACCATTGGGAACTCCCTTAAGCTGCAAGAGAATTCATCACAGGATGTTCGCATCGGGGGTGGCGGAGGGGACGTGATCATCGCGCCCGGGGCGGGCAACGCCGGTGTCGGCGCCGTCTCCCCGGACACCGATTTCCTCGTCTTCAATCAAACCGGCAACACTCTTATTCTCGCTTGTGCTCAGGACGATGGAACCGGGGTGTTTGAAGTCCAGAACGACGGGGACATCGTCGGTTGCGGCATCTCGTGTCCCAGCGACGAACGCCTCAAAAAAAACGTCGAACCGATCGCCGACTCGCTGGACAAGGTGCTGGAGCTGCGGGGCGTCACGTTCGAGTGGCGCGAGGAGAGTCCCTGGGCCCACCCCGAGGGTGCCAACCTCGGATTCATCGCCCAGGACCTGGAGGCCGTCGTCCCCGACGTCGTCAAGGAAGACAACCATGGTTACAAGACGGTGAACTACACCGCCCTCGTCCCGCTCCTGGCCGAGGCGATCAAGGAGCAACACGCGCGGACCGGAGCGACGATGCGCGAAAAAGACCTGGCCATGGAGAGATTGGAGAACGAGAACGCCGAGCTGCGCGCCCGCATGGAGCGACTGGAAGCCGCCGTCGGCCGTTTGACCGCCGGCCGCCCATGATACCCTTGATCACGCCTGTCTCCAAAGCCTGGACCCTCGCGCTTGGACTAGCCATGGTGACCCTAACCGCCGCCGCCGAGCTTCAGCCATCCACGCTTGAACTGGGCATGCAAAGCTCCTCGCGGGTCTTCGATTTGAACGGCGAGTGGCGATTTCGCTTCGATCCCGACGGCCGCGGCGAGGACGAAGGCTGGCGCAAGGGCGGCGGCGAGGCGTGGCAAAACATCGAGGTCCCCGGCTCGTTCAACGTCCTGTTCCCCGACAAACTCTGGTACCAGGGAAAGGCCTGGTATGAGCGGACGTTTGAGCTGCCCGCCGACGCCGACCCCGCCGACCGCATCATTGTCCGTTTCCTGGGCGCGGCGATCCGCAAGAAGGTATGGCTCAACGGCCGCCTCATCGGCGAGCATCTCTATCCCTATAATGGCTTTCAGTTCGACCTCACGCCACTCGTGAACCGGTCGGGCGAGAACCGGCTGACGGTCCTGGTCGACAACTCGATCCTCGAACGCGCCATCCCCGACCACAAATGGGACGGCTGGTGGTGTTACGGAGGCCTGACGCGCGAGGTGCTGATCGAGCTGCGGCCCCCCGTCGCGGCCACGAACCTGTGGATGGATACGGTCAAAGCCGACAAGGGCTGGGAGTTCACGATCACCGGCGCCATCCGCAACACGACCGGGGAGACCCGACAGACGCGCGCCCGGTTCTGGATCGAGACGCTCGACGGCCGGCCGGTATTCGATCAGACGCTAGAGATCACGCTGAAGCCGGGCAAGAACCGGGTCATGGCCAACGACCGCCTCAACAACATTCAAACCTGGACGCCCGGCCGGGCGAAGCTCTATCGCGTCGGCTTGCAGGTGGATGAACCGCGCGGCCACGGCGTGACGATCCGTTCGGGTTTTCGCCGCCTGGAGGTTCGAGGCACGAAGCTATACTTGAACGGGCGGCGGTTCCTGCTGCGCGGTATCTCGAACCACGAAGACCTGCCCGGCCACGGATCGACGCTGCCCGCCGAACGCCGCCGCCGGGACATCGAAGACATCAAGGAGCTGGGCTGCAACTTCCTACGCATGTCCCACTACCCGATGCATCCCCAGACCTTCGACCTGTGCGACGAGCTGGGCCTGTTGACGTGGGTCGAACTGCCGGCCTGGAAGACGAGTTCCGATTCCCTGACCGATCCGCAGGTCTACAAGACCTACGCCGAGGACCAACTGGCCGAGATGATCACGCAGCATCGCCATCACCCCTCGGTGGCGATTTGGTCGGTCGGCAACGAGTTCAAATCGCACAGAACCGACGTGGCCGAATACGTCCGATCCGCGACCCGCTTCGTTCGCTCGCTCGATCCCAGCCGCCTGGTCACGTTCGCCTCGGACCGCCGGCTCAAAGACAAGAGCTTCCCCCACGTCGATCTGATCTCGATCAATGAATACTACGGCTGGTATTACGGGACGATCCACGACATCGGCGGCGTTCTCGATCAGCTCCACGCCAAGCACCCCAAGAAGCCGATCCTGGTCAGCGAGTTCGGCGCCGCCACGCCGCTGGGCGCCAAGACTTCCCGCCCGTTCCGGACCTCCGGGATGGATTACAGCGAGGAATACCAGGTCAAGCTTCTTCAGGCGCACCTGGAGCAGATCTTCGAGCCGCAACGGCGCGACTGGGTCGCCGGCGGCGTCATCTGGCTCTACAACGACTTCGCCGACCCCCACCGCGACGCAGAATACCACCCCCAGGATTGGAAATACGTCAACCTCAAGGGCCTGGTCACCCAGGACCGCCGCCGAAAACCCAGCTTTGATCTGGTCAAGCGCTTCTACCGGCACGTGAGGGAGCAGCTCGCTTCGGGCCGGAAGAAGGACTGAAATGGGAACCGGAATCGCCGCCACGATTCGGCGCGGGTCGTGCCACCTGGGGCCAGAAACATCTACAAACAATCAAAAACAGTCACTTGGAGCCGACCCGCGGCTTTTTTCAATTCACGGAACCAATGCCGCATTATCCCATCAGATTCTCTTGGCGCGTTCATTCATCTGACATCGAACCGTCCGCGCCGATGATATTACGCGCGACCTACTCCGCGATCAATTGGTGGACCATCGAATTGGGATGTTTATCGTAAGCGCTGATTTCATACTTCTCTCTGTTCTTTGGGAATCCCGGCAAGATATCGGATATTAAATGAAATCTAATGGGTTTCGCCTCCAGTCCGTCTCGCGCCTTTTGATAGATGCGGTCAGTCGCCTTCGCATCCCAAAGAATAACATGAAACTCAACGCCCGGATAGTCATCGAGCAACCTTCGACGAGAAGCATCCACGATCTCAAGAAAGAGCCGAATATCATGATCGGTGACGGTGGGCGCCTCTTTCTTCAATAACCTTCGATATAAAGACGACCTCTCTAATTGCGCGGAAACCACTCTTCCAATATAACTCGTACCGTCATCGAAGTGGCCGTCATGTTTGAGTCGGCCGTTTTGCAGTATATACTTTGGGCCGTGCCTACCCCAAGACGGGTGTCCCGCCGCCCTGGCGACATGGTTGGTAATCATTTGGCAGACGGCGATTCTCGGCTTACAGTCCACCAACCCGTTTTCGATGGCCGAAAGCATCTGGTGCGGCCCATATCCCGGAAAGCCGAAGTTATAAACCTTATGCTTTTGCAACTCCCCGACAACATAAGGCATGGCCTCATGATCATTCACGCCCTCTCCATAGGTATACGAACCTCAAAAAAATATGACACACCCTTCATCATAACCGGGTTTCCGCGGTGGAGTGATGCACAGACCGTCTTCTCCAATCGTAAAAGCAACATCGTAAATGAGCGCGCCATCATGTGATTTGCTTGATTTAAAAGTCTTGTTCTTGGCCGGGGCAAAATCCAAGAGATCATGCCTGGTATAATACTACTTTTGGGAACCTCCTTCAACGGTGGCGTTGCGCCCCCGTTGGTTATTAGACTAATAAGCGTAGTAAATCTCGATCGCGCCGAGAAGAAGGGCGGCAAAAGCAATGTTGAACCAAACGCTCTTGTGCGCCGTCTTTTTAGTCTTAAAAATCAGGAGGATCAAGGCTAGGAGCCAATATGCCGCAATAAAAATGTAGTGCGTATGAGAATACTTAATAAACAGTAAGGATAATACAACACCTATGAATGATATAACCAGAGCCAGTATATGACAAGCCCCTCTTGTCTTTAACCCACAGATGCAACCGCCGCGGCAAAATGATAGTCGAACGTATCTGCTTTCGACAAGGACTTGATG
>CAUZJO010000066.1:0-25572 GCA_963580245.1 Candidatus Sumerlaeia bacterium | reverse complement strand
TCTCGGCCAGCAGTTCGGGATCGCCAATGCCTGGTCCGCGTTTGGAGACGTGGAGTCCCGCCGTCGGCGCCGTCGTGCCGATTCCCGTGTTACCCTCCGCGTCGACGAACACCGCGTCGATCGGGTCGCCATCGCTGGCGTCGAGCGAATGAAAATCGCCGACCATCGGTGGCGCGCCGACCAGGTTATCGTAGTGAACCTGACCTCCGCCGCCACTGGAGTTCAGTTCGGCCTCCGTATAATAGAGCGCGTCGTGATCGTGCGCCGTCAGCGCGAAGTTTGCCGAATCCATCCCGTCGAGCTGGTCGGCGTCCGAGGCAATGGTGGCCATCACCGCCGTCTCCGCCGACGCGGCATGCAGCGCATAAGGCGTCGGCGTAAGACGCCGGAGCAGTTGCAAGAGCGTAAAGCCGCCGGTCTCCGCGCCCGGCCGGACCCGAACCTCCAACCAGCGCGACTCCCCGCCGAAAACCTCCGCGCTGAAGTCCAACTCGACGGTGAAAACCCCACCACTGACGGTGAGATCATCGAGCACGACGACGGCGCCCTGCTGGTTGCCTTCCGTGGGCGCGTCGAAGAGCTTGAACTCGAAATCGAATTCGAATTCGCCATTCGCCAGCGCTCCGGCTTGGGTGAGTCGGCCTTGATGCGTGAAGGCCGTCCCCACCAGTGTTTGGGCAACCGCGGCCCGGGCGATGAAAATGGCCGTCCAGATGCAGGTCAAAAGCCTCATGATCGTCGGCCGATGCGCGCGCACCATGATTTGGTTCTCCCGTGCTTGGATCTGGTGTAGACTTTCCGTTGTGTCCACTTGTGAAGAGTTCTTCAGTGATTCAAGAAACGAAAAACAAGCATGGTTGATGACCATTTGACAACGGTTATTTCGGGTTAGCGGTTGTCGGGTGCATCTCACGGATCCGCGAGGCACACCCTCTCAGGGGCAAATCCGCCATTGGGACTTGAAATTCGAGGGGGCGTTCTCTTGGTGCTTGAATGGCCTGGCGGCTGAGTCGGGCGAGGGTCTTATGTCAAAGGTCGGTCAGAACCAAACTTAATCCATAGTCCCGTGCTCGGTTCGGATAATGAGATTGATCCATAGCCAAGCCGCAGGCACTTGCGAACTGGGCTCTCTCGCCCTGTCAATTCTGACTAATTGCTGAAGTATGAACCCTTATCCCTGCTCGTCCGCAATCTCGCCGGACCGAGTTTCCGCTTTCTGTTTTTCAGCGGATTTCTCGTCCTCTGACTGCTTTATTTCGGCGGCCTTGGCGGGGACGCGGTCGGAGGGGCGTTCGATGAGGGAGCCGGGGGCGGACAGGGCGCCGGGGTCGAGGAGGATAGTGTCGCCTTCACGCAGGCCCGCGCGAATCTCGACGAAGCGGTCGTTGTTCTGGCCGATCTCGACCACGCGGGATTCGGGGCCCAGTTCGCCTTCGCGCATGACGATCGGTTGGCCGTCGACGTTGGAGACCGCCTGGAGCGGAACGTAGAGGACGTCATCGAGTTGAGCGATCAGGATTTCGACATTGGCCGTCATCCCCGGTTTGAGCGGCAGCGTGTTGGTCGTCACGTCCAGGTCAACCGTGTATTCCTTGGTGTCGGGCATGTACCAGCGGCCGGAATCGGGCAGGACGCCGATCTTGGAGACGGCGGCGGCGACGGTCTCATCGGGCAGCGCCTCGATCCCGACCAGGGCGCCCTGGCCCATCTTTACCTTTTCGATTACCGATTCGTGGACGCGGGTCTCGACTTGCCAGCGCGAAAAATCGGGCAGGTCGATCAGGCGCTGGCGGAAGCGCACCTGGGAGCCTTCCTCGATGGCCTCGCCGCTACCCCGGCGCCCACTCTGCTTGAAATAAACGACCATGCCATCGCGCGGGGCCGTGATGGTCGTGTTGCGCATCTCCTCCTCGAGCCGCGCCAGCCGCGTTTCCTCCAAATCGAGTTTGGCCTTGGACGTTTCGACATTGATCTCCTTGTTGCGTAATTCGTTTACGTTCTCCAACCGAGTTCGTTCGAGTTTGTCGTCCGCCTCGCGCACGTCATTTTCCAGACTACTGATCTCGCGCTTCTTTTCGTAGTCTTCGAGGACTTCCAACTCTTTTTTGTTTTTCTTGACCTCCAGCTCCTTGCGCCGTTTGTTGAGTTCGTCGGCCTTCACTTCGCCCGCGCTGACGTAGCCCTTCTCGGCGAGCCGCTGCGTCGATTCGAGTCGAAGCTGGACCCGCTCCAACTCGTCTTCGGCCAGCTTGATCTCTTCATTCAGCTCCAGGATCTTGCGTGGATACTCGCCGTCCGTGTACTTTTCCAAATCGAGCTTCGCCAAGAACTGCTTGTTCTCGGCCGTCAATAGATCGGACGTGTTCTGGCGCTTTTGAATCTCGAGGTTTTGCTCCGCCTCCTCGTAATCCGCTCGCTCGTCGGCGACATCAATCCTTTGCTTGACGAGCTTCTCCTCCAGGCCGCTGGCTTCCAGCTCGATCAGCTTCTGGTCTTTCTTGACAAGCGTGCCTTCGGGGACCAGCCACACGATCTTGACCTCCCCGGTGACCTGACACGTGATCTGAGTCGTGTTCTTGGCCTTGGTCTGACCGGGGGCCAGCAACGAGATGGTCATCGGTCCACGCTCGACGCGCCACGTTTGCCCCCCGCTTTCGGGAACCGAGACTTCGGGGTTTCCAGTCTTCGATGAGCCGACCGACGCGACCACGGCGACGGCCGCCACGGCCAGCACTCCCAGCGACATGATGAGTTTGGTCCTCGCAACCGCGCGGCGCCGAGCGGTTGCTTTGTGTTTAGTTGTCTGGGATGTCATACCATGCGTCCTCAACATCGACGTCCAATTGTTCAATGGCATTATAGAACGCCAGGCGGGCGATCGTATAGTTCACAAGTTGGTTGGTCAGGTCATTCTGGGTCGAAAGCAGCGCCCGCTCGGCCTCCAACTGGTCGCGAATGTTGACGTCCTCGCGGCCGATGGCTTCCAGCAGCATCTTGACGCTGTCCACGCGCCGGCGGGCCAGCCGTTCGGCTTCCTGCTGGATTTGGTAGCTGATCCGGCTCTGGTCCAGGTTGCGGTAGGCGCCGCGCACCTGGCGGACTATTTCATCGCGTGTCTCCTCGGCATTGCGCTCGCGTGACTGCGCGCCGATCTGCGCGCGGCGGTAGTCGTTGCGCTGGAGCTTGCGGTCCAGCGGCAGCTCCAGGTCCAACGATCCCGTGTAGCGGCGGCTTCCATAATCGAAATCGAACGGCTGGTTGTCGGCGGAGCTGGGCAGCTCGTAGTCGAAGCGGGCGTCCAGGACCGGCAGCAGGCTGTTCTCGGCGATCTTGATCCGTCGGTCGGAGTCTTCGACCAGATCCACGGCCGTCTTGTAATCGAGCCGGTCGGCAAGGGCGATCTCCTCGGCCTGAGCCAGGTTATAGAACAACTCGACCACGCCCTGCTCGCGCAGGTCGTCCAGCTCCTCGGGCGAAGGTTGGATGTTGAGTTCGGTCGGCAGGCCGAGGTCGACCTTGAACTGGTCCAGGCGCAACTGGAACTCGGTCTTGGCGTTCGTCCAGCGGTCGCGCGCGCGGATTTCGTCCTGCAGGGCCTGGTCGACCTGAAACGTCGCCCAGCGCTCCTCCCGCTCGAACGCCTCGGCCCGCTCGCGCAAGATGCGCAGGCGCGTGTAGGACTGAAACTCGTTATTGATCTCGTCATGGGCCTGCAAGAGCCTGAAATAGTTGCTGATCTGCTCGACGACGAAGCGCCTCTGGAACCGGGCGAAGGCCCGCGCCGCATAAATCACGTCGCGCTCGGCCTGACGCATGTTCTCCAGGGTGACCGTCATGCCTCCCCCCTCGAGCAGGGGCTGGACGACCGAGGCGCCGAGCAGGCTCGATTCGCTCTGGCGGCGGTCGCCCGAGTAGAAGCGCAACAGGCGGTTGGTGAAGTTGACCGTCACGCGCGCGCCCGTCGCGAACAGCTTGCTCACCCCGATGCTGGAATCGAGCTGGCCGAATCGCTCGGCGACCGAGCGCGACTGGGTTCGGGTTTCGATGGTCTCCACGATATCCCCCGTCAGCGGGTCCTCCGTCTGGATCACCTCTTCGATCAGCCGCATCCGCGTGCCGGGCTCGCGGGTGGCCGAGGCGGAGATGAGGTTCGAGAAGATCGGCGAGAAATCGTAGCGCTCTTCGGTCAGGTCCAGGGCCGCCAGATAGAGGTCCTCCTTGCGCTCCTGATACTCGCGATTGTTGTCGAACGCGAGCGCCAGGGCGTCGCGCAGGGAGATCACCAGACCCGAGGTCGTGAACTCGTCCGATGAGAACCCGGCCTCGGTCAGGACGGTCTCCGTCAGCTCGGTGTCTTCCGGTTCGATGGTAAACGCCTCACTCTCGCCCAAGACTTGCTGTTGCTTGTGGGCGATGATGGGATAGGTCTCGCGGTCGGCAAGCCGTTTGGCCAGCGGACCGAGACACCCGGTCAAGACCAAGGCCAGCGCGACCGGCACGCCCAACAGCCACTGATGGATCCTCTCGCTTCTCATGACAAATCCGAAGCTAAACCAACCTTTTTAAGGCCGTGCGGCCAAACATTACCCAATCATAAGACTCACTACCCCCCCCTGGGGTTTAATCAAGTCCGGTCAGACGCCTTATATCCAACGTATCGACCACAAACGCCCTCGCGGATAAGTAAAATAGGGCAACTCATGGCCCACGAGGCGAATAATCTGCCGCCCAGGGAGACCTCGACGCGTCCTTCTTCCAGCTCGGCCGAAGGATAGTCGCACCGATTTTCAGGCCCCAAGAATCTTGGAGAACTAATTGTCAGTTGCTTGATTTTAAGTCTTGGCCTTCTCTCAGCCGCCGAATCGCCTCCGCCACGTGCCCTCCCGCACCCTCCAGCCGCGCGAGCGCCGCCTCGCGGTCCACTCCGGCCAGGCGCATGACCAAGGCCACCCTGAGGTCGCGGCCCGAGGCTTCGAGCAGCTCGCCCGCCGACTCCGAGTCCATCCCTGACACCTCGACCAAGATGCGCCGGGCGCGATCGACCAGCTTGCGGTTGGTCGGTTGCAGGTCGACCATCAGGTTTTCGTAAACCTTGCCGATGCGGACCATCGAGATCGTGGTGACCTGGTTGAGAATCAGCTTGGTGACCGTCCCGGCCTTCATCCGGGTCGACCCGGTGACGACCTCGGGCCCGACGAGGGCGTGAATCTGGATGTCGGCGAGGTCTTCCTCGCCGGGCAGGGGGGGAGTGCAGGTCAGCAGGACCGTCGCCGCCCCGCGCCGCCGCGCCTCGGCCAGCGCCCCCAACACGAACGGCGTGCGGCCGCCCGAGGCGATGCCGAAGACGACGTCGCGCTCCTCGATGTTTCGCTCGGCGACGGCCGCCGCCCCATCCTCGGGGCGGTCCTCGGCGCCCTCGATCGAGCGGCGCAACGCGGCGTCGCCCCCGGCAATGATCCCCTGGACCATCTCGGGCGGGGCACCGAAGGTCGGCGGCTGCTCACTGGCGTCGAGCACCCCCAACCGCCCCGAAGTCCCCGCCCCGACGTAGATCAGCCGCCCCCCCCGCCGAAAGACGGCCACGACGCGCTCGATGGCCCGCTCGACCTCCGGCGCGCACCGCTCGGCCGCCTCGACGCAGGCCCGGTCCTCGGCCTGAAGTATCCCCAGCGCCTCCCTGACCGAAACCCGATCAATCCGCATCGACCGCGCGTTGCGCTGCTCGGTCAACCGCTCTCCGTGGCGGGGGGGAGGGAGCGAGTTGTCATAAGAATGTTTATTGGTGTTTGCCGGCAAAGAACAACTCACCCAATATAAAACGGTTCACCAGGAAAACATTGCACCCAAAATCTGACCCCCAGTCTTAACTTGAGGCAATTAAGCGCAGAACCGTGAAATGAATCGGCCTAGGAACGCCAATCACGCATTCATCAGCATTCAATCCATAATCTGCTTTTCTCACAGCGTGGAAGTATTCGGTCCTAGCCACGTACCTCCGATTGGGCTTCATACATCTTTAAGACATCATGTGCAAATCCTATATCGCTGACAAACTGACAAACCCTCCACCCCAAGCCCGTCACGTTCCGCACGCCGATCTTGGAATCACACCTGCTATTGGGGGGTGTATCTCACGGATCCGCGAGACGCAGTCGCCCGCCGCCGCCCTTGGCCATGCGCGGGCTTGCGGCGCACCGAGCGGCCCGACGAGATCCATTCAAAAAGAAAGACCCCCGAAGGCCCAATTGGGGGAGGCCTTCGGGGGCTTAGCAATCAAGCCTGGATGTCGGCGTTGATTACATGTATTGCGTCCAGTCCAGCGCGGCGTTGCCGCCGGCGTCGAGCTCGAACTCCAGTTCGATCGTGCCGCCGGAGTCTTCATTCTCGTCGAGCTGGGTCAGGACGGTGCTGTAACCGTTGGCCGAGGCGATGATCGACCACGAACCGGCCGGCACGCCGTCGATCGTCACGTAGCCCTCCTCGTCGGTCACGCCCGTGAAGCTGTCCCATTCGGTTCCGGGTTCGACGAAGTCATTGGTCGGCACCGAGACACTCACCCCCGGCAACGGTTGGCGGGTCTCCATGCCCACGGCCCGCAATCGGATCGAGCGCCGACCGAACGGCAAGGGGATGAGGCCGAAATCGAGCCGCGCGGTCTCGGCCGATTCCACCAGCGTCACCTGAGCGTCGGGGAAGTAGTCGGGGTGGATCGCCACGACGATGCGTTGTCCGGGCGGCACTTCCTCGACCCGGTAGCGGCCCTCCAGATCGGTCCTGGTCCACAGCGTGTTATCGCGATTGGCCGCGAAGGGCCGGTCGCCCAGCGGCACAAGGATCAAGGTCTCGGGGATCGGTTCGTTGGTGAAGATGTCGAAGACGTGGCCTTCGATCGCGCCGTTGACGGGGATCGGAACCAGTTCGAAGTCAAGGATCGTCAGCTCCCCGGCGAGGATGTCCGCCGCGGCCGCGGCCGGCTCGAATCCGCGCTTGACCACTTCGACGTGATACGTGCCGACCCTCAGCCGTTCGAACTGATAGAATCCGTCACCGTCGGTCTTGGTGGCGAGCTCGCCGTTGGAGGTGAGCCAATCGTGCTCATTACGGCTCACGCGCACCCAGGCATCGGCGACCGGATCGCCGGTCTCGGCGTTGAAGACGTGCCCGGCCAGGCCGCCGAACTCGGGTTCATCTTCGGGCTGGAGCAGGAAGTGGGCCTCGGCGGTCTCGTCGGGACGGATCAACACGGCCTGGACGGCGGGTAGGAACCCTTCCTTGACCGCCAGCACCTGATGCAGACCGACCGGCACGTGGCGGAACCCGTAATGCCCGTTCTCATCGGTCAGCGTGAAGCGTAGATCGCCGGGCAGCCGCGACAGGTCGAATGCCGTGTCGTCGCCGGGGATCAGGACCACGAATGCCTCGTGGATGGGCTCTTCGGTGTTGGCCCGCCGGACCGACCCGACCAGGTTCCCGGTCGGGTCGACGATGGGCTGGAGCGGACAGTTGACCTCGGTCGCCTGGTTGGCGATCACCAATGCTGGATGCCGCCCCCTCCGGTAGCCATCCTTGGCGACGAAGACCGTGTATTCACCTTCGGGGATGCCGCCGATCCCATATTCGCCGAACTCGTTGGTGATGGCCTCGCCGACGATGATGAGCGGAATATCGGTTGCGATCGGCATTGGCCCCGTGGGGACGACCCACACGCGGGCCCCTTCGATCGGCGCGTGGGTCCGCGCGTCGAAGACCACGCCGAAGATGGCCCCTTCGCCCGAGGGGATCGGGAGCAACTCGAAGTTCGCTTCGGTCACGTGGTTGGAGATGACCTCGACAACCCGGCTCCGCGCCCGGTAGCCCTCTTTCACGACGACTAGCTGATAGATCCCCGGCTGGAGCGGTCCGATGCGGTAGTTTCCATTGTCGTCGGTCTCGACGAACAGCCCCTCGTCGGGCGGTGGCGGGATGAAGCCGCCGTTGGGATCAGGCTCGATTTGCATCGTGCCCAGGTTGCCTTCTTCGATCACGATCGACGGATGGGGTAGCGGACGGTAGAAGACCTTCGCGTCCGCAATCCCCTGTCCACTGATGCCGTCGCTGACGTTGCCTTCGATGACTCCCGGAACCCGCGCCTCGGGGAACAGCTCGAAGTTCGCCTCGGTCCCATGACCCGGTTCAACCGGTGCCTGACGGTACTCGGGCAGGTATCCTGTCGCCTTGACCAGCAAGTAGTAGAGTTGGGGGCGCAGGTTGGGGATCTCATAGAAGCCGTTCTCATCGGTGCGGACGTGGGGGACGTTCACGGGGTCGGTCTCGTTCCACCACTCGGGGATCACCCCGTTGTCGAACAGGGGGCCATGGAAGACGAACGCCCCGGCCAGCCCGATACCCGTGGCACCATCGACCACCTGGCCGAAGATCCAACCCGGTTCGGGCGGAATAAACGGCTCGAGGTTGACTTTGACTTCAACCGTCTGGCCCGGACCCACTTCGAGCGTCTCGTGGGCGGAGTGGTAGCCCTCGGCCTGGAAGCGCAGGTGCCACAGCCCCGGGCGGATGGGACCGATTTCGAACACGCCGTTCTCGTTGGTTCGCACGTGGGGGATCTGGTTGTCCACCACGTCGCCCCAGGCGGGATCAACGTGATCGGCCACGGTCGGCCCGTAGAAGACCCACGCCCCCGCGATGGGCTCGCCCGTTTCGCGGTCGCAGACCTTGCCTCGGATGAAGCTGGGCTCGACGGGTTGCTCGGGACGCAACCTGAAGTCACAAATGGCCGTCCCGCCGGCGGGCACCGAGGCCACGTGGTCCGCGCAGTCGTAGCCAAGCGCCCACGCGAGCACGACGTAACGACCGGGGAACAATGGGCGGATGTGGTATTCGCCGTTCTGATCGGTCCGCACCACCGTTGGCGGCGGCGCGATCGTCAGGTCTTCGGGAATCTCCGGCAGTTCGATGCCGCTCGGCGGCAACGTCCCGGCAATCGCCAGCGGGGCCCAGAAGACATACGCGCCGACGATCGGACGGCCGTCCTCGCCGACCACCCTGCCCCGAATCCCGCCCAAAGGCGGATCCAAGTTCGGACGCAGAGCGAAGTCGGCCTGGGTCACCTGACCCGCTTCGACGCCGACGACCGCGTCCTCGGGCAAGTAGTTGCGCGCGCGGACCAGCAACCAGTAGTGACCCGGCCGCAGGTGCGTGATCTCGTAGAATCCATCATCGTTGGTGAACACGTGCGGAAGTTGCGACAGGTCGTTCTCGTCGGGCAGGGGCGCGCCCGGCGGCAGATCGGACAGGAGCGGCACGAAGAAGACCACCGCCCCGCCGATTCCCTGACCCGAGTGCGCGTCGACCACGACGCCCGCAACTGCGCCGGGCAACGGCGGATCGAACGGCGTGAGGGCCATGTCGCACCGGGTAACCTGTCCCGAGATCACCTCGGCCAGCTTGCGTTCGCGATTATAACCCCTCGCGATGAAGACGAGCAGGTACTCGCCCGGGCGCAGCCGTGGGGTTTCGTACATGCCGTTGGCGTCGGTGCGCACGTGGGGGAGCGAAATATCGGTGGCGTCGATCAGGTCGATGGCCGGGAGCTGATCGTCCATGCGGTGGAAGAAGACCCACACGCCGGCGAGCGCGTCGCCCGTGAGCGCGTCGGTCACCTGACCGGCGATCTGTCCCGGTTCGTTCGGGACCATCGGGCGCATCGGGATTTCGACCTCGGTCACCTGGCCCGCATGGACGAGGACGCGTCTCCAGCTATCGTAGTAGCCCTCGGCCCTGACGTGCAGCGCGTAGGGTCCCGCGATGAGGCCGTCGATGACGAAACCGCCGTTCGCATTGGTCTCGACAACGCCCCGCGAGTCGTCCGGATCGCCCGGAACGCTGGGGTCCGTGGTCGCGGGGTCATTGGGGTCGCCCGTCGGCGACGGACCCTCATCGGGCCGGATGCTGGGATTGATCAGCCGGTAGCGCACCTGGGCGCCACCGATCCCCTCGCCGGTGACCCCATCGAATACCTTGCCGTGGATGGCCCCGAACTCGGGGGGCTCGATCGGTTGGAGGTGGAATTCGGCCGGGGTGATCTCACCGTGCTGAATCAGCACGATTTGCCAATCCGGATGGTACCCATCTTTAAACACGTGAACGCCCCGCTCGCCGACGGGGATGCCGTCGACGACCAGCTCGCCGTTTTCATCGGTAAACAGGGGAGCGAACGTATGGAAACCTTCTATTTCGACATTGGCGCCGGGTATGGGTTCGTTGGTTTGCGCGTCGCGAACCTTGACCCCCAAGCCCCCGGTCCCTTGATTGTTGAGCGGGATCAGTTCGAAGTTGCAGATGCTGAGTTGGTTGCCATGGACCTGCACCTCCTTGCGCGCCGGTTCGTAATCGGGATGATTGACGTGCAACAGATTGAGGCCGACGATCACGCCGCCCAGATGATAATGCCCCTGCGCGTCGGTGTGGGTCCAAACGAAGGGGTCGGTCGAATCAGGCTCCGCGCCCGTGGCATCGGCAAAAGGATGGGGTACATAGACAAACGCCCCCTCGACGGGGACGCCGTTGACGTCGGTCACGATGCCGGCGATCTCGCCGAACAGAAAAGCGAACGGTTCGAGCCGGAAGTCAACCCGCTCCTCATGGCCGGGCTGCAGGTCCACCATCGCTTCGGCGTGACTGTAGCCATCGGCCGAAGCCTCCATGAAATACCCCCCGGCCGGGATCTGGGAAAACTCGTAGAATCCTTCAGGATCGGTGAACGCCTCGAAGACCGGCTCGACCGTCTGGCCGATGGCCACCACGTGGGCGCCGGGAATCGGGACGACCGCCCCGTCGGCACGGACCGCCGTTACCTGACCGAAGATCACCCCCGGTTCGATCCCTCCGCTCAGGGTCGCCCCCGCCGGGGACGCTCCCAAGGCGGCCACCACGCTCATCGCGCAGATGGATACGACCCCTCTAAGCCTTGTCCACATTGAATGGGCAGCGTAAATCATGACGCTAACTCCCTTCGGTTTGTTACATCGATGCCAGAAGGCGAAACCGCCAACACAACAAACAGAGCGGGCATGATCATTGGTCCGTCCATTTGACCCTTCCCCCCCGCTGCTTTGATGACAATTGTGTTCCATATCTGGCATGCTCTCGCGAATGTCTCGCCCTTAACGAATGACACTCAAAAATCGATGTTTATTTCATCAAATGCGAAAAAGATGAAAATCTCTTGGAAGCCGGGACGGGATCCCTCCTCGTTTACTCATAGTGGAGCCACGCCGAGTCCGCCGCGTTCGAGGGTGTCGGCGTCTCGGTGGCCAGCAAAACGCTGGACTCGCCGGCGCCAACCAGGTGCCATGCGTTATTTGAATGGGTGGCTGGAACGGCCGCCAGGGGGCGAAACTTGAGCGGCAACGGTCCGATGCGCGCAAGTTTCGTCCTGCGGTCCACGGTTGCATCGGCGTCGGGGTTGAAAAAAATGAGAAAACCCTGCTCGGGGGCAAACATCGTAACAGCAAATCCCTCCGGACCCGCCGAGATCGAACTCGGCGAGTGGACGGTCGTGATGTGGTGCGAGACGATCGGGCGCTCGTCCATCTCATTCGCGTCGATCGGCTCGGTGGGAACCGGCTCGATAGTGATCGGCTCGATGAAGGGCTGCTCGATCAGCCGGCCCAACGTCCCGATAAAGAGCCGCCGGCCGACCGGGTCGAAATGCAGACCCCGGACTCGCCGCCCCAGAGGCAGACCCGTCGCGATGCGCCCCAACCGGTCGCCTCGTGGACCAAATCGAAAGACCGAGCCGACGTTGGCGACCCGCCCCTGGCCGCCATCGAGCACATATATGATGCCGCGGTTGCTGCTGAGGCCGCGAATGTCAATGGGGGGCCACACGTCCAGAGGATTGATCTGAAAGTGGTCGAGTACGTCGCCATGAAGGTTGATGCGCGCGATCGTGCCCAACAACCCCGAATCGGCCAACAACAGCGTGTCCTCGAAGGAGTTGGCCACCGCCCGAATCTCGCGCAACAGCCTCAACTCCCGGATCGACGTCGACTCGCTCTCTTCCTCAAAGAGGACCAGCGCCCCCTGGTCGGTCAGGACGAAAAAGCGCCCGTGTTCGGCGTCGTAGGCCACCGAGAGCGCCAACACCTGACGCAGAATGGGCGCGAGCTCGCCGAGCGGCAACGCCGGACCGAGCGTCACCCCCACGTCGGGGCTTGTATTGTTCTCCAATCGAATCTGAAGAAGGAAGAACGGTTCGTCCGCGGGAACGCCCCACAGGCTACCGCGCCTTTCGTCATAGGCCAGGTCCTGCATGGCGCGGAGTCGGCGGAAAATGGGCGGCCCGCCGCTGAGAGGAATCTCGACGAGCAGCGTTTCGGTCGGATCGCAGATGAACAATCGATGGTGGAGCGGGTCGTAGGCCACGCCGGTGGGTCGGGGCATCTCCAGCGCTTCGAGCGTGGAGATGACCTCAATGACGTGACCCTGCGCTGTCATGGTGACGAGACTGGCGGCCAGCCGATCGACGATCCATAGGTTGCCCTCCCGATCAACGGCAAGGTCGGAGGGGTCCTGAAAGACCTGTTGAAGGCTTCCATCGACCAAACGGGGGAGGTCCATCGGAATCACCGATTCCCGGATGATGTCTCCCTCCCCGGTCATCTGGGCGAACAGGCGCTGCTTGCGGTCGATGGTCCAGACCGTCCCGCGTGTCCGGTCCCACGCCAACCCGCGCGGGCGATCCAGGGAAGGAGGAAACGAGATGCCCGGAGACGTCGGCGCATCGCCGATCGACTGATCGGCCGGGGGCCGGTCGAACTCGTTGAAATCGAAAACCAGATCCTGATTGTCGGCGATGAGCTGGTCCCCTTCGTTGACGATGACCAAGTCGGGACGGCGGTCGTTGTTGATGTCGGCCTTGAGCAAGGCTCGCGGGCGGACGGCCGTATCGAAGGCCCGGCGGAAAACCAGGGGCGCGTTGGCCGGATCGGCTTGACCGAAATAGATCGCGCCGCCGCCGCTGAGCAGGAAGATCACGGCGACATCGTCAAAGCCGTCCGCGTTGGCGTCATAGACCACCAGGTCGATCGGGCCATTGGTCAAGTTTGCGTCGCCGGCCCCGGATGCGCGGGTCAATGAGATATTGATCACATCTTGGAATTCGCCCGAGACCTCCAGTCCCATGAAGAGGCGCATCCGATTGGTTCCACCCTCGAGCGCGACCAGGTCCCAGCGGCCGTCCTGATTGAAATCGGCCAATTCGATCGCCGTAAAATTTCTGGCGGCCACCTCGGCTGGGTCCGCGATCCGGCGGCGCTGCGCAAATCCCCCCTCCGCGTCCCCCTTCCAAACTTGAATATCGTTTCGATTAAGGACGATCAGGTCGCCCAGACCATCGAAATCAAGGTCCACCGCCTTGAACGCGACCGGGCCGAACCCCTCGGTCTCGACTTCAAACAGGTCGGCCTGGCCCCAAAGGCGACCGTGGATATGGCGGATAAGACTGAAAACGCGCGCGTCGGGATGCGCAACAATCAGGTGCGGGGCGTCGTCCTCGCCGAACCGGCCGGCTTCCATCATGATCGAGAACAGCGGCGAGAAGCCCTCGGACGGGCTCAGCGGAATCGGCTCGAAAGGCTCAAAGTCGCCATTGGGCGCCCCGTAGAGGATGCCGAGCGAGGGCCCGGCGGGAACCGGGCGATTGATGTCCGGGTTGCCCGAATTGAGCAGCGCCAGATCGACGAAACCATCCTGATCGAAATCTTCGGCCAACAATGTGCGCGGTAGGTCGTCGAGCGCACCGGCGTTGAATCCCACATCCTTGCGGCGCGCGGGCACGAACGTCTGCTCCTCGCTGCCGAAAAAACAGATGAGCGTTTCCGAGAACGCGTAGGCCACCGCCAGGTCGGTGTATCCGTCACAATTAAAATCGGCGGCGACGGCGTCCTCGGGCACGAGGTCGGGCGTTACGATCCCGGGGCTCCCGGCAACCCCCAACAGGGTCACGCCCTGGTCGGGCTTGGGCATGGTAACGAACGGATCGTCGATGCTTGCGGCGCGTGGGGAGGGAACGGTCCACGTCGAGAAGATGATCGCCCCCCATAAGCAGGCCGCCGCCGCGCCCTGCGCGTACTGGGTCAGAAGGCGATGGTTGGTTGCGCCATCGCGTGCCATGGTGACTCCTAGAGATTGCCCCCACCAACCAGGCCGCCGGTGGGCAACGCCCCGCCGAAGATCGCCAGGTCGCCCTGGCTGACGGTTCCGTTGGTGGGATCGTAGACGGTGTCCTGGGCATCCAGGACGCCAAAGAAGACCGCGGCGGGCGGCAGGTCATCGGGGAAGGGATAGTAGACGATGAACGAGTCCGCTTTGTCCGGGCCGATGCTGACCGCCGAATAGCCATCGACCCACATGTCCTTATTCCCGATCAGCCAGGCAAAATGGCCATATTGGAAGAATAAGAGCGACTGGTTCGTATTGAATCCCGGCGTGGGGGGGCGAAACGGATCATCGTCGGAAAGCTTGACGCCTTCGCCGTGCGCGAATTGCAGGCGCAACGCGCCGAAGGGATCCTCGAAGGCGGCGGGACTGACATAGGCCACCGGCGTGGTCAGCGACTTGAGGGCGTGGGAGGCGACCACCCCGAACGGGTCGTCGGGAAACGAGGGGATCGGTATGGGATAGGAACCGTGGTCCACGTGATACCCCTCGATCGCCCCGCTCAACGTGCGCAGTTGAGACTTGCTCACCGAGACCTTGGCCCGCGTCTGCGCCTCTTGGTAGTTATACATCCCGATGGCGGCCAACAGACCGATCACGGCCATAACGATCAGCAACTCGATCAAGGTCAACCCGACCCGTCGCCGCCCGATGACTGACTCGCCGAATCCCGGGGGATGTTTAAGCTCGAATTTGGGGCTGAAGGTCGTTCGGTTCATCACATTGTCTTATCGGTCATCCGGCGCGGGACTTTTCGGCTGTATGCTGGGCAGATAAGCGCCGGCGGCGGCCATGTCCTCCTTGGCCAACACCGCCAGTACCCATTCGGGCAGCGCATCTCCCAGCTCGCGGGGCATCGGTTTCAAAATGTCTTGCCCCTTCACCACCAGCCGGAACCCTGATTTTAACTCGACGCGCTCCTTTGCGGCGGGTAGGCCGACCAGGACGGTTCCCTTGGCCACGTCGACGCGGGTTTGGCCTTGGTCAACCGTTACGCCAAATCGGGTGCCCGTGACCTCGATCACCGCGTTGGGCGTCTTTACCAGAAACCCTTTTCCCTCGGGTTCCACGCGGAGCCACACCGAACCCTTGTCCAGGTCGATCCGGCGGGACTGGACGACCCGGATCTCCGTGGCCTGGTCGAGGGTCAGGCGCACACGGGCGTCCTCGCCGAGCTGAGCGACCGCCCTGGCGTCGCCCGCCGTCTCGATCCGGGCGTGGCGATGGATCGGCAGCTTGCTCGCAAGGCCTTTTTGCTGAAAGACATCTCCTCCCTGATGCAAGGTCGCCAGGGGCGCGGCATAATCGACTTGGCCAATGGGGCCGCCCCCCCGCCTCGCGCCGACCAGCGCGGCCAATCCCACGGCGATAAGTATAGCGCAAGACCAGGCCAATCGGCGACCCATACCGACGCCGAAAACGGATCCCAGCCGGTCGAACCACCCGAGGGCCAGGTCATCGGCCTCTTTCCGGACGGCGAAATGCGTGGGTGGTTCGGTGGCGGACTCGGCGATGGGGTCCACGCCCAGCCGCGCCAGCGCCTGGCACCGCACCCGGGCTTTCAGTTCCTTGGGCAGGGTGACCGGATCGCGCTCGGAGGCCCAGCGGGCGGCGGCATTGAGCACCGCCGGCGTGACGGCGGCTTCCTGGGCCACGTCGCGGCAGAGCGGGCAGACTTCTAGGTGACGGCGATGACGATCGCTCAAGTCTCGGCTCCTCGCGTCCAAAACCAACTGTTGGAGTTCTTTACACGTTTGCTGCATCTTCGTTCGCCGCCTTACATCGCTCCCAATTCCCGAAAACCTCTGGCTTGCATGACCCCGCGGATCGCCTTGAGGGCCCGGTGGATTTTCGTGCACACGGTCCCCAGCGGGACGCCCAACACGGTGGCCACCTCGGGCAGGGTCAGGTGCTCGAAATACCGGAGCTGCAGCATCTCTTGGGTCTGCAGCTCCAGGTCCGTGATCACTTGTTGAAGGATGCCGCGGCGCTGCTCGTCGATGGCGCGTTGACGGGGGTCGGGCAGGTTGCCCGGCTGCCGGCCGATCAGGTCCTCGACCTCCCCATCCTCATGATTGGTCAGGTTGCTAAGGATCCAGACCTGCCCCTTGCGCCGGTGCTGGCGGAGCTGATTGAACGCCAGATTGCGCGCGATACGGAAGAGCCAGGGGCCGAACCGTTCGTGATCGCGGAGCTGTTGGTGGTTTTCGATGGCCTTCATCCATGTGTCCTGAAAGAGGTCCTCGGCCAGACCCCCTCTGCCGATCAGGTGAACCAAGTAACGGTAAACTGGTTCGCTCCACTCTTCGTACAACAGGTCGAAGAGCTCCTGATCGGTCAGCGGAAGGTGTGAATCCTGTCTGCCTGGCGCCAAAACTTGCCTTCCTTCCCCCTGAGGACTGCTCACCTCCGCCTTATTAAAGGACACGCGGGCCACTGATTCTATTTCAAAAATGTCGCTATATGGGTATTCCCCTCCTGTAAGTGGGCGAAGTAAAAGCGGGCCTGAAGTCATGGGAAGACCCATAAGTTATTTATTTTCAATGATTCATGGATTCATTTAGGCCCTGCGTGGCCCTTATGCCACGATCTCGGGCCCAAGCCGGAGATCGTGGCAACATTGGACCTGGCGCCTGGCCGACGATGTGCGGGGGCATCAATGAAAGCAAGTCAACCCTTTGGTCAAGCGGGGGTGGAGGGGGCTCTCACATGGGCGAAAAAAGGTTGACTCCAAAATCCCCAACTATAATTCATATGAGTTGTTTAAGAGAGGAGGCGAGGGATTGAGTCAATTCCGAAGGCCCAAGTGTCTGACTCCGCAGGACGAGCCGACGCAACGCATCCGCTGCCCGATACATGGATTCCTCCACTATTCCGAGAATGAACGAAGAATTATCGATCATCCCATCTTCCGTCGCCTGCGTTACATCCGGCAGCTTGCTCTCACTGAGTTCGTATATCCGGGCGCCACTCATACGCGATTTGAACACTCACTTGGCGTGATGGAAATTGCCACACGGGCATTCGATAGCCTGATCGCCAAGAAAGGCGGCCTAATCGAGGGTAACCTGAAAGAATTACAGGGGTTTGAGAATCGGCCCCTTGCCAAGACCCACCAGATTGTTAGACTCAGCGCATTGCTCCATGACACGGGTCACGCGGCTTTTTCTCACGCGGCCGAGAAAGTCGTCCACGCCGATTCTGGCCATGAGAGTCTGACGGTGAAGATTATTCAGGAGGAAGACTTACTTGGCTCACTCTTAACGGATCTTTACGGTGAAGAATTGGCGAAATGGACGCCACAACTTATCAAACCGGGCAAAGATTTCCCCTCTCAGCTCCAGTTTTTGCGCGATCTTGTCTCAGGGGAGATGGACGGGGACCGTGCGGACTATTTGTTGAGGGATTCTTACCATTGCGGCGTTGATTATGAACGATTCGACTATCGCAGAATGATTGAATGCTTGGACGTGATCGAAGAGCAAGGCGCTCTTTCAATTGCATTGGACCGCGAGGGAATCCATACTTATGAGGCATTGGTTTTGGCAAGGTATCAAATGAATCTGCAAGTCTACATGCATCGATTGCGTCGAATATACGACCACTATTTCGAACGCTATTTTGGATGTGTTGCCCAGGATACCCCGATCACGCCCGAGGTCATTCTCTCTAACAACGACACCACGATGCTGACTCAGATCTTTAAGGACGCGGATGACGCGAAAGGCAAAAGGGGGGATATTGCAAGGAGAATTCGCGATCGCAAACACCATAGGGGCGTATATGAGACTGGTGCAACCGCGAGCCATTATGAAAAGAGAATCGTCGAAAGTTTACTGAGTTCGATTCGAGCAAAGTACTCAGCCCATATTTCCCATTTGAGAAATAGAAAGTTATGGTATAATTTGCGGATCAGCGACGCCGGGGCCGAGATCGGCGGAGACCTGCGTCTGAGCGATATGGGGGCGACGGACGGAAGCTCCAGTTTTGACGCCCATACCCCCAGCGTTCCGTACAATGCCAGCGATAACGTCTACCTGGTGGTTTGGCAAGGCGACGACGACACGGCCCCCCAGGTCAATGATGAAAATGAGATCTTCTTTCAGGTGGTCGCAGGCGCGACGGGAGCGGAGGTCGGCCCCGACGAACGGATCAGCGATATGGGAATTGATGGGGATTCCGCGTTGGACGCGTGGGAGCCCGACGCGGCCTGGAACAGCACGGATAATGAGTTCCTGGTGGTCTGGTATGGCGACGAGGACGTCGCGCCGCTGATCGACGGGGAGAACGAGAACTTCGGTCAACGACTCGATGGAGCCGCCGTCCCCATCAAGGTGAGCGGCTATCTGGTGGACTAGGCGGGGCAACGGTCATAAAGGAGGGCTCAGGTCCTTAGTGAATTCAACCATGTACGTCATCGGAAGCCGGGTTGCGCAAAACGATTGACATGCGGCTCGGGCGGCGCGATAATAGCGATGGAACTGGTTCGAAATTCGGACGTTCTGAAATTGATCAGCCTCGTCCGGGCCGCTCTCATTTTTAAATGTCTGCCTGGTTCCAGTGAAGGGGCGGGCGTTCAGATGGGGCTCGTATCAGGAGGATAAACGTCGTGAGCCTGGAGCGGGAATCAGCATTTTTCTTACTAAGCCGACAAGCGAAGACGCGAAAATGCCGATAAGTCGATGAGTGAAGGGAAGGTCATGCGACCGCTCACGGTGTTCACAGCTCTCATGACGCTAGCGGCCGCAGTCTCCGCGGACCCGCGGCTCGATGCCGTCTTCCCCCTCGGGGGCGCGCCCGGCACGGTTTTGCAACTGAAACTGATGGGGTCGGAGCTGGATGGGGCGTCCGTTGCATGGTTCGGTCCCGACACGCAATCTTACGTACTCGAAAAAGCTGATAATCCGAATCCAGCCTCCGGCGCGCCGCGAATGACACGCAGCTCGGCGGGGTTGGAGGCGGCAGTCGACCCAGCCGAATCTGGGTCGACGGTTGACGTACGGCTGGTGATCGACCCGACGGCGCGAATCGGGCACCACTCGATCGCTTTGCTGACCACGCGAGGGCTGTCCAATACGATCCCTTTTCGGGTCAATACCGAGCCGGTCGTCATGGAGGCGGCGACGGCCCACGCCACGCCGCCGACCGCGCAGCCCGTCGGGGCGCCGGTGGTGGTGAACGCTCGAATCGAGACCGAGGGGGAACTGGATTATTACGCGTTTGAGGCTGAGGCGGGCCGGGAATATCTGTTCGAGGCGGCCGCGGGATTCGGGCTGGATCCGGTGCTGAGTCTGCACGACCTGGGGGGCAGTTGGTTCGACCCGGGCCGTCCGGTGGCGCTGATCTCAAGCGACGATCCGGGACGGTTTACGTATCGCTTCGAAGCGGCGGGCCGCTACCTTGTCAGCGTGAAATCCTTCCTGGGGGTGTACCAACCTCATTTCGCCTACCAATTGAGAATCGTCACCAGCGACGCGGCCGGGGAAAAGGGTCCAGACCTGGTGTCCCCAAAGATCGTCCAGGATGGCCGTTTCGGGCGCGGGATCGGTCCCGAACGACTGAAACATCTCATGGCGCGCACATCGGCTGCGGCGATTCCGGCGCCCAAAACCGTGGCGGCCGCCGTCGGCGAATCCTCCGCGGGAACGCCGCCGGAACCGAACGCGGCGGCGCCGGGCGCGGAAACCACCGGCGCGCTCGAGGTCATTGGTGAAACCGAACCCAACGATGCGCCGGATCAGGCCGTTGCGATGAAGTACCCCGGTATCGCCGAGGGAGCGATCGAGCGGCCCGGGGACGCGGATCATTTCAAATTCTCGCTGGCGGGTCCCGCGCGGGTTGCGATTGAAATCCAGACGCTCGACGCGCAGCCTTACCGTTTCACGCCGTGGGTCGCCGTTCACGATGCGTCGGGCGAGGAAGTGGCGCACAACCTCTTCAAGCGGGTCGGGGGGGACGGAGACGACTGGGTCGTGATCGCCGAGCCCAAAACACTGTTCGGCTTCGACCAGGGGGGCGAATACACGGTACGTGTTCGGGATATCACGTCGCGGGCGGGTGGCGCGGACTTCAAGTATCGGCTGCTTCTGCGACCTCAAATTCCGCACGTGGGCGGCGTTCAGGTCCAAATCAACTCGGCGGGCGCGGGTGCCTCGTCCCCATCGTCATTGAGCGTCGTCAATACCTCCCCGGGGCAGGCACGCACGTTGACGGTTGTCTCCAGCCACGAGGAAGGTTACACGGGCAACGTCGCGATTACGGTCGAGAACCTGCCCGAAGGCATCCAGGCGCTCCCAACGACTCAAGTGGAGCCGGAGGCGGGCGAGCCCTTCGAGATGATCAACAAAGATTGGTATGTTCCGGGATCGCAGAAAGCGAGCATCTTGCTGCTGGCGTCCGCCGACGCCCCGGCGACGCTCACTCCGCATTACGCTCGCGTGCATGTCCGCCCGGTCGTGCAGGGCAAACCCGGCGAATCCATCCATGTGATGGATTTTCCAATCATGGTCGTACGTTAGGCGTGTGCGGCGAGCCGACGGACCAACTCTAGAAAGCACCGAGATGGATCACAAGAACCAAGGTAAACGGAGATTTAGTCAGTTGCGTGACAAGACACCGATCGCGGGTTCGGCCCGAATGGGCATGGCGGCGTTTTGCCTCTGGGCGACGCTGCTGTCACTGATATCACCGCCATCGACCGCCGATGAAGTCCCAGCGCAAGAGCCGGCCGAGGAGATTGCATCTGCATCTGCGGAGTCTGCGGCATCCGTAACGTCAGACGACGTCCTGGAGCCTCTGGAAGGGGCCTCGCTCGAGCGAGCGGCCGCCATTTTCAAGGATCGATGCTCGATGTGTCACGAGGCGGATGGAAACGCGGAGGACCCCGCGCTGAATCTGGTCGACGCGCAATGGACCCACGGGTACGCGCTACTGGATATCGAGCGAACGATCGCCGAAGGCATCGCCGGTACCCTGATGAAACCCCAAAACGAAAAGTTGACACCCGAAGAGATCGGGCTGGTGGCGCGTTACGTGCTTGACCTAAATCGCGGCCGGCAGCTCCGGGACGCGGAGGTGACGGCGCTCAAGGCCAAGCGCCAAGAGTCGGCGGCGGATAGTGAACTGGTGGATTTGCGGATCGTCCCGGAATCGCGCGCGTTGCGGGGGCGACAAGGGGCGCAACGGTTCGTTGTCGTGGGTGTGTTCGCGGATGGTCTGGAGCGCGATCTGACCGAATCCGTTTCATTCGAGGTTTCCGACCCGACGCTGGCGCACGTCGATCCCAGGGGTCAGGCGCGGGCGCTGGCGGATGGAGAAGTGACGGTGACCGCCGCTTATGGCGACCGCTCGGCGGAGGCGCGACTGACGATCGAAGGCTCCCAGGACACTCGCCCGATCAACTTCGCTCAGGATATCTCCGGGATTCTTACCAAGCAGGGTTGCAACACCTCGGATTGTCACGGCAGCGTTAAGGGCAAGGGTGGATTCAAGCTTTCGTCGAATGCGCTTTACCCGCGCGAGGACTACCAGTGGATCCTGGAGGGTGGCGAATATCAGGTGCTGACGGCCGAACCGGGGGGTGATCAGGTACCGCGCATCAATCTGGAACAGCCCGAGCAAAGCCTGCTCCTGAGCAAGCCATCGATGGCGGTGGAACACGACGGCGGGTTGCGCTTGAAGGCGGATTCACCCGAATATCAAACGGTGCTGCAATGGATTCGCGAGGGGGCGGCGTTTGGCGAGGAAGGTGAGGCGATCGCCACCCTTGAGCGCGTCGAGGTGTTTCCCAAGGCCGCCGTGATGAGCGCGGGCGACGTTCGTCAGATACTGGTGACGGCGCATTTTTCCAACGGCCACATCGAGGACTTCACCGACAAGGTTCTGTTCGCGTCGAATAACAAGGACGTGGCCGAAATCGGGCCCGACGGCCGGGTCAAGGCGGTGGCGACCGGTGAAACGGGGATCATGATCCGCGCGGCGGGCCAGGTGGGCATCTGCGGCGTGGGAGTGATCGCCTCGCGCGTGAGCGATTACCCGGCAGTCCCGCGGCACAATTTTATCGACGAACACATCTTCGCCAAGCTCGAAAAGTTTAATATCGTCCCGTCCGACTTGTGCAGCGATGAGGATTTCTTGAGGCGGGTGTGTCTGGACGTGGCGGGGCGGCTGCCGCCACCCGAGCGCGTCAAGGCGTTCCTGAACGATACGGATCCCGATAAGCGCAACAAACTGATCGAGACGCTGCTCGCGTCGCCCGAGTACGCGGACTACTGGACGTTTCGGCTGGCGGAAGTCTTCCGCGTCGCGCTTTATCAAGCGGGATTCAGCTCCAAGGGAACGAGCCTCTATCACGCCTGGATTCGCAAGAGCGTCGCGCTGGATAAGCCCTACGACCAGATCGCCCGCGAGCGCATCGCCCCCCAGGGTTACGACGGCCCCAGTCGGCATTACGCCCATTGGCCGACTCCGCAGTCGATGATGGCGGAGGAGGTGCGGGTGTTCATGGGCCGGCGGATGGATTGCGCGCAATGTCACAACCATCCGTTCGAGTCCTGGAGCCAGGATCAGTTCTGGGGTTTGGCGGCGTTCTTCGGGCGCACCCGGGGATACGGCCCGGGGTACTACAGCGCGCCGGTGACCGACCTGCCGGGCGGCAACTACGACCACGGCAAAGGCGGGCCGGTCCTGCATCCGCGAACGAAGCAGGAAGTTCAACCCGCCTTCCTGGATGGAGCGGGCTTAACCGAGAAAAGGAGCGATGATCCCCGACTGGCACTGGCCGAATGGATGACCACTCATCCCTATTTCGCCGAAGCCACGGTCAATCGAGTCTGGGGTTCTCTGTTGGGGCGCGGCATCGTCAATCCGGTCGATGATTTTCGCTCGACCAATCCCCCGACGCATCCCGAACTGCTCGAGGCGTTGGCGCGCGACTTCCGGGACCACGATCACAGCCTGAAGCGCCTGATCCACACCATCGTCCAGTCACGCGCGTATCAGCTCTCCGGCATGACGAATCCGACGAACCAAAAGGATACCACGAACTACTCACATTGGATTCCGAAACGGCTCGACGCTGAAATGCTGCTCGACGCGATTTCCGACATCACCGAGTCGCCTGAAGTCTTCCGCTACGCCTCGGGCGGCGGCGCGCAACTGCCGGTCGGCACGCGCGCGGTGCAACTCAGGGAGTCCGACACCTATCCCAGCCGGTTCCTCGATATTTACGGTCGCACCAACCGCGAGATGGTGCCCGAACGCGACAACACACCCAACGCCCTGCAGGCATTGCACCAATTGGCCGGCCGCACCTATACCGAGAAGTTTGAAACGGGGCCGAACCGGGTCGACAGGATGATCGAGCAGGGATTGACCGATTCGCAGATCATCGAGACGTTTTGCCTCGCGGCGCTGAGTCGGTTTCCGAGCGAGCGCGAGGCCGAAGAGATTGCCCCGATGATCGCCGCCCTGGAATCGCGTCGCGACGCCCTGCACGACGTACTATGGGGGTTGCTCAACTCCAGCGAGTTCATGTATAATCATTAAGAAGCCGGTAGCGGAGCGGTCCGCTTCCGGGATGCGCTGATCCGAAGGGAAATCGCCCATGTTAGACCTCGTCAAAGCTGGCTGCATGACCTGCACGCGGAAAGAAATGAATCGGCGGGATTTCATCCGAGCCGGCTCGCTTTCCCTGTTTGGACTCAGCCTGAGCCAGTTTCTTCAGTTTCGGGTGCTGGCGGGAGCCGAGAACGTCAATCGGGCGGCGAAGGCCCAATCGGTGATCTTCGTCTGGCTTGAAGGCGGGCAATGCCAGGTCGATAGCTGGGACCCCAAACCCAACAGCAACTTCAAGCCGATCGGAACCAACGTCGAGGGCATTCAGATCTCGGAATTGTATCCGAGTGTCGCCAAATACATGGATAAGCTCTCGATCATTCGATCGATGCACGGCGAGGAAGACAATCATCCCGAGGCGACCAATTACGCCCTGACGGGGCATCGGCCCAACCCGTCGATGAAATTCCCCAGCGCGGGAGCGATCGTCACCAAGGAACTGGGCGCGATCAACGAAGTTCCGCCGCACGTTTTGGTGCCGCAGTGGACGACGGAAAGACAATACGAAAAGTTCTGGGACGGCGCGTTTCTCGGTCCACAAACCAATCCATTGGTCGTGCCGGACCCAAGCAAGCCGGACTATAGGGTGACGGATCTCAGCCTGCCAAAGTCGGTCAGCCTCGCGCGACTGGAAAACCGTCGGTCGTTCCTGAAGTTGTGGGACCAGTTTCATCGCGAGAAGGTCGCGCGGGCCGAGTACGCAGCCATGGACACGTTCAGGGAGCAGGCCTTAGAGATGGTGCTGACCCCGGCGGTGCGCGACGCGTTCGACATCTCAAAGGAACCGGACACGGCGCGCGACCGATATGGGCGGGACACGGTCGGCCAGAGCCTGCTCTTGGCGCGGCGCCTGGTGGAAGCCGGGGCGCGGTTCGTCACGGCCGCGGGCTATCACGGGAACAGTTGGGACACGCACGGCGATCACGACGCGAAAAACCGGGAGAAATTGGCCCCACCGCTGGACAGGGCGTTAGCGGCGCTGATCGGCGACCTCGACGAGCGAGGCATGCTGGAATCGACGATCGTGATATGCATGGGTGAGTTCGGCCGCACGCCGCACATCAACGTCAACCTCGGCCGCGACCATTGGATGCATTGCTGGTCATGCCTGGTCGGCGGCGGCGGGTTGGCGAGTGGGCAAATCATCGGGGCCAGCGACGATCAGGGGGGACAAGTCGCCGAGCGGCCGGTGTCAGTCGGCGATTTGTACGCAACTCTCTACAAGGCCCTGGGGATCGACTGGAACAAGACATACATGACACCCATCGGCCGACCAATCAAGATCGCCAACGCCATCGATGACAAGACGGGCCAGCCGCTCAGCGAATTGGTTTAATTACTAGCCTCCTCGAAAAATATGTGAAATAAAATCTGTCTTATGGCGTCTATTCCTACAGGTTAGGCATAGAGCGTGGTTGATAGGGAGGTCATGTATTATGGGCGGGATGCGATGGCTACTCTTGGCGATAGCAATTGCCATGGCAGGCTGTGGCTGATTTCATGCCATGGAACCCCTCAAAAACCCCAAAGGCTTGAACTTATGGCCGCTTTCCAGATACGTGACTGCTGAAGACAGTCGCGAAATCCATATTCTCTGGTCGATCTTTAAGTAGTCGATCCTGAAAAAGACCCCTTGCCCAACAACAATGGGATCAAAACGCTGGTGGGTGGTGTATAGTTTTGCAAGAAAAGCGGTCAGTCGCCGCCGAAACCTTGCGAAAGTTGGCGCCATGAAAC